>NZ_SMMF01000926.1:0-66526 GCF_009711355.1 Roseibium sp. RKSG952 | reverse complement strand
TTCGATTGGCTTCAATATGCAGAGGTCTTTTCAAAGGATAGTTCCGGCGCAATTATCACCGCTTGGTTCAGCTTGCTGGTTGCGGGCGCTGGAGTGGCCCCGAACGGCTGGTCAAGCTGAAAAAACATAAGGTGTAGACGCGTCGACGTTGTGTAAAACAGCCCGTCGGCTTAAGTGCGCAGCGCACAATCAAACAGATCGCAATTCGCGAAAGCGTTGAGCCGAGCGGGCCGTTTTCCAGTATCAAATGGACCTTTCGGGCCGGAGCAGTTCTAGCTCAGGTTCAATTCCTTGAAGAAGTCATTGCCCTTGTCATCGACAACGATGAAGGCCGGGAAGTCCTCGACCTCGA
Organism: Roseibium sp. RKSG952; assembly: GCF_009711355.1. Lineage (NCBI taxonomy): Bacteria > Pseudomonadati > Pseudomonadota > Alphaproteobacteria > Hyphomicrobiales > Stappiaceae > Roseibium > Roseibium sp. RKSG952. The sequence continues at coordinate 66,174 of NZ_SMMF01000926.1, read as the reverse complement.
TCTTCCAGACGGCTTCCATGCCGAGTTCCTCGAACTCGACCACGTCCACCTTCTTGATGCAGTCCTGTGCGAGACGGGCGGCCGGGCCGCCGATCGAGCCGAGATAGAAACCGCCATGAGCCTGACAGGCGCGGCGCACCTGGGCCGAGCGGTTGCCCTTGGCCAGCATCACCATGGACCCGCCTGCGGCCTGAAACTGGTCGACATAGGCATCCATGCGGCCCGCCGTGGTCGGCCCGAATGAACCGGACGGCATGCCTTCCGGGGTCTTGGCGGGGCCGGCGTAATAGACCGGGTGGTTCTTGATGTAGTCGGGCAGGGGCTCGCCCGCTTCCAGCCGGTCGCGCAGCTTGGAATGGGCAAGATCGCGTGCCACGATCAGCGGACCGGACAGCGACAGCCGGGTCTTGATCGGGTGTTTTGTCAGTTCGGCGAGGATTTCCGGCATCGGGCGGGTCAGGTCGATCTTGACCACATTGTCCGAAAGGTGTTCGTCGGTGACTTCCGGAAGATATTTTTCCGGGTGCATTTCAAGCTGCTCCAGAAAAATCCCGTCCTTTGTAATCTTGCCGGTGGCCTGACGGTCGGCGGAGCAGGACACAGCCAGCCCGATGGGCAGGGAGGCCCCGTGGCGCGGAAGGCGGATCACACGCACATCGTGACAAAAATATTTGCCGCCGAACTGTGCGCCAACGCCGGTCGCCTGGGTCAGCTTGTGGATCTCTTCTTCCATTGCCTTGTCGCGGAAGGCATGGCCGAGTTCCGATCCGGCCTCCGGCAGGGTGTCGAGATAACGGGCAGAGGCAAGCTTGGCAGTCTTGAGGTTCAACTCGGCCGACGTGCCTCCGATGACGATTGCCAGATGGTAAGGCGGGCAGGCGGCGGTGCCGAGCGTCAGGATCTTTTCCTTGAGGAACTCCACCAGCCGGTCATGGGTCAGGAGCGAAGGCGTACCCTGAAACAGGAAGGTCTTGTTTGCAGAGCCGCCGCCCTTGGCCATGAACAGGAACTTGTAGGCGTCCTCGCCCTCCGCATAGAGCTCGATCTGGGCCGGCATGTTGTTCTTGGTGTTCTTTTCCTCGAACATCGAGAGGGGCGCCAGCTGCGAATAACGCAGGTTTTTCTTGAAATAGGCATCGCGCGCGCCTTCGCCAAGCGCTGCCTCGTCGGCACCTGCTGTCCAGATCCGGCGGCCCTTCTTGCCCATGATGATGGCTGTCCCGGTGTCCTGACACATCGGCAGGACGCCGTGAGACGCGATATTGGCGTTCTTGAGAAGGTCGAAAGCGACGAACTTGTCGTTTTCGGTTGCCTCCGGATCATCAAGGATCCTCTTCAGCTGCTCCAGATGACCGGGGCGGAGGAAGTGGTTGATATCCTTGAAGGCTTCCTCGGCGAGCAGGCGAAGTCCCTCGCGCTCGACCACAAGAACCTCTTCGCCGTTGAAGGTTTCTGTCCGGACGAAGTCCGAGGTGAGCTTGCGGTAAGGCGTCGTGTCCTCGCCCTGCGGGAACAGGGAGCTGTGCTGGTAGTCGGGCGTGGTGACAGGAGCATTCATGGGAGGCTGCCTTTGGTCTCTGGTGCGCGAGGGATGCAAAGGCCCACGCGCCTTGGTCTGATTATGGGGCCTTCATAAGCCAAAAGGACCGGAAACGCCAAGCGCCCGGTCCCCGAAAGAAAAAGCGGTTTCGCCGTGACCGGCCCGTCTATTGCTGAACAGCCTTGAGGTCGAAGGAAACGGTCACGACATTGCCCAAAGTGTCCGAATTCACTGTTTTGCCAATGTCATAGTCGAGGCGCTTGACCTTGGCCTCACCAACCGCGTGGGCCTTGTTGCCGTCAATGTCGAGTGTGAAGGTCAGCTTGGCCGGATGGACGATCCCGCGAACCGACAGGGTGCCGTCGGCTTCATAGTTGTTGCCGCCGACCAGCCGGACGTTCTGGGACAGAAACTCGGCAACAGGAAACGTGTTGACGTCAAAGAAGTCCGCCCCGGGCAGCATGCTGTCGACTTCGGCAACGCCGGTGTTGATTGTGGTGGTCTGGACCTGCGCCGTGATCACGGCGGTTTCGAGGGCCGTGGGGTCAAGGTCGATACTCGCGCTCCAGTCCGGGAACGTGCCTTTAACCGTGCCATCGCCCTGTTTGACTTCGAATCCGAGCTTGCTCTCGGCCTCGTCCACGTCCCATGTTGCTGCGGTCGCCGGCAGGGACCCAAAGACGAGCGGCAACAGGGCCGTGGCAGCGATCAACTTAACCGTATGCATGTCTGACAATCCTTGTGAATTACGAACTATTGAGGGTCCCGGCCCGGCCCGGTCGAAATCATCCGGCGCAAGATCTGGTCCCGCTCAATGAAATGGTGCTTCAACGCGGCCGCGACATGAAGAACAAGCAATGCGATCAGAACATAGGCGAGCAATTCATGGCTTTCGGAAAAGAAGCCGGTGACTTGTTGCTTGCTGCCGAAAAAAGCGGGGACCGGAATATGCGGGACCTGCCAGACATTGAACAACAGGGTGGGAATGTTGAGCGGGGAGGTTGATACCATGAGCCAGCCGCTCAGCGGGATCAGGAGCATCAAGGCATAAAGGCCGGCATGTCCGAGTTTGGCGGCAGCCAATTCCCAGGCCTTGCTGGTTTCCGGCAGCTTGGGGCCAGGATTGACGGCACGCCAGGCGAGCCGCAGAACCGCAAGCGCGAGAACGACAATACCGAAGGACTTGTGCAACTGATACAGCTGAAAGGTCAGCGGGTTCGATTGTGGCATGCTGGTCATGATCAGGCCAAGCGCCAACATGCAAATGATCAGGACGGCCATGGTCCAGTGAAACAAAATCGCGACCCAGCCATAGCCGCTATAGGAGTTTCGAAGCATTCAGCTCTCCTCTGGCCCGAAAGGAAGGGGGCTGCAAAAAGCGCCCCCTGCCGTTGCTAGTTGTCTGCACTTTCCAGCGTTTCGGTATGGAACACAACAGTTACGTCATCTCCAACGAACGGGACGGCCTGATCCATTCCAAAGTCGGAGCGCTTCAACACGGTTCTAACGGCAAAACCGGCAGCCGGTTTCTTGGCCATCGGGTGTTCGCCCATCGCAGTCACATCAACTGTCAGGGTTACCGGCTTGGTAATTCCCTTGATTGTCATGTCCCCGGTGACTTCAAGCTGCTTCTCCGCAACCTGTTCGACCTTGGTGCTCTTGAAAGTGGCTTGCGGAAACTTGGCGACATCAAAAAAGTCGGAGCTTTTCAAATGCTCGTCCCGTGCTGGCCAGAATGTATCAAGACTGTCGGTATCGATAGTGAATTCAACGTAAGAATTGGACGGCTTTTCCTGGTCGATGAGCAATATGCCGTCCCACTCGCCAAACCGTCCGTCGGTCGTTGAATAGCCCAGATGATTGTAGGTGAAAGACAGGTTCGAATGGGACTTGTCAAAGTCATAGGCCACCTGTTCGGCGTAGGCGGCAGTCGACAAGAGAGACAGGGCGAAAGCGGAAGTTGCTAGGCGGAGCATGATCAATCCTTGGCGATAGGGTGCGAGCGCGGTCGGGGTCGAACGCGATGAAAGCAACATATTGGAGATTTTTCGGTACGCAATTTGACTGACTGTTCGGTATTTGTGAACAAATGACGATACATTGGCCGTTGTGTTTTGGTTTCAGCACGTCATCCAAGGCATGTCGCGGAAGAGGGCTACGTTTCCAGAAGCATACGATCGATCCAGCTTCGCGGAAAATTCCCGAACTGTCCCGGAAATTCTCAGTCACTGTCATCAGCCTATCAAGAAAATCAGGCACTCACGATCTACTTCCATCAAATCCGGGCGATAGGCTTGGAAGAGTCCCCTGTGCGCTTTGTTCAGGGATTAGGAGAGTGTTTTGCAAAAAGCTGCAATCATTTGCCATCGTGGAGCGTGCCTTGATGCGCCCGAAAACACTTTGGCTTCGCTGAATGGCGCCATTGAGCTCGGTGCTGATGTTGTGGAACTGGACGTCCGCACAAGCCGGGACGGCGTCTTGTATGTCCACCATGATGAAACCGTTGAGCGGACGACCGACGGCCACGGCCGCTTTGGTGAGTTGCTTGCGTCGGAAATCGATCTGCTTGATGCCGGCAGCTGGTTTGGCACGCAGTTCTCCGGTGAGCGCGTTCCGAGGCTGGATGTCTTTCTGGATGCGTGCATGGGCCGTATCGGCGTCTATGCGGAAATCAAGGACGCGGATCCGGGCCGGGTCCGGGACATGCTTGCCCGCCGTGGCTTGCTTGAAAAGTCCTGGACGTTTTCGTTCGATCAGTCGATTCGTGCCGAGACGCGTGCCAAGGTTCCGGATTTCCGCCGGATGGTGCTGTTCGAACATGTGGGCTCGGTCGCGCGTGCGGTGGCGCTTGATGCACATATTCTGGAGTTCCATGAAGACGACATCACGCCCGGGCTCGTGCAGGAAGCCAAGCGGGGGGGCCTGGTTACCCAGATGTTTTACGGCGGCGCTGAACGCGCTGTCTTTGAACGGGCGGTCCGCTGCGGGGTCGAACAGATGAACATCGACCATGTCGCGCTGTTCCGTGCCGTCGAGGCCGAGATGTTGTCCGCCGCGGTCTGAATGTTTCTGCTGGCATGGCGGCCGAAAAGCCGGGCTGGCCCGGCTTCCCGCTTTGCCTGTATCAGAACCCGAGGCCGCCGATACAGCTGTACTTGATGTTCAGATAGTCATCGAGGCCGTATTTCGAGCCTTCATTGCCAAGACCGCTGTCCTTGACGCCGCCAAACGGGGCGACCTCGGTGGTGATGACCCCTTCATTGACACCGACAAGACCATATTCGAGGTTTTCCATGACGCGGAAAGTGCGGCCGAGATCCTGTGTGTAGAAGTAACAGGCGAGGCCATATTCCGTGCTGTTGGCGAGTGTGATGGCTTCCTGTTCATCGGTGAAGCGGAAAAGAGCTGCAAGCGGGCCGAAGGTTTCTTCGTGAGCGACCTTCATGTCCCCGGTTGCACCGGTGACGATGGTCGGCTCGAAAAAGGTTCCCGCGCCTGTAATCCGCCGGCCGCCGGTTTTCAGGTGGGCGCCTTTGCCGAGCGCATCGGAGACGTGGGCTTCGACTTTGGAAACTGCCGCTTCGTTGATGAGCGGCCCCTGCGTCACACCGTCGTCGAGGCCGTTCCCTGGCTTCAGCTGTGCTTCGACCGCTGCCTTGAGTTTCTCGGCGAATGCATCATAAACCCCGTGCTGAACATAGATCCGGTTGGCGCAAACGCAGGTCTGGCCCGAATTTCGGAACTTTGAGGCGATCGCGCCTTCGACCGCCTTGTCGAGATCCGCATCATCGAACACGATGAAAGGGGCGTTGCCGCCAAGCTCCATCGAGATCTTTTTCATGTGCTTGCCGGCGTTTCCTGCGAGAAGCTTGCCAACCCGGGTCGAGCCGGTAAAGGTGATCTTGCGCAAGACGGGGTTCTCGCACATCTCCGCACCGATTTCAGCGGCGTCTCCGGTAAGAATGTTGATGACGCCTTTTGGAAAGCCAACCTTCCCGGCCATGACGCCATAGGCGAGCGCGGAGTAGGGGGTGAGTTCGGATGGCTTGATCACCATGGGACACCCGGCGGCCAAAGCGGCCCCGAGCTTGCGGGCAATCATGGAATTCGGAAAGTTCCAGGGCGTGATGGAACCGACGACGCCGACGGGTTCCTTTGTGACGATGATGCGCCGGTCTCCCCAGGGTGAGGGGATGACATCGCCATAGACCCGTTTCGCCTCTTCGGCAAAGAACCGGATGTATTTGACACCAAGGCTGATTTCCCCCCGCGCTTCGGCCATTGGCTTGCCCATTTCCAGGGTCAGCAAGCGGGTGAGGCCATCGAGATTGGCCATGATCTCGTCGCACAGCTTGTGCATCAGTGTTCCGCGCTGTTCGGCGGTCAGGGCCTTCCAGCCAGGAAAGGCCTTGTAGGCGGCGGCAATCGCGCGTTCTGTTTCAGCGCGGCCGCAATTTGGCACGGTGCCGATCACGCCGCCTGTCGCCGGATTCGTGACCTCGATCGTTCCCCCGCCATCGGCTGCGCTCCAGGAACCATCAATGAAGACCGCTTCACGAGTGAGTGCTGTATCGAGCGCCATGGCTTGTCTCCTTTGGCAAGATTGCCGTTTTCTCCCGTTGAAAGTGATAGGTCGGCTTCCACCGGCACCGCAAGGTCCGGAACGGGCAGATATTGTTTTGAATTCAGGAAAGAAAGGAATGAGGTTGCGCGGATACGCGGGGGGGGGCAAGGCCGGATGTGCGTCAAGAGTGGACGCTATCCGGCCATCACCGGAAAGTCAGGCGTCGTCGAGCCGCTGCTTCAGGCGCTCGATCTCTTCGGCAAGGGACAGGGCGTGCTTGTGCACACGGTCCAGAGCAAGCCGCATGCTGTCGAGATCGGCAGGCGCACCGTCATCTTCCACCGGTGCCGAGCCGCGTCCGATCAGGAGCCAGGTCGGGCTGACGTTCAAAAGTCCGGCGAGAAGCACTAGTTTGTTGGACCGAGGTTCGGACCGGTCGCTTTCCCAGCCTTGCAAGGTGGATGTCTTGACCCCAAGCCGCCGCGCCAGCTGCGCCGTCGACAGCCCCATGGCGTCCCGGGCCCTGCAGATCCGCTCACCCAATGTGTAGTCGGTGCTGCGCGACATGTATGCCTCACTTCCTTGCGGTTGTGTGCCAATGGCCACGTTGAATTCCCCTTTTGGGTTTGGACTGGACTGCTCCGACCGAAAGCGGGGCAGCTTCACCGTGAACCTTGCATGGCCGGTGGGCTGACTGCAACCGCCCAATGACGATGTGTCGGAGCGCGACAGGGCGGTGGCGGATTTTGGCAAGGGTATCGGCGGTTTTGACAATCCGGGTTTCAGTATTCACGTTCGATAAAGATACCGGCCTTGGAAGATCCGTCAGCGCCGACTTCTCCGCGCAACTTGACGCCGCGATCCAGTTCGATATCGACCTGCACGCGGCTGCTTCCGGTTCCGGTTCCCTGCTCGACACCCAGATAGATATTATCGTTTATGTATTTTCCAACCGCCAGCGCGGGTCCGTCATCGTCATCAATATTGAGATCAACGACATCCAGTCCGAGCGATTTGCGGATTTGGGCAAGGGGTCCGCTGTCACTGCCGCCGGTCAGTACCGCCACGGAGGTGGCCAATTCCACGATCTGTGTTGGCGACAGGGTTCCGACCGACTTGCCGAACAGAAGAAGCGACAGGACCTCGTCCTGAGGCAGGTCCGGCGATGAGGTGAACGCAATCTTCGGATCGTCCGCATTGCCGGTGATGCTGACCGTGATCGTGGTGTCGCTGACCGTGCTGGTGGCGGCAAAGTCGATCACCGGCGTCAGGGATCCGGAGAAGGTGATTTCACCTTTTGAAAAGGTCAGGCGCCGGGCAAGAATGTTGAGAAGTCCCCGGCGCAGCTCGAAAGCGCCGATCGCTTGCGGGGCTTGTGTCGTCCCGATGATCTTCAGGTTTCCGCCCAGTTCCGCGTCGAGCCCCCGGCCACGAACAAAGATCCGGCCCGGCGCGTTCAGGGTCACATCCAGGCGCGGCGGGTTGCTTGTGCCCTCGACCTTTTCGCTTCTGGGCTCGCCGCCGAGTTCGGCAACCTGTTGCTGGACGGCCTTTGGCGCATTCACATGCCGGACGATGACCGGCGATACGGTGCCGGGGAGGGTTTCGGGAATGGAAATGTCCGCCTTGTCGATGGTGACTGTTCCGCTGATCAACGCGGAATTGGTTGTGCCCGCAAGGTCTCCGGTCACTTTGATGTCGGCATCAACCACCGCCGTCACGAGACTGGCATCAACATATTTCGCCTTGTCGAGCTTGGCGCTAAGGTCAGCCGGCATGCCGGCCCCGAGCCCGATTGTGCCCGCAGCACTGAACGATCCGCCACTTGCAACCGCCCCGTTGAGTTGATTGATCGAAACGGCTTCCGGTGTGACGCTGACGGTCCCGGTCACGTCCTGAATGGTCACGCCGGTGTTCAGGCTGGTCATGCGCACGCCGGTGGGCGTTGCTGTCAGATTGTAGAGCGGCTTCTGGAAGCTGCCGGTGATCTTTCCCGCGATCCGGACCGAGCCCTCTCCGCGCAGTCCCGCCATGGTCAGGCGTTGGCGCAAGGCCGCCAGCGGCGCGTTTCCGTCAAGGGCGATGTCGAGGGTTCCCGGTGCTTTCAGACCGACTGTCCCTGAGGCGGTCATGCCAAGTCCGTTGCCGCCGTCCAGAACGGTTTTCTGGGTGATGATATTGTTTTCGAGGGTCCCTGAAGTGTTGACGGACACGGCAGCCAGGCCGTTATCACGCACCTGAGTTGCCGTAAGATTCGTGCCGTTGATGGTCCAAACAACTTTGGGGGCGGTTTTGCTGCCGGTCACCGTGACCGTACCGGACAGGGTGCCGTCCAGCCCAAGTCCCGGCTGCACGCTGTTGGCAAGGGCGACCGGAATGGATTTCAGGTCCGCCTTGAAGTCCAGTTTTTCACCAGCAGTGCCGCCAACCAGCAAGGAACCGCTGCCAAGCTTCAGCTCCAGCCGGTCGATCGATGCCGTTCCATCCTCATAAACAACATGGGCAGGGGCGACGAGATCAGTCTGGATATCGCGGTAACGGCCGGTCAATTTCAGGAGGTCTGCCTTTGCGCCCTTTGCTGTCTGCTCCAGCCGGGCTGAAAGGCTGACATCTTCAGGGGCGCCGCCCTCCGTCATTGCCGCCGTCGCATCGACCTTGATGCCTTTGCCGTCCGGGACAACAGTGATGGTGGCCGACTTGACCAGTGTCGAACCGGCGAGAATGTCGCCGGCCTTGACATTGGCGCGATAACTGTTGGTGTCGGTCAATGCACTGGTCGAGGCTTCCAATGTGAGTGCATCGATGTCGACCCCGGGGGCGGTCACTTTTTGGGCTGTGAGATCGACCTTCAATGCTTCCTGCCCATCACTGCCGGATCGGGCCACCAGATCTCCGGACAGCGCGCCGGAAATCTCGGTCAGGATCAAGGGGGAAAGTTCGCTCAAATCCGGTGCATCGATCCTGATTTGGCCGTCGAGCGTTTCCAGCGCCCGGCTCAGGTCGCCTATGGCCATTTTTCCGGTCAGGCGGTTGCTGGCCAGGCGAAAGTCGATCGGGTCGGCAACGGCTCCGTTGTCCTTGCTGACGAGATCGGCCGTGACATTCAGGGGAGCGCCCTTGAGGTCGCCCGAAACTTGCACCGATCCGCCCGGTTCCGTTTTCGAAAGGGTTGCGGATGCGGCCGCCTTCAGGTTCTTCAAAGGAGTGCCGGACAACTGGAGTTCGGAGGAACTTGCAACGAGGGACAGGGTCGGAGCCTCAAGCGTGCCTCCCGCTTCCACGTTAAAGGCAAGGTCGCCGGAAACTCTCGGATCGAGGCGCGACAGTACGCTGAGATCCCCGGAAAGGTCCGCCTGAATGTCTTCACCGGTTCGCGCCGCGTTTCCGGTGAGCGTCAAGCCATTGGCGCCGAGTTTCAGATTGGTTACCCTGATGTCGTTCAAGGTCTTGAGGGTTGCATCCGCGGAGACAACGGTCTCCCCGATCAGCAAGCCGTCAAGCTTTTCCATTCCGGTTTTCGCGTCCCGCGCGGACAGGGTGATCGCGCCCGACCCTGTCAGGTCGGCCGGATCAAGATCTGCGGAAAAGGAGGTGCGCGCCGACCCTGCCAGTGTTCTGCCTGCGAGGCCAGACAGGCTTGCCAGATCCGGCACCTCCAGCACCCCGCTGGTGACGATCTGATCAAGCGACGCAGTTGTCTTGTCGAGGTCAAGCTTGGCAACCGGGGTCTCAAGCGCGGCCCTGTCGAGGGTGAGCACCCGGTCCGTTCCGTTGGCGAGGCCCCTGGCTGTGAATGTAATGTTGCCATTCAACAGGCCGAGTTTCTGATCTGCTGCCGATATGTCCGTGGCAGCCACATTTAATTGGAAGGGTACCGCGAGGATGGAGGGGTCGAAATTGGCGTCTTGCCCTTGGGCCTTGACCGTCAGGTTTCCGATTTGACCTTCGGTGGTTTGAAGCGTTTGCGCGGACAGGTCCGCCGACCAGGCAGCATCGTCAAGCCGCCCGTTTGCTTCGGCCTTGAGGCTGAGTGGGCCTGCAGCAATACGGCGCTCGTCAATGTCGAGTGCAATCAGGGAATCTCCGCCCGCAGCGATCAGAATGTCGGCCGTCGCCGACAAGGCCTGACTTTCAGGGTCATAGGTTCCCGAAAGATCTGCCTTCACCGTTTGGGTTTCGAGGGTGGTCTGCACAAGCGTGGGAACAAAGGCGTTCGTAAGATCGATTTCGCTCTTCAGATGAGTTGTTCCCTGAACAAATCCGCTAGCGATCGGCGGTGCGAGCGGGTCGATCTGGCCATCGAGATCAAGCGTCAGGCGCCGGGCGTTTGCGGTCTTCAGAATGCGTGCGGATCCCGTGGCGGTCTGACGTCCATCCAGCGCAACGCTCAAATTGGCCGCCCAGTCATCGAGAGGCCCGTCACCTTTGAGCTCAACGTCGAGCGCAGGCAGATCCTGAATGTCGGCGGCGCGGGCAACAAGGCCCCCGCGGGGCTCCTGGATCCGGATGTCGAATCTCAAGGTTTCGTCCGCGGGCGCAAAGGCAAATGTTGACGTGATCTCACCCGCAACGCCATCAATCCGGGTGACGTTCAGGTCCGCCGCCAGAGTAAGCGGGGAGGGTGTCACGTCCATTGCGGCATTGATGGCCAGCGCGATTTCCGACCCGGCGAGATCGGCGCCGAGGTCAAGTTGGGGCACGGAAATGCGATCGACCTTCACGGAAAGGCCAAGAGGCATTGAAAAGCCGCCTTCGCCTGTCTTCCGTGTCCGGGTGCTTTCGGCTGGCTCTGCGGCAGGCGGCCGGACGATGCTGATCCGCTCTGCAACCAGCCGGTCGACGGTTACTCGGCGTGAAAGCAAATCCAGCGGGGTCCAGTCGAGGGCCGCGTTGTCGACTTCAAGCCACTCGCCTTGAGGGTCTGCAATGGTCAGTCGTGTAAATTCGATATCCAGCCCGAAACCCGCCTTGAGCCCGGACAACGTGATCTCTCGTTCGTCACTGCTGGCAAGCGAACTGACCACCGACGACACGAATGTCTGGCCAACCGGGAATTGCAGGAAAGCAAGCAGCGCAAAGGGAAGCGCCAAAATGATCAGCACCACCCACAACACACTGCGAACGAAACGCATCAGCAAGGTCATGGTCCTCAAAAGGCCTGGCTCAGGCCGACATAGATTGCAAAATCAGGATCGTCTTCTTCCGGTTCGAGCGGGATGGCCGCATCGAGCCGAAGGGGGCCTACCGGTGTAAAGTAACGCAATCCGGCGCCCACGCCCACCTTCAAGCCTTCCGAGAAATCCGGAAGCGTTCCTTCAAACGCATTGCCCGCATCGACAAATGCGACCGCGCCGATGGTCTTGGTGAACTGCAAACGCAATTCGCCTGACATGGTCAGAAGCGACCGGCCCCCGGCAATCTCGCCATCGACCCGCGGCCCGACATTGCGGTAGGTGTAGCCGCGAATGGACCCGCCCCCGCCTGCAATAAACCGGCGGCTGGCCGGAATTTCCTGAATTTCGGGGCCGATGATCGACCCGCCCGTGACCTTTCCAGCAAGAATAAACCGCTTCGCCCGGTCAAGCGCCAGATAGCTCGAAACCGTGCTCTCCATGAACATCATGGAATTGCCCGAGAGCGTGTCATAAGCCGGTTCGCCGAACAGATAGGCATAGATGCCCTTGGACGGGTTCAGCTTGTCATCGCGGCTGTCATATGTGGCGCTGGCAGGCAGTCCAGCCAGAAGAAACACGCCATGTCCGAAAACATCGTCTTCGTTTGCGTAAAACAGTTCGCCTCCGGCGCGTCCGGTGAGCCGGTCACTGAACTTGCGGCTGAGATGGGCTTCAAAGGTGACGTTCCGGCTGGTGTAGGAATCTGTCGAATCCTGTGCGGCCTCGAGGCTCGTCGTAAAAGTCGTGAGTGGCCCGAATGCGCCCGGCTTCTCGAATGTGACCTTTGCCGAATATTCCATGTCATCGGCGCTTGTTGCTCCGATGCGCCCGACGGTACTGTCGAAAGACAAGGATTCTCCGCGGCCAAACAGGTTGCGCCGGGTCCAGTAGGCTTCAAGGCCAAGCCCGTCGGTGCTTGAGAACGTGGAGCCGGCACCGATTGTGTGACGCTTTCGTTCAGAGACTTCGATGGTGATCGGCATGATCCCGTCAACCGGCGAAATATCGCCCTCGATGAAGTTGATTGACGAAAAGATCTCCAGATCCTCAAGCCGTTTCCGGGCCTTGCTGATTTCCTCCGGCGAATACACGGTGCCCACCGGGAGCATGGCTTGGCGGGACACAAATCCAGGTTTGGTTCTGTCGGTGCCGGTGACCGAAACCTGTCCAAACGTGGCTTTTGGTCCAGCTTCCACCTTCAACTCAACGTCCAGCAGCTTCGTTTTGTGGTCGGCAATGATCACGCGGTCGGCGATACGTGCCGTCGGATATCCCTTATCCCGCAGGCTGGTGATGATCATTTTTTCGGCAGACAAAATTTCACTGGAGCGGGCTGGCGAACCGGGTTTCAGGCCCCAGTGAACGGGATCCGCTTGAAGGCCGGCGGTCGCCGCATCGGCATCCGTTCCGGTGATCGAAATCTTGCCGAACCGGAACAAAGGGCCCTGATCCACCGAGATCGTGACTGGAAGCGGCCGCTGACTGGAAACCTGCCCCGATTCAAGAGCATCTTCCAGCGGTGTTCCTGCCAGGCGGATGGAGAGCGTGCCCCCATAATAGCCGGAGGTGTAAAGGGTTGCGACGATACGTTCACGATCCGACAGCGCGCGCGCGATCAGACCATCCGTGCCCGAGGGAAGTTGCTTTTCCTCCGAAATCAGCAGGGACGCGGTTTCCAGGCTTTTTTGCAAGTCCTTGTCAGGTGTGGCCAGCACGAGTTCCGGCTTGTAGGGGAGGGGATCCGGAACAGGGTCCGTCTGTTCTTCTTTTGAACCCCACAGGCGGAGACCGAACAGCTCAAAGGCCAGGGACGGGCTGGAGGTCAGTGTCAAGCAAACCAGGAGCGTGAAAACAACGCTGACAGCCAGGCGGGACTGCCTTCTTCCACGCCATGCCAAAGGGCGCGCCAGAGGAGCAACCTCTGCCGCCGGCATCGTTCCGGAAGCTCTCTTCATCCGAAGAGACGCGGGAGACGGTCTACGCACCACTTGATACCGCCTGTTCAGGTTGGGGCCACCCGTTCGATGGTCGCCATACGGGGGAGTGCAAAACGCGAAACAGCCCCCAACTAGTTGCTCAGCCCTTTGTTGACGCTAGAGCAAGTTGGTTAAGAGTTCCTATCACCCTAACGCGCAGAGCGTCTACAAAGTTGCAAGGAGCTGCCACTTTTCAAGTGATTGGGTGACTTTTCTGCCGCAGCGGCCAAAGCGAAAACGGCCGCTCGATGGCGGCCGCTGTTGCATTTTGGTCACGCGTGATTGTTGCCTAAAACAGCGGAGTTTCCTCCGGAAGCCCGAGCTGCCGGCGGGCAGCTGTCAAGGTGTTCGCCATCAGCATTGCGATGGTCATAGGCCCGACGCCGCCAGGCACCGGTGTGATTGCGCCAGCGTGCTTGACCGCCTCGTCAAAGGCGACGTCACCGACAAGACGGGTCCTGTCCGGCCCCTTTTCGGGGGCTGGAATGCGGTTGATGCCGACGTCGATCACAGTGGCGCCGGGTTTGATCCAGTCACCCCGGATCATTTCGGGACGCCCGACTGCCGCCACCACAACATCCGCTGCACGCACAACATCCGGCAGGTCCCGGGTCCGGCTGTGCGCGATCGTGACCGTGCAACTTTCTTGCAGAAGCAGGCTCGCCATCGGCTTGCCGACGATATTGGATCTGCCCACCACAACGGCATTTTGACCGGACAGGGTGTCGCCCAAGGTGCGCTTGAGCAGAACCAGGCTTCCGGCAGGCGTGCAAGGCACCAGTGCATGATCCCGCTCTCCGGTGGTCAGGAGGCCAACATTGACGGGGTGGAAACCGTCGACGTCCTTCTCCGGTTTGATCAGGCGCAGCACCTTGCTTTCATCAATATGCGCGGGCAGCGGCAGCTGTACCAAAATGCCGTGGATCGACGGATCGTTGTTCAGCTGGTCCACAAGCGCGAGAACGTCGGCCTCGGGTGTCTGCGCATCAAGGGTGTGCTTGACCGAGTGAAAACCGCAAGCTTCCGCAGTCCGGTCCTTGTTGCGTACATAGACCTGGCTTGCCGGGTCCTCGCCGACCAAAACGACAGCCAGTCCCGGCCTTGTTCCCTGGCTTTCGACCAAGGACGCGGCGCGGCGGGTGATTTCGTCTCGAACGGATGCGGCAATGGCCTTGCCGTCGATGATACGGGCGTCTGACATGTAAATCCCTGGATCTCTTGCTTCGTGAACCATGCAACAGTGGATGGCGGGACCCTATGCTCAAGGGCGTTGAAAGGGAGGCCGCATTTGCGTCGCGATTTGCTCTGGTTTCGCCATCAGGCCAAAGGGTGGACGCAATCGTCTTAGCTGGCGCGGAGATCCTCCGCGAAAGCATGTAATTCGCTGATTGCGCAGAGGATATGATAAAAGCTGCTGGCTGGAGCGGGTTCCTCAACAAAACTGCCGTCCGGCCGCATCTTGTCGCGCCACAGTCCTGCCGATACGCCATCAAGGTACATTCGCAAGGCGGCAACCGAGCGCAGTATATCGTTCAAATAGGCGTCTTGCTCGGGTCCGACCGAGATGCGCGCGAGAATGATGGCGGCCTTGATCCATTCCGTCTGGCCCCACAGCCGGGCAATCGGATCATGGACCGACATGTCGTCGTTCAGGGCCATGATTGCGACCTGGCGGTCCGGGTCGACGCCGAACTGCTCTCCGATCTGGTAAAGGCGGCGGGCGGCCATCAGCGCATCTGCCCGTTTGCGCAAAAGCCCCCATCGGGCCAAAAGCCAGGCCCACTCGAACTGGTGGCCCGGTTCCATGATCCGTCCGGATGTGCCCGGCATCGGTGACCAGTTCAGGTCGAAGAACTCCCGCAATCCTCCGGTCAACGGATCGATAAAGCATGTCAGGGCCAGATCTGCGATTTCATCGGCAAGCTCGCACCACACCGTTGACGTATCGGATTGTTCGAGTTCGAGCGCTGCCTCGAACAGATGCATGTGCGGATTGGAGCGCAGCGGCGCCTTTGCCGGGCTCGCTTCCTGAAAACCGCCGTCGGAGTGAGAATATGTGGCGCGCAAATGCTGCAAGAGGCTGCGGGCCTTGTTGAGGAATGTCCCGCCCTGTTCCGGTTGCCTGCGTGCCACGCAGCCATATGCAAAGAGTGCAAAGGCTTGATTGTAGAGGTCGAAGGCCTCGTTCTTCTGCCCGGTTTCCGGATCGCGGGAGCTGATTGAGGTCTCGTCTGCCGTCAGATACTCGCCGAGGTAAAAGTCCAGCGCCTTGCGTGCGATCTCATGGCCCGGCCCATCCCATCCAAGAGCTGAACTTTCGAGATACACATAGATTTGCCTTGGCTGCACCCGTGCCCTGCGCGGCGCCGTTGTTGCGCGGGGAGCTTCAAGTGTCACGGTTTCGACGAACTCGCCGGTTTCCGCGTCCCGTCCGGCTTCCGCCCAGACGGGCAAGGCATCATTGAGTAGCCAGGAATGCAACTCGCCTGCGGCCATGATGACCTTTTGCTCCAGGGTCTGTTCTTCCAAGGGTAATGACATGAGATGCTCCTGTCCTGCCGGATCGGGCAGCGTTGGGCTTGTATGTGTACCGGTCACTCCGTTTGCAATCAAGGGTCGACCCTTTCGGGTAAGAAAAAGTCAAGTCCTGCCAAATCGTTAACAAAATCATGGGTAACTGTTGCAGGGGGACAACAGCCGCCGTGCAAGGCGGGGATTATTGTAACCAGCCTTGGACATCCTGGCTTTGCTCATGTTACGACCACGGCACTTGGTTGGGTGGAACGGATAAGAATGAAGAAGTTTTCAGCAATCGCCGTGGCTGCAGCACTTGCAGGTTGTGCGGCTCTCCCGGGCGATGGTCCGTCCGCAATCAACATTACCAGCCAGGATATCGAATCGAATTCCACGGTCGGCGACTATTCCGTTATCAAGTTGACCAGCGCCAATATCGGCATGATCAAGAGCTATCGGCCACTGGCATTCGCGAACCAGTTCAAGGGTGTGGGCGGTGGCGGTTCAAGCGCGTTGCTTGGTGTCGGGGATGTTCTCCAGATCGGCGTTTGGGAAGCTGCTCCCGACGGACTGTTTTCAAGTGCAGCCGAAGGCGCAGGGGCAATTCCTGCGACAATTGACGAGACAGGGTTCATTTTTGTTCCCTATGCCGGGCGCGTGCGTGCTGCCGGTCTGACCATTGAAGGGCTGCGCGAGTCGATCCAGCAAAAGCTCATCGGCAAGGCGGTTGAGCCGCAAGTGCTCGTGACGCTGAAGCAGAAGCTGAGCAAGACGGCGGTGGTTGTCGGCGATGTGATGAAGCCGGGCGTCTATCCGCTGGCTCTCAAGAACACCCGGCTTCTGGATCTCGTGGCGACAGCCGGCGGATCACGGGAAGCGACATATGAAACAGTCGTGACGCTGAAGCGTGGCAACCGGTCGGCAACGACCCGCCTTGAGCATCTGATCGAGTTTCCTGAAAACAACGTCCTGATCTCTCCGAGTGACAATATCCTTCTGTCGCACCGTCCGCGGACGTTCTCGACCTTCGGTGCTGTCAAGGGGAACGAGCTTGTTCCGTTCCGGACCCAGACGGTGACTATGGCCGAGGCCCTGGCAACCGTTGGCGGGCTGAACGACAACAAGGCAGACGCGACCGGGATCTTCCTGTTCCGCTTTGAAGACAGCGAACTGGTTCGCCGGCTCCAGCCGGAACAGGCCGCCTTTACGTCTGGGCGCGTTCAGGTGCCGGTCGTTTACCGTTTGAACCTGCGCAATGCCAACGGCTTCTTCCTGTCCCGGGATTTCGAGATGCGGGACAAGGATATCCTGTTCGTGTCGAACCATCCGACCGCGGAACTCGGCAAATTCCTGCAGATTATCGCACCGTTGATCAGCAATTATTCGACGGTGAGCAATCTGGGCGACTGACCTGTTTCAAGGCCAGTCTAATCTGAGTGTCAATGCGGGAGCGGATACTCCCGCATTTTTGTTAGTCGATACCAAATTCAAAGTGACCAAGGCCGTGCCAAGTCCGCGTGTATTCCTGTTCCTTCAGGGTCCCCCCTCGATATTTGCGCGTACGGTGGCGGATGAGCTCGAAAGACTTGGATGCAGGACCCTGCGCGTGAATCTTTGTGCGGGGGATTGGCTGAGCTGGAATGATGCGCGCGCAACCTCTTATCGGGGGCGGCTCAAGGATTGGAAGAACTGGCTGCGCACCTATTGCAAGACGCACGCTGTTACCGACATCGTTTATTATGCAGATCGTGTTCCCTATCACGTTGCTGCGGCTGAGGTTGGCAAGGAGCTGGGTATAGACTGCAGCGCCTATGAATTCGGCTATCTTCGCCCGGACTGGATCACACTGGAACGTGTCGGCATGTCGGCGCATTCCCTGTTCCCGGATGACCCGGAGGTGATTCGGGAGGCGGCGAACGGACTGCCCCAGATTGACCGGCGGCCCCTCTATAAGTTCGGGTTCTGGAATGAAGCGGTTCACGAAATCACCTACAACATGTCCAATGTGTTGTTCCGGTTGGCCTATCCGCATTTTGTCCGCGACAAGCTGTATCACCCCCTGATCGACTATCTGAGCAATATCCCGCGTCTGCTGTTGTCGCGCCCGCGGGAAAAAATGGCGGCACATCTTATTGACGATGTCATCGGGGTCGGACTGCCCTATTTCGTGTTTCCTCTTCAGCTTCAAAGTGACTATCAGCTCCGGTACAATTCGCCGTTCGATCACATCGCGGAAGCCGCTGAAGAAGTCATCCGGTCGTTCGCCAAGAATGCGCCGAAGGAAGCCCGGCTGGTCTTCAAGGTTCACCCGCTCGACAACGGCATAGAGCCTTGGCGGAAGATCCTGAAGCAATTGGCCCGGCACTATGGCGTCAAGAAACGGGTCTACGTCATTGATGGCGGCAATCTCGACAAGTTGCTTCGTCATGCGACCGGGGCCCTGACCATCAACAGCACCACGGGGATCCATGCGCTGCGCGCAGGGTGTTCCACGAAGGTTCTGGGGGTTGCGCTTTATGATATTGATGGCCTGACCTGCCAGAAACCCCTTGATGCGTTCTGGCGAGACGGCAGCAAGCCCAAAAAAGACCTTGTCGACGATCTGGAGCGGCTTTTGGGTGCCACAATACAGGTCAAGGGGTGCTTCTATACACCAGAGGGCCGCCATGCGGCGGCAAAGGCAATGGCGCGGCGGCTTGCCGATGGAACGGTCAATTTGCCTGGTGCCTTGATGGAAAAACCTCCGAGGCTTGAAAAAGCGCGGAAACTTGGCATAGCAACGACTTTTGACGAGCAGAAAGAACGCCGTGGCAAGACCGAATTGTGGACCCGTGCCTGGCGCGGCTGAAACGCTGGAACGCCGGGAGCGCCGGTTTCTGTTCCTGCAAGGGCCGCTCAGTCCCTTGTTCCGCCTGATTGGTGAAAACATTCGCCATCGCGGACATCAGGTCTTCCGGATCAATCTGTGTGCCGGTGACTGGCTGCATTGGCATGGCGAAGGCACGGTGCCGTACAGGGGGACGGTTGCGGACTGGCCGGCCCATATCGGCCGTTTCTTGCGTGAAAACCGGATTACAGACCTTGTCCTGCACGGGGATCAACGTGTGTATCATCGAGCTGCGGTCTCCGCGGCGGCGGGCCTCGGTATTCAGATCGCCGTCACGGAATTGGGATATCTGCGCCCCGGCTGGATGACGCTTGAACGGAACGGCTTGTCGACGCTCAGCCATTTTCCCGCAGAACCCGGCCAGATACGCCTGATTGCGAAAACTGCAGGCCCGGTCGATCTGGCGCCTCGCTACCCCGGGTCCCAATATCTTCAGATCGTTCCAGACGTTGTTTACAATCTTGCCAATGTCTTTTGCCGGTTTTTATATCCGAATTATCGGCGGCATACGATCTACCCGCCAGTTCTGGAATATGCCCGTGGCGCTGTTCGTATGCTGAGCGAAAACAACCGGAACAAGCAAGCTATAGCGCAGATAAAGAGCCTGAAGGAAAGTGGGGCACCATACTTCATTCTCCCGCTGCAGCTGGAAGGGGACTTTCAGTTGCGCCGCCACTCCCAATACAAGAGTTTCTCCGAGGTTCTGAATGTCATCCTCGAATCCTTTGCCGGATATGCGCCGCAGGAGGCTTCGATCGTTATCAAGACCCATCCGCTGGATGTGGGATATGAGAACTGGCCGAAGGTGATCAGGGATTTGCAGGACAAATACGGCTTGGGAGGGCGTGTCCTTTATCTTGATGGCGGGTCTCTCGAGGCGTTGTTCGACAAGGCCACGGGGCTCGTGACGTTGAATTCCACGGCCGGTCTTGAAGCCTTGCTGGCCGGTTGCCCGGTCAAGTGTCTGGTGCCTGCCCACTATGATGTTGAGGGTCTGACACATTCGGGTCCGCTTGAGAGTTTCTGGTCAAACGCGCAAGCCCCTGACACGGGTCTCCTGCAAGACTATGTGACAGCGATTGCCGCATGCATTCAGGTGCGCGGATCAATCCACAACAGGGAAGGTGTGACCGCCGCTGCCGCCAACATCGCAGAGCGCATCCTCAAACGTCAGTTGAATGAGCCGGGCGGCTATCTGCCCGAACCACCCCGTTTGGCGCGCGCGCGGGAACTGGGGGTGCCGTTGTAATGTCCGATTTGCCGCGTGAACCGAGAGGCTATTATCTCGCCGACAAGTCCCTCCTGGAGTTGACCGGTCAATTGCGGGTCGTCACCGGCGGTTGCACGAGGAAACGGATTGCGTCTTCGGCCGATTTCGTTGTCTGCGGTCTCGAGACTGCCGGTCTCAAATCGGCCGTACGTGCGGCGGGAGCATCGAAACCTATTCTTGTTGTGCTTCCGGGCGCTTTT
Source organism: Roseibium sp. RKSG952 (assembly GCF_009711355.1). Lineage (NCBI taxonomy): Bacteria > Pseudomonadati > Pseudomonadota > Alphaproteobacteria > Hyphomicrobiales > Stappiaceae > Roseibium > Roseibium sp. RKSG952. The sequence continues at coordinate 46,049 of NZ_SMMF01000926.1, read as the reverse complement.
GGAATGCGTTGCAGTGGCTATCCAACGTCGATGACCAGCGTTTTCGTTTCGCCTGATGCACTTCGTGGCGGGGTGACGGATCCGGAAGCCGTTGTGCTTGAAGTGCTTCACGCGCAAACGCAGCCCGTTGAAGAGGGGAGCAACTGCCCGGTTGCCGAGAATTTGGCTCGGGGCTCGGAAACACATGGGTTTCCGGCCTGGAATGCGGTCGCGAGTACTTCAGGGACCCCGCCCATCGTTACCGCCCTTGATCCGGAGCCCGCTGTCAAAGGAAACCAATGCCGCAAATCGTTTTGGCGCCGTTTTCTGGATATAGAGAATGACCCGGAGCGGAACCTTCAGCGCCTTGAGAGGGTGTTGACGGAGCATACCTCCTGGTTCGATCCCTATGACGGTAACGAGATCAGTGCCCACGAGGCGCTTGAGATTGCCGGCCTGATAGAAAGCCGCTGGCAGCAGAATGGCCGCCCAAGCCATTGTTATGGCGCGCAATACTGGAACCACCCGTCGATCAATGCCACATTCTCCGGTGCAGGTGGTCCCGTTACCTTCCACGAAAAATGGGAGGAGGCATTGACAGCTGCGCGCCGGGACGGGGGGCAGCTTATTTGCTGGGCCGGTCGAATCACTGCGGAAATCGAGGAGGCCTGCCGCAATCAGGGGGTGCCGGTCATCCGGATTGAGGACGGTTTCCTGCGCTCTGTCGGCCTGGGCGCAGGCCTTGCGCGCGGAGCAATGCTCGCGACGGATGATCTCGGCATTTATTATGACCCGTCCCGCGCGAGCCGGTTGCAGGAGTTGTTGCAAGTCCGCGATTTGTTGGAGTCGGAAAAACAGCGCGGGCGGGACCTGATTGCGGAAATTGTCAACGCCAAAGTGTCGAAGTACAATTTCGGCAAGATGCGTGATTTTCGTTTCCGGACGGACCGGAAGATCATTCTCGTTCCGGGGCAGGTGGCCGATGATGCCGCGATCCGGAAATCCAGATCGTCGACCATTGACTGCGCTTGCACGCCGAATGTGAATCTGGATTTGTTGAAACTTGCCCGCGATCGCAATCCCGAGGCTTTCATTGTATTCAAGCCGCATCCTGACGTTGAAACCGGGCTTCGCAAGGGCAAGCTCGCAGCGGACGACTTGGCAGGACTCGCGGATGAGGTCGCAACACAAGCCAACATTGTCGACCTGATTGAGGCGTGCGACGAACTTGAAACATTTTCGTCCCTGTCCGGTTATGAGGCCTTGCTGCGGGGAAAGAAAGTCACGGTTCATGGAGTGCCGTTTTATGCCGGATGGGGTCTCACGCAGGATTTGACACCGACGCCGGAGCGGACCCGTACCAGGCACCTTGACGAGCTGGTGTATCTCGCCCTGGTCGAATATGCGCGCACGATCGATCCGGTGAGCCTCATTCATTGCAGCCCGGAATTTCTGGTTTCCCGGTTGAAGTTCCAGCGGGACGACCGGCGCCACTTGATCGTCACCGCGTTCCGCCGTCATATGAGTTGGCTTGGCCGCAAACTGGGCCTTTAGAAACACCATTGATCAGTTGACCCTTAGCCAAATGAAAGCAGCACTTTCACTTCGCCATCCCGTATAAAAACTCTCGATTTTGTCCCTGATGACAGCCGGGCCGAACAATGAGCCGGCCTGACCGGGTCCCGATCATTCCGGGTTTTAAAAAGATCTCACAACACGCAAAAGGTGCTTAAGTCGCATGGCCCGTTTTGACCCGCAAACGATAGTTCTGACTGGTGCCAGCGGTGGCATAGGCGAAGAACTTGCGAAAGAGCTCGCCGGACCGGGGCGCAGGTTCCTGTTGATTGCGAGAGATCGGGACAAACTCGCTGCCTTGGCTGTGCGGCTTGAAGCGCAAGGCGCGTCTGCAGAGATCGCCGCTCTTGATGTCCGGGACAAGGTGGCGTTGACGGATAGCTTGTCAGCCTTCGACCGCAAGCATCCGGTTGATCTGGTCATTGCCAATGCGGGGGTGACAGCCGGGTTGGGTGCCGACCGGTCAAGGGAGGCCGAGCACGAAGTGGAGCGGCAGATCGACATCAACTACCGGGCAGCGGTCAATACGGTGTCTGGGCTGGCGGAGGCGATGCGGGTGCGGGGCAGGGGGCAGGTTGTGCTTGTCGCCTCTCTGGCGGGTTTGCGTCCCTTGCCGGACATGCCGACCTACAGTGCCACAAAGGCAGCCCTGATCGCCTACGGGCATGCCTTACGCGGCTGGCTCAAGCCGTTCGGCGTCGGCGTCACCATATTGTGCCCGGGATTTGTCACCACGCCCATGTCGATCCGGCACAATGGTGCCAAGCCTTTCGAGATCTCTGCCGACAAGGCAGCCAGGCTGATGTACAAGGCGATCATGAAACGCAAGGCACTATACGCCTTTCCGTTTCCGCTCGCATTCGGGATTTACTTGCAAAACCTCCTGCCACCGCGACTGGCCGACCTGTTTGTCGGCGGCTTCGGGGCGGAAATTGAGAAAGATCCGCGCTATGAGCATGAGGGCGGGATGAGGGAGTAGCAGCAACCGGAAAATGGCCGTGCGAATCATCTTCACATGCCTTTCGGGTGCGTCATCGGGATTAATTGAGTCCGATGATGCACCCGGTGGATTGCCTGTTATTGAGCGGCCTTGACCAAGCGGTCAACCACAGATCCGCCGTTCTGGACTATTGCCAATTCCTCGGCGGTGATCGCCACGGCTTGCGCGATCTGGTCGCTGGTATGCTCGCTTGTAATGAAAAACCGGAGTCTTGCTGCTTTTTCAGGCACTGCCGGAAAAATGATTGGCAGTGCATTAACACCACGTGCAAGCAAACGGTTGGAAAGCATTGCCGCATTGACGGAATCGCCGACGATGACCGGGATGACCGCATAACCCATGCTCGGACCGGTATCGAGTCCGGCTTCCTTGGCGAGCTTCAGGAACAGATGCCCGTTCTCCTTGAGCCTGCGGACGCGGTCTGGCTCCCGTTCCATCAGGTCGATGGATGTGATGGCTGCGGCTGCAAGGGCCGGGGACATTCCGACGGAGAAGACAAAACCCGGAGCCGAGACCTTCAGATAGTCACAGAGCACTTTCGATCCGGCAATATATCCGCCGCATGAAGAAAAGGTCTTGCTCAGTGTCCCCATCCAGAGTTCGACCTCGGTAGAGTCTATGCCGAAATGCTCCGCAATGCCACGCCCGGTTTGGCCCAGAACACCAATGGAATGGGCTTCGTCGACCATCAGCCAGGAATCATAGGATTGTTTTAGCCGGACGACGCGTCTGAGGTCCGGGAAATCCCCGTCCATCGAGTACAGGCCCTCGACGATAATCAGAACATTCTCGTATTTGTGCCGGTTATCTGCGAGCAGCCGCTCAAGTGCGTCCAGATCGTCATGAGGAAAGTTCATCCGGGTTGCCCCGGACAGGCGTGCGCCTTCCGCAATCGAATTGTGCACCAGCGTGTCGGTGAGTATCAGATCTCCCTTGCCCATCAGGTGCCCGATGGTGGTCACATTGGTAGCGTGACCGGACACCATCACGATTGCGGATTCGGTCCCGTGCACGCGCGCCAAGGCGGCTTCAAGTTCCCCGTGAAACGGCCGCTCGCCCGCAACGATGCGGCTTGCTGACACGCTCGTCCCAAACCGCTCTACGGCCTCTACCGAAGCAGCGTTCACCTCCGGGTGACCGTTCAGGCCCAGATAGTTGTAGGACGCGAAATTGTCATGCGGCTTGCCATCAATCACCGTTTTGCCGGCGGCAAGACCGTCATGCGGGCGGAAAAACGGGTTTTCGATCCCCATCATGTCCGCGGCTGCACGGTGCATCTGAAGCTGCTTGATCTGAGGCAGGTCCCGAAAATCATATGCTTTTTTGCGCGGCTTGTTGTCGACCGCAGCAAGTGGGGCTTGCTTGCGGTCCCGAGCCGAGCGCCGGCCAGCCGTGAGGCTGGCCCTCAGGTTTTCGCGGTCTTGCCCGGCAAGACTCTGACTGCCCTTTTTATTGTCCGTCAAAGAAACGACCCCAACTCACGACTCTTATCCTCTACCTTGGCGGCCACATCGGACAGATCCGATTGCTCAGCCAAATCGCCTGTCACATGCTGGCTGGCCAATTGTTGGCTTTCAGCTGATATCCCTTCAGCCTCTTCGCCGAGCACGCGGCCCGCCACGCGGCCGGACAGATCTATCAGTGTGGCCCCATTTGCAAGAGACATCAACGGGATATCGATTCCAAGCTGTCTTTCGGCGCTCATGCGCAGTTCCAGTGCCATGAGCGAATCCATGCCAATATCTGACAAGGGCTTGTGGTGGTCGATTTCCTCAGGTGCAATGCGCAGGATCTTTCCGATCTCTGCGGCCAGTAGCTTTGCCACGGTCTGGGTCGCGGCAACCTTGTCCAGACCTGCAAGCAGAGCGTGGAGATCTATGGCTCCTTCCACGCCTGCATCTTCCTCAGATCCGAGGCCGAGAAGGCCCACAAGCGGGCTCCCCATCAGCGCGAGGTCCTTGCGGGCCGCTTGCCAATCGATCCTTGCATAGCCGACGGCCGCCATGTGCTGATTGTCCTGCGGCAGGCTCATCAAGTGCATCAGGCCGTCAAGCGCTTCCTTGGCCGTCAGGGCGTGCCGTCCCAGCTTGCGAGACAGCAACTCATTGACGTCCTCGTTGCGGGCCAGATATCCGGCATCCGCAATCGCCCCCCAGGCAACGGCAAGTCCGGGTTTGCCTTCCGTACGGCGTTTCCGGGCCAAGGCTTCAAGATAGCCATTGGCGGCAACATAATTGGCCTGACCCGGGTTTCCGACGAGGGTGGTTGCCGAAGAATAGAGCACGAAATGATCCAGAGGATCCGCTGCCGTGTGCCTGTCCAGCAGCTCCGCGCCCTTGACCTTCGGTGCAAGAACCCTGGTCAGTCCGTCATGATCGAGGTTCGAGATCAGAACATCGTTCAAGACCATCGCTGTATGGAACACGCCCTTGATCAGCTGGCCTTTTGCGCGGATTTGCGCCAAGGCGTCAACGATCTTGTCTTCATCGGTAATGTCGCATGCGTAGCCGGTCACGGTGGCTGCGCGTTGACGGAGTTCGTCAATCAAGGCCGCAGCTTCTTCCGTTTCGCTGCCGCGGCGGCTCAGAACCGCGATATGACGGGCGCCCCTGTCCACCAGGCGTCTTTGCAACTCTGCGCCAAAGCCACCGAAGCCCCCGGCAATCACATAGACACCGTCAGGATCGAAGGTAACATCGGTCTGCGTTGCAATGTCGCCCGGGACCTGCGGCGGGCGCAGCACGATCTTGCCGATATGACCGGCCTGTTGCATCAGGCGGAAAGCGTCGACCACCTGATCCGCCTCGAAAATCCGGTAGGGCAGGGGTGTCAGCGTGCCGTCTTCGAACAAGGCGACCAGTTTGGTGAACAGCTCTTCCGCGAGTTTCGGCTGACGTGTCAGCAACTGATCCGCGTCGATCCCGAAATATGTCAGGTTCTGACGGAAGGGCCTAAGACCGATACGCGTGTTGCCGTAATAGTCGCGTTTGCCGAGCTCAAGGAACCGCCCAAAAGGTTTCAGAACCTCGATGCTGCGCTCCATTGCCTCGCCAAACAGCGAATTCAGGACGACATCAACGCCCTCGCCATCGGTCTCGTCAAAGACCGCATCGACAAAGGCAAGGCTACGCGAATCCAGCACCACGTCGGCTCCAAGGAGACGCAGAGTGTTGCGCTTTTCGGGAGAACCGGCTGTTGCAATGATTCTGGCACCGCGCGCCTTGGCGATCTGAAGAGCAGCCAATCCAACGCCGCCGGCTCCGCCGTGAATGAGCACCGTTTCGCCTTCGCTCAGATGCGCAAGATGTACCAGCGCATAATAAGCAGTCAGGAAGGTGACCGGGATGGTTGCCGCTTCTTCCGACGACACCGCACTTGGCATGGGTGCGCATCCGCTTTCATCGACGGTCACATGGCTTGCAAAGCAGGCCGGGGCAAAGGTGATGACCCGATCACCTGGCTTGAAGCGGGTAACGCCCTCGCCACACGACACGATGGTTCCGCAGCATTCCATGCCAAGCGTCGGTCCGGCAAATCCGTCCTCAAGCGCTTCTTCGGGCAAGAGCCCGAGCGCCCACATGACATCGCGGAAGTTCAGGCCGCTTGCTTCAACGGCAATCTCGACCTCGGAACCAGCCGGCTCCGCACGCGACACCGGTTGCCACGCCAGTTGATCAAGCGCGCCCTGGCGCATGATATCGAGGCGCATGGCCGGTTTTGCAGCTTGCGGCAGGCGATTTTCTGTCAGGACGCCGCCTTGCAGGATACGCAGTCCGTAGCGTGTCCGGCCTTCCAGGATGATTTCCCGCTCGCAATTGTCATGCGAGATCTCGTCAGCTAGCCGGGCTGCGGCAATGCCGGGTTCCAACGTCGGCGACACGTCGATGAGCTTCAGGTTCGCATCCGGAAACTCGTTCATCGCCACACGGCCATAAGCCCAGATCGCGGCTTGCGCCGGTGCCCGGGTTTGGCCATTGCTCAGCCCGTGTCCACCGCCGGGCGCAATCACCGTGACATTGGCCTTGTCCGGGCCAATCGCGTTCAAAATCCGGGTCAACGACCACGTGCGTTGATCGACAGTTTCCTGATCGTCCCGGCCATTGACGTAAGCGCCCTGCACATGAACGATGTTTCCGTCGGCTGCCGCAAGCAAGTTTTTGATTTCTGAAAGGTCGTTGTCCGGGTTCAGTGTCCAGACATCGTCCAACTGGCCAGTCTGCCCGCCTTTCACAGCCATTACCGGAGCAAAGCCTTTATGCTCCAGACACGCAATCAGGCCGTCTGCCAGTTTGCGGGCATCGCCTTCAGCATCGGTGAACAGAAGAATACGCTTCTTCTCTACGTCACTGTTGGCGTTCGAGCTTTCCTCTCGCTTCTTGGATGGCGGCGCCAGATACCCCGATACAAGGTCCATCTCGGACATGTCGGAGTTGATGGGAGCCGTCTCGATCCCTTCAACACCGCTCGCCAGGAAGCGTTCTTCCGTTGTCTTTGAACCAACGATCGAGATCGGGAACTCGGCAGAAACACTTTCTTGCCACCAGTCCTTGCCCACTCCGCGTATCAGATCAGTCACCGGAGACGGAAGCGCTTCTGCAGCAACGACCAAGGCGCCCGGTGCACTGGCGGACTTGATGGCATTCCAGTGGTCTTCGGTAACTGCAGCAAGACTTTCGCTGACGATGATCGCGTCAAATTCGCCGCCTGCATCGGAAAGGGCTTCGGGGTTGAGTTCCGCAAACTGGGTTGCCTGTGACCCCGCCCACAAACGCTCAGCCCGGGATACAACCGGTTCGGACGGGTCCGTCACCACGATCGAAGTGTGTTCAACCGCGATTGCCTGATCGACTGCGACTGATAGATCTGTTGAACCGGCTCCTACGATCAGGATGCGGAGTGCCTTGTCATCCGGCCAGCGGGACACCACCCCGAGAGCAAGATCCTGCAGGGCTTTCGAACGTGCGAGGGCGGCAGGGGACGCATTTGTATAGGCGTCAAACAGGCCGTTGGCATAGAATTCGGACGCGCTGACCTTTAGGCCATGTTCCAATACGGTTGCCAGATCCGTGTTGAGGCGCGCGAGCAGGGCCGCTTCGCTGATATGTGCCGCGCCTTCCTGTAGGACAGTCTGCATGATGCTGGCCGCTTCGGGGCCGCTTGCCGGATCCGAGAGTGCAAAATCTTCGCCGTCCAGGGCCTCAGCAATACCATCCTCTTCCAGCCAGGAAAGCAGATTGGCCGCCAGCGGCACGGACGTCTCGTGCAGTTTTCCAGCGGTCAGCAGGCGCGATACGGACACAATACCGTCCGTGCTCAAATTCCAAAGGGTACTATGTGCAACTGTCCTTCCAAGCGCCTCGATCAGCAGGCTCTGGTCGCTCGGGTCCGGGGCTGCATCCGCCGTAACAGACAGGTTTGCAGCGAAACGGCCAAATCCTTCCGGAATGATCTCCTTGATCGGCGAAACATGACCGATCTCGGGCAGGAGTTTCGCAATTTGCCGGTAAGCCAGTTCATCGGCCCGGCTTTCCCGGCCGAGTTTCACCGCCCGGAAGCGCGCCTGCATCAAGCGCGCGACAACCTGGCCGCCTTCGTCGAGATACTCAAAGGTGGCCTCGATCGACCTCGGTGATGCCTTGGTGACCTTGATACGGACAGACGCAGGAATTCCTTCCGGCTTAAGCAACCGCAAGCCGCCAACCCTGATCGGCAGGAAACTTGTTTGGTCCGGAATGTCTGCAACGCCTCTGAGCAGCGCGAACAGGCCATGGAAGCCGCTGTCAACCAGGGTTGGGCAGAGCGCGAGCTTCTCGTTAATTACGGCATCTGCCTGTGGGCGCAAGGAAACGGTCGCGGTGCGCTCGTCATGGCGGACAACCGATTCAGCACGGCGGAACACCGGGCCGTAATTCAGGCCGAAGGTTTCCGTCAGGGCGTAGAGAGCGTCATGCTCCATCACATCCGCGGATGCGTCGGATCCCGATAGGCGAGGTGTGCGGGAGTCGGTCGACGGCGTGCTGAAATGACCGCGGGCATTCAGGGACCAGTCACCCTCGGACAGGCGTGGCCGGGAAAGAACCTCGACGACCCGGTCATCTGGTGAAATTCGAACCAGTGTCTCCCAGATTTCGTCGCCTTCCATCACCAGCGGACGAAGAATGTCGAAATCGCGCAACTCGATCGCGTCGCTTTTGGTCCACCGCAGTCCGGCGCGCAGAGCCATTTCCAGGAAGCCGGCCGCAGGGAAGACAACTGATCCTTCGACCTTGTGATCTTCCAGCCACCCGATCACACCCGTGTTCACGTGGTTGAACCACTCGGCAGCATCCTGGCGCAAGCGGTATCCCAGCAAGGGCCAGGTCGTGCCGAACATGAAATCAATGCGTTCGCCGGTTGGCTCCGGCTTGAATTCCGTGTTCTGCCACGGGTAGGTCGGCAGATCCGCAAGACGTTCCGGGCGCGGGGCTACATACTTGTTCAGATCCACACGGCCGCCATTGGCAACGATCAAGGCTGCGATTCGGGTAACCGGGTTGTCAGTCGGCAGCGTCTTCTTGCCCGGTTGGTCCAGGGATGCAAGCACCTGCGCCTTTTTGCCGTCATGCCGAACGACATCATTGATGTAGGTGGCAAGAACGACCTTGGGGCCAATTTCCACAAATACACCAATGCCATCTTCGGTCATACGTGACACGGCATCAGCGAACCGAACCGGTTTGCGGACGTTCTGCCACCAGTAGTTTGCGGACAGTTCGACAGCATCGGCCTCGGGATCGACCGTGGAGTAAAAGGGTATTTCCGGCGCCGTTGGCTTCAGGCCATCAAGGGCATTCAAAAGCGGCGCCTTGATCGGGTCTACGAGCGCGCTGTGGAACGGATAGGCCAGATTCAAGCGCCGCAGGGCCCACTTGTTCTTGCGCGCGAATTTGGCAAAGGCATCAAGGCTTTCGGCATCGCCTGAAATCGTGACACTTCGTGGACTGTTGACCGCGGCAAGTTCAAGGCGCGGGAGGCCGCTCTTCTTGATCGCGTCCACGGCCTGATCGGCCGGTAGCAAAAGCGCGGCCATGGAACCAAGGTCGCGAACGACCTCCTGTTCGCTCGAACGCGCATGAATGACCTTCACGGCCTGTTCGAGGGAGAGCGCGCCGCAACACCACGCTGCGGCCACTTCGCCGACCGAATGTCCGGTTACCGCATCCGGTTCGACCCCGCGGTCGCGCAAGGCGTCCACAAGGGCCACCTGGATTGCGAACAGCAGGGGCTGCGCTACTTCGGCGCGCTCAAGGTCGCTTTCCAGATCCTCGGCAAACAGCGTGGTCAGCAGTGACCAGCCGCCCACGCCCATAAAGATCTTGTCCACGCGCTCGAATGCGAGCCGGAACGCCTCGTCCTTTTGATAGGCTTCCTGGCCCATGCCAGCCCATTGCGACCCGTTGCCTGCAAAGGCGTACCCGATCTTGTCGACAGGCTTGAAGGCTGAACCGCTGACGGCATCCATCTGCGGTTCTTCTTTCAAAAACGCATCGAGCGCGGCGAGCCGTTTTTCCGCCGTATCGCCGAGGACAATCAACCGTTCTGCTGCAAGGTCGCGTCCATGGACCGTCGAGGTCGCAAGATGTGCTGCGGCAGCATCCGAACCGTCTGCAATCATATCCCGGTACGTGGCTGCCAGTGCCTTCAAGGCATCCGATGCACGCGCGGACAGGATAAGCGGAGCATCAAGGCGCTCTTCCTCAGCGTGGGCTTCTTGTACGCGGTCACCGTCAGAAATGATTGTATGCGCATTGGTGCCGCCAAAGCCGAACGAATTCACGCCGGCGAGCCGGTCTTCGGTTCGCGCCGGTAGCTCCACCGCTTCACCGGCGACCTTGAGGTTCAGTTCCTCAAAAGGAATGTCCGGGTTTGGATTGTTGAAGTGCAGGGACGGCGGCAGCAGGTCGTTTTTCAGCGCGAGCGTCGCTTTCAGCAGGCCTACAAGCCCGGAAACCGGTTCCAGGTGGCCGACATTGGTCTTGACCGAGCCAATCGGCAAAACGTCGCCGCGCTTCTGACCAATGACTTTTCCGAGCGCATCAGCCTCAGCCGGATCGCCAACCCGGGTTCCGGTACCGTGTGCTTCGACGAAAGCCAAGGCGTTGGGGTCGATACTGTGGCCATCATACATCTCGCGCAGAAGACCTGCCTGCGCGTAGGGCGATGGAAGCGACATCCCGACAGTGCGGCCATCTGCATTGATGCCTGACGCAAGGATCCGTGCGTGGGCTGTGGTGCCGGGAAGCGCTCCGGCGCGGCGCGCGCGCAGGACCATCACCACACCACCTTCGGAACGGACATAGCCGTCGCCATTGGCATCAAAGGCCTGGCAGAGCCCGGTAGGAGACAGCATGGTCGCGCGCGAAAAGCCGACAAATGCAAACGGGCTAAGCAGAAGGCTTACACCGCAAACGATAGCCGTATCAATTTGCCCGCTTTCGAGCGCGGAAACAGCCTCGTGCAGGGCGACGAGAGATGAGGAGCACGCTGTGTCCACGGTAAAGCTCGGACCACGAAGGTCATAGATATAGGAAATTCGGTTGGACACGATCGACAAGGTGTTGCCGGTCATGAACTGCATGTCGGCGGTTGCCGGGTCGACAAGAAAACGATGGTGGTAATCAAGTGATGAGGCGCCCACATAAACGCCTGTGTTGGTCCCGGCCAAATCACTCGGGCGAACGTTCGCCTGTTCCAGGGCCTCCCATACCAATTGCAGCAACAAGCGCTGCTGCGGATCCATCTGCAAGGCCTCACGGGGAGAAATTCCGAAGAATGCAGGGTCGAATGCCCAAACATCATCGAGTTGTCCAGCCGCCCAAGTATACGACTTTCCTGCGGCAGATTGATCCGGATGTCCGAAACGAGCCAAGGGCCAGCGGGCTTCCGAAACAGATGTGACTGAACATGTGCCGGTTTTCAAAAGATCCCAGAACTCATCCGGGGTATTGGCGCCCGGCAACCGGTTTGAGTATCCAATAATGTCAATGTTCGAAGTCAGAGAAGCCACAGAAAGACCTTCACCCGTATTCGCCGCTTTGGGCATTAGTTCACATTTTTCAAGGATGCCGACGCGACCGGCAACTCCATCGGCACTTCATTATAGGCCTTGGGCGCTTATGGCTAGAAGGGTTGCGTCATAGATCCTTGCACAATTTTTGCTGTGTCAATATTTCCACACCTTTGGCCTTAGCCTAGCTCATGGCGAGGGGCGTTTCCAGCTGTGGAGTTTGTGTTAACTGTTAGAAATTGTAGTGTTTGTGTTGTTTTAATTGGTACTTGCGGCGTTTTGGCAACGGGTAAAGCCGCAATATTACAACGTCTTGTCTGAATGCTTGAGGGGAATTCTGAGCAGATGCAGTCTTTGTAACAAAAAAGGCGGCGCAAAAATGCGCCGCCTTGGTCAGCAGTTTTTAGTTGTTTCACACGTTGCTGTCGGGGAAAGACGCCTTGCGCTCTGCAATGAAGGTCAAGAGCGCCTCGTCGATTGCAGGATCCAGTTCGGGTCCGGAATAGGCCCGCAGCTGCTCCTTCCAGAGAGAGTTGGCGCGTTTGGCGGCATCCAGTTCGCCGTCGGCCAGCCATTGCTCATAGGAATTGTTGTCGGCGATGGCGGATCGGTAGAACGCGCTCTCGAAGTTGCGTTGCGTATGTGCTGCGCCGAGGAAATGACCTCCAGGGCCAACCTCCTGAAGCGCATCCATTGCCATAGCCTCGTCGGAGATGTCGATACCTTTGGCAAGCACGTGCATCATGCCGAGCTGGTCGGAATCCATGACGAATTTCTCGTAGGACGAGCAAAGCCCACCCTCGAGCCAGCCTGCCGAATGCAGCGCAAAATTCACTCCACTTTGAACCGTGGCGGTAATCGTCTGGGCGGATTCCTGGGCCGCCTGGGCGTCGGGCAGTTTCGATGCTGTAAATGAACCGCCTGAACGGAACGGCAACCCGTGACGGCGCGCAAGCTTTGCCGCACCATTCAGAAGCAAAGACCCTTCCGGGCTTCCGAATGTCGGGGCGCCCGACTGCATGGATATGGAACTGACGAAGGCACCGAAAACAACCGGTGCGCCAGGACGGATCAACTGGGTCAACGCGCAGCCGGCCAAGGCTTCTGCCAGCACCTGTGACAGGGTTCCTGCAACCGTCACCGGGCTCATGGCACCGGCCAGAATGAAGGGTGAGACGATGCAGGCCTGGTTGTGCTTGGCATAAACCTGAAGCGCGCCAAGCATGGTTGCGTCGAACACCAGTGGTGAATTGGCGTTGATCAGCTGGATCATTACGCAGTTCTGGTCGACAAAGTCCTCACCAAAGGTGATCTGCGCCATCTTGACCGAATCTTCAGCACGTTCAGGTGCCGTGACCGATCCCATGAACGGCTTGTCCGAATATTTGATATGGGAATAGACCATATCGAAATGGCGCTTGTTGACCGGAAGGTCGACCGGTTCGCAGACTGTCCCGCCCGAATGGTGCAGCCAGGGCGACAGGTAGGCGAGCTTTACGAAATTCCGGAAATCCTCGATCGTGCCATAGCGGCGCCCCTGATCGAGGTCTGTCACGAAGGGAGGACCGTAGACCGGGGCGAGCACCAGGTTTTTGCCGCCGATTTCCACATTGCGAGCCGGGTTCCGCGCATGCTGGGTGAATTGGGAAGGCGCGGTCTTGATCAGCTCCTGCAGCATGCCTTTGGGGAAACGAACCCGTTCACCATCAACATCCGCCCCTGCGTCCTTCCAGAGCTTCAAGACTTCCGGAGCTTCCCTAAATTCGATCCCGATCTCCGCGAGTATCCGGTCGGTCTGCGCTTCGATCTTTTCCGCACCTTCGTCACTCAGGACTTCAAAGACGGGGATGCCCCGCGTGATGTAGGGCGTGCTCAATCCACCCGGGCCGGCTTTGCGGCGTTCCCGGCGGGCGGACCTCCCACGACGTCCGGCGGATGCAGCGGCGTCAGACATTTATTCGTGCTCCAGCAATGAGAGTCATCATTATCGGTTCGTGAGTTTCAATCACCCGCGAATCCAATCTGCGTTCATAAGCGTCTCTTGTTACCTCAAATGCGGCATGGGTACAGGTCCCGGCGCGCTGGAAGAGCAAAAAAGGTACATTCTGTACGTCAGGACTTGTTAAATTCCGGGGTGCGCTTTTCGAGAAATGCCTCGATGCCCTCACTGTAGTCCGCCCCCATATAAGCGGCGCGCCGCAAGCCGTGGAGATACTCGAACTGGTCCGGGGTGATCGGGTTGGCTTCGCTCAGCATGTTGAGCATCTTCTTGTGTACGGTAACACCTTCTGCGGAGCGAGATGCAATCGTGTTTGCAAGGTCGTAAGTGACCTCTTCGAGTTCGGCTTCGCCAGCCAGCTGATTGACCAGTCCGGCACGGAGCGCGCGCTCCGCAGAAATCGGAAGGGCGGAGAAAAACATTTCCTTCACGATGCTGAGTGGCATGCGTGACATGAAGTGAAGCAATCCGGAAGACAGATAGGGCAGGCCCAGTTTGGCCGGTGTAATGGCAAATGCACTGGTTTCATCTGCGATCACGATGTCGCAATTGACCACGAGATCACATGCTCCGCCCCACGCGCCGCCGTGTACCATGGCAATCACCGGCGCTGGATGGGATCGAATCGCCCGGATCAGGTGGAGGAGTGGATCGTCATAGGGCAGGGGGTCGAGTTTGCTCTTGGGAAGTTCAGACACGTCGTGCCCGGCGGACCAGACCGCTTCGTTCTGGGCTGACCTTAGGATAATGGCGCGGATTTTCTGGTTTTCCATGTCCGCAAGCGCTGTCAGGATCTCATGGATCATGTCCGATCCCAGTGCATTGCGCTTGCTGTAGTTGTCGAAGGCAATCGTGCCGATGTGATTGACGATCTTTGTCTGTATGAACGGCATGGAAACCTCCTAAATCAAAACGGTTCTGCGGGCGGCTTCAGTCAGTTCATCCCGGAAGTCGGGGTGCGCGATGCTGATCAGGGCAAGTGCCCGTTCCTTGGTTGATTTGCCGCGCAAGTTGACCATGCCGAATTCCGTACAAATGTATTCAATGTCCATGCGCAGGTCGGTGACCATGGAGACTTTCGGAACGATGGTCGAAAGCGTCCCGCCTTTTGCCGTCGATTGCAGTGCGATGATGGACTTCCCGTTTCTTGCGAGCGAGGCGCCTTTCACAAAGTCGTACTGCCCGCCTGATCCGGAGTATTCGTGGTCGTCGATGAACTCGGCATTGACCTGGCCATAAAGGTCAACAGAAAGCGCTGTATTAACGGACACCAGATTGTCATTTTGAGCAATGACCCGCACATCATTGACGTAGGAAGACGGATAGCTTTCGAATGCCGGATTGTCGTTCATGAAGTCATACATGTCGCGGTTTCCGAGGGCTATGGTGAAGACATGCTTGTGGGGGTGGAGGCTCTTCTTGTGTCCGGTTACATTGCCGTTCCTGATCATCTCGATCACGGCAGGAGACAGCAATTCGGAATGGATGCCGAGATCCTCATGCTGGTCCAATGCGGCGGTCACGCCAGACGGCACGCGGCCAATCCCCAATTGAAGGGTGGCGCCGTTCGGGATCATGGGGGCGATGAGCTTCCCGATCTCGTGTCCGGCCTTTGAAGCCTCGACCGTTTCCACTTCCATCAGCGGTGCCGTGTTTTCGACGATGGCGTCAATTTCGCTGATGTGGATCTGGGACTGCCCGAACACGCGCGGCATGTTGTCGTTGACTTCCACGATCAGCCGCTTGCTGGCGCGGGCAGCGATGGATGTGTAGTCGTTGTTTGTTCCGAAGGAAAAAAAGCCGCCGGGATCCATTGACGATACCGTGGCAATAAATGTGTCGACTTCAATATTGTTCGCAAACAGGTCCGGGATCTGACTGAAGTGGCAAGGCGTGAAGCTGAACAGCTTTTCCCGCGTTTCCAGATGCCGCTTGATGATTTCGCGTTCCGCACCGCCGACGAAAAAGCAATGCGGATCCGAGTGTTCGATGACACCATCGGCGAGGATTGTGTCGGTGATCGGTTTCATGCCGATCTTGTAGTAAAAAACTATTCTTTTCAGGTCCCGGGATCTGATCCTGTCGGCCAGGGCCGATAGCAAGGCAGGAGGTTGCCCGATCGCCATGGCGGAGCAAACGACTTCGCCGCTTCTGATGGAGGATACGGCATTCTCGGCCGTTGTAATCTTGCACTTGTATGTGTCGGCATAGGGATAGGACGTCTGGGGCATTTCGCGCCTCCTTGCGCTGTCAAACACTGCGGGGCCGATTTCGTTTTCCGGAATACGTTTTTTAATATTTTGCACCTTCGAGGCCATGTCCCGAACGGGTGGCCTGATCCGGAGATGCCGGGACAGTTTCTTCTGACAAAGGAGCACGCGAATTGTTCTCCGGCAAGGCCACAGTTTCGGCAAAGCGCCCTTGCGTCAGCTTTGGGTTGGCGGGTTTGCGTTTGGGGAGCCGTAGGTTTTGTGAAAGCGGGCATTCCCCGGCACCAACGTCACAGGCAGGGAAGCGGGCCGGGGGATGAACGGGGCGCCTCATGTACGATTGCAATTGGCTGATTGAACATGGTCAGGAATTCCACGTGTTTAACACTATGATCCGGCGGTTTGTGTTCGGTGGCCGGCTTTTTCGTCCTGCGTGTCGGCGCGATGCTATTGCGATGACGCAATTGAGCTATTTCTGCGCGCAGTGTGTCGCGATACTGACCACCGAATGATTGAAATCCGGCGCACGCTCAAAAGGTGGCCGGGGCCCGGGTTGCGGCCCTAGATACCTCTCGTGGATGGACGAAACAGTTGGGGGCGTGACAATGGCACGGCGCTTCCCGTCGATTGAAAAGGAATGAAACATGTCAGCTTTTCCTGACAGGGCAAAAGTCGTCATCGTCGGTCTTGGCGGTATTGTCGGGGCGTCGGTCGCCCACCACCTCATCGAACGTGGCTGGGACGATATTGTCGGCATCGACAAGTCCGGCATTCCGACCGATATCGGGTCGACAGCGCACGCGTCCGACTTCTGTTACACCACGAGCCACGACTACCTGTCCGTATGGACGTCCCAATACTCCGTCGATTTCTTTGACAAGATGGGACATTACGAGCGCATTGGCGGTATCGAGGTGGCTCGGACCGGTGACGACGCCTGGATGGAGGAAATCAAGCGCAAGGTGACCTCGGGCAAGGCCTTCGGCACCAATGTGCGGTTGGTTTCTCCGAGCGAAATCAAGGAGATGTTCCCGCTGATCGAGGAAGATCAGGTTCAGGGGGGCATGTTTGATCCGGACGCGGGTCTGGTGGTGCCGCGCTCCCAGGCTGTCGCGGGCAAGCTGGTTGATGCCGGTGAGCAAAGCGGAAAACTGAAGTCATTTGCCAATACTCCGGCCAAGTCGCTTATTGTCGAGGACGGACGGGTCAAAGGTGTTGTCACCCACCGCGGAACGATCATGGCGGACCACGTCATCGTATGTGCCGGCTTGTGGGGACGTTTGATCGCCAACATGGTCGGTGAAGATCTGCCGGTGATGCCGGTTGACCATCCGCTGACATTTTTCGGCCCCTATAACGAATTCGAAGGAACCGGCAAGGATATCGGCCTGCCATTGCTGCGCGACCAGGGCAACTCGGCCTATATGCGCGACACAGGCGACCCCAAGACAACCGAAGGCGGTCAGATCGAATGGGGGTACTACGAAACCACCCATCCGCGCATGTGCCATCCGCGCGATCTTCAGGAAAAGGAAGAAGCACGTCTGTCGCCCTCGCAGCGCGATCTCGAGATGGAACAGGTCATCGAGCCGCTTGAACGGGCCATGGAGCTGACGCCAATTCTGGGGGAACTCGGCTACAATGAAGCCTGGTCGTTCAATGGCTTGTTGCAGGTTTCCGCGGCTGGCGGCCCGTCCTGCGGGGAGAGCCAGAAGGTGCGCGGCCTTTGGTACTGTGTGGCAATCTGGGTGAAGGATGCACCGGGTTATGGCAAGTTGATTGCCGACTGGATCACCGATGGGCGTACCGAGATCGATCACGCCGCCATCGACTACTCCCGGTTCTATCAGCACCAAATGACGGAAAAATACATCGAGGAGCGGTGTTACGAATCTGCGCAGAAGATCTATTTCCCGGCCATTCACCCGCGTGAGCCCTACCTCGGCGGGCGGAATATCAAGCGGTCCCCGTTTTACGAGCGGGAGGTCGAGCTTGGCGGCTACTTCATGGAACTCGGTGGTTGGGAGCGCGCCCATGGTTACGCCGCCAACGAGCATCTTCTCGAAAAATACGGCAATCAGGTTCCGGTCCGCGAGAACGAGTGGGACAGCCGCCATTTCTGGCGTGTCTCGAATGCCGAGCACCTGGCGCTGAGTGAAGATTGCGGGATCATCAACCTGTCGCACTTCTTCATGTTCGATGTCGAAGGTCCCGACCATGTCGAGCTGATGGAATGGCTTTGCGCTGCCAAGATCGGTGGCGACAACAACATCGGCAAGGGCATCTACACCCACTTCCTGGATGATGAGGGCAGGGTGCGCGCCGACCTGACGGTGTTCCGCATGGCTGACCGGTGCCGGATTGTTGACGGTGCCGATGCCGGTCCGCGTGATCTCCACTATGTCCGCCGCATGGCACAGGACAAGGGCCTCGACGTCACGGTGACCGATGTCAGCGAACAATACACGACCATCGGCATCTGGGGACCGAATGCCCGCGAGAACTTGAAAAAGGTGGTTGCCGACCCGGCCGGACTTGATCCCGAAAACTTCCCCTTCGCCGCAATCCGCCAGATCGAGATTGCCGGCAAGCAGGTGAGCGCGCTGCGCCTCTCCTATGTCGGCGAGCAGGGCTGGGAACTGCATATGAAATTCGAGGATGGCCTTGCCGTGTGGGACGCGCTCCGTGGTCTCGGCATTATGGCGGTCGGTGTGGAAACCTACGCCAACTCCCGAAGGATGGAAAAGAGCCTGCGGCTGCAAAATGCCGACCTCCTCACCCAGTACAATCTCTATGAGGCGGATCTGGCCCGGCCGAAAGTCAAGGAAGCCGACTTCCGCGGCAAGGAAAAGCATCTGGAATACCGGGCGCGTGATCATCAGCCGGCCATGCTTTGCACCCTTGTCATGACCGAAAACACGGATGCCTCCGGCGTTCAGCGCTTTCCGGTCGGAGCCATGCCGGTCATGGACCCGGAAACGGGGAAAACGCTGGTCGACAGTGAGGGCCGGATTTCCTACACGACCTCGGTCGCCTACGGACCGACGGTCGGCAAGAACATCGCGCTTGCCTATCTGCCGCGCGAATATTGTGAAGTCGGCCGCACGCTGAATGTCGAATACTTCTCCGAGACCTATCCGGTCGAAGTGACCGGCATTGGCTACAAGCCGCTCTACGATCCGGAAAACCTGAAGCCGAGAAGCTGACCGGTTAAAACATCAGGAAATGGCGGGACAAAAACCGTTCCGCCGTACCCATATATCAATTGCAACAAAACCCGCGTGGACTTCTGCGCGGGTTCTGTTATGGCACGACAAAACACGCAAAACCGAACCGGAAAGACAAAAACGTGTCCAAACTGGAAGAGCTTCTTGCAAAGAAAGGCGCCTTGCTGGCTGATGGCGCAACCGGAACCACGTTGTTCGACATGGGCTTGACGTCAGGCGACGCTCCGGAACTCTGGAATGTCGATGAACCGGACAAGATACGCGCCCTCCATCGCGGGTTTGTCGAGGCCGGCTCCGATATCATCCTGACCAACACCTTCGGCTGCAACCGGCACCGTCTGAAATTGCATAATGCGGAAGGACGTGTGAAGGAACTCAATGCTGCGGGTGCCCGTCTGGCGCGCGAAGTCGCCGAAGAAACGGACCGTGAGGTACTCATCGCCGGATCCATCGGCCCGACCGGAGAACTGTTCCAGCCACTTGGAGCCCTCAGCTACGAAGAGGGGGTTGAAGCCTTCCGGGAGCAGATCGAGGGCCTGATCGAGGGCGGCGTGGATGTTCTTTGGGTCGAAACCATGTCTGCGCCGGAAGAAATGAAGGCAGCGGCAGAGGCTGCAAAAGACGCTGATGTGCCGCTTGTGATCACCGCGAGCTTCGACACCGCCGGCAAGACCATGATGGGCCTCAGCCCCAAGGGCATGGCCGACCTGAAATCCGAATTCGCCTGCACGCCGGTGGCTCTCGGTTCCAATTGCGGCGTGGGCGCCTCGGACCTGTTGGCGGCGATTATGGACATGACGGCTGCGGACCCCGATCTCGTTGTCGTTGCCAAGGCCAATTGCGGCATCCCGCAGATTCGCGGCGATGAAGTGGTCTATACCGGCACGCCGGAACTCATGGCGCAATACGCCCATATGGCATTGGATGCCGGTGCCCGGATCATTGGCGGATGCTGCGGCACGTCCTGCGGACACCTGGCCGCAATGCGCGGCGCGCTCGACAGCCACCAGAAAGGGGCCCGGCCGAGCCTTCAGGACGTCTTGAGCGAGATCGGTCCGCTGGTGTCGCCGCCGAATACGGAAGCCGATGCGGCACGCGAGGCTGAAGCTGCCAATTCAGGTGGAGGCCGCCGCCGGGGCCGGCGCCGCGGATAACAGTCGTCTTTCTGATGTGGCGGGTTTGGCTGAGTGGGGCACGGGATTGGGGGCCCTTGAGCGAAACAGGTCCTAGAAACGGATCCGCCACGGAATGAACCAGAATACAAACTCAATTTCCGGGCCGCAGGGCTGTTCATGCCAGCGGCCCTCGTCATCCCGGTAGTGTTTGTGCCGCCAGTGACGATGGTTAAAGTAGGCTGGTCCGGTCCGGTGATGCCAGTGGCATGGGCCGTACATTCGTCTTCCCCCGCATACCGGTCATTTCACGCTTCAGTTTAAATTGAAACACCATTTCGCGCAAAGGTAATTCCCGGCGCGGCTGGAAAAGCGCCCTGTACTACTCCCGGTTCCTCTGTGTCGACAATCTGAGGTTGTTTTTAATCCTTCGTTATGCTCGTACGGCATCAATTTCTGTCCCGCTCTTGAAAGGTGGCGGCAAGTCAGCTACCGCAAGTGGTAGTTGGTCCGCTTCCAGCCCGAAGCCAAGAAACGGATAGAAGAATGCGCCCTTTCGGTTTGATACTCATTGCCGCCGCAGTAATGGTGCCTCTCATATGGTTTGTTCCGCTTGCCGGTCAGCGTGATCCTGTTGCGGTGTTCAGCCAATATCTCGGGGCATCGGCGTTGATCCTGATGGGTATCAACCAGTTTCTTGCAACCCGTGTTTTGGGCCTTGAGACGGTTTTCGGCAGCCTCGACCGGATCTACGTCCTTCACAAATGGCTGGCGGTGGTCGCGATGGTGGCTCTCGGCCTTCATGATATCATCGATGCGGATATTGCAGGTTTGCGTGGTGGCGCCCTGTCCGATGCGGCAGAAGACGTGGGGGAGGTCAGCCTGTATGGCCTGCTGATCCTGAGTCTTGCGTCAGTGATCACCTTTATTCCCTATCACTTGTGGAAATGGACGCACCGCTTTATCGGCGCGTTTTTTGCGCTCGGATTTTTCCATTTCTTTTTCATTGAAAAGCCGTTTCAGATCAGTGACCCGCTGGGGGTCTACATATCCGCCTTTTGTGTTTTGGGATTGGCGAGCTATGTCTGGCTGGCGTTGCTGCGGCCTTTGTCTCCACGCGGGCATCGGTATGTCGTTAGGTCGGCACGGCGGCTGGGGGCGATAACCGAGATCGAGCTTGCGCCCCAGGGACGCGGTCTGCGGCACAGACCTGGCCAATTCGCGTTCCTGTCGTTCCGAAGCGCGGGGCTTTCCGAGGAGCATCCGTTTACGCTTTCGTCCGCCCCTGCGCCGGACGGGACACTTCGATTTTCCGTCAAGACGCTTGGAAACTACACGGCGCGCTTGAACAGTCTGCTGGAACAGGGAGCCGAGGCCACCGTGTCCGGCCCATTTGGCCATTTCGCCATGCCCAAGGGGCGGGATCCGCAAGTCTGGATTGGCGCAGGGATTGGCATCACACCGTTCCTCGCATTTGCGCAAGGTCTCGCAGACCGTGATGCGGGACCGGTGCAACTCTTTTATTGTGTCCGTGAAACCGGCGAAGTTCCCTACGCCCGGGAACTGGAGGCGCTGGCCGGGAAACTTCCCAATCTCGACGTGACAATTCTGAACTCAGCGTCGGGGCAAAAACTGGTACCCGGACGCATTGCCAATGATCTCGGCGGCGAGCTGCGGCGCGCGCATGTGTTTTTCTGCGGTCCATCGGCAATGCGAAAAGAGTTGCGTGCAGCCCTGATTTCCAGGGGACTGCGTGCCTCGCGTTTCCATTACGAGGAATTTGAAATGCGCACCGGGATCGGGCTTGGGCGGTTGGCAGCCTGGCTGTGGGACGCCGGCAGCTATCAGTTTGAACGCCGGAGGCAAAAGGCAACCCAGCCGGCAGAATAAACTCTTCTGCGTCAATCACACGGGCCCGGTTCACGGATCGTTTATCCCGAACCGGCCAAATGACGCTATGGCCAGAACGCTGTTTTGAATTACCCTTCTGTCCATGGCGAATGGGTGGGGCGCAAAAAAACTGTTCATGGGGAGTGCGGCGCTTCTTGCCTCGCTCTTGCCGGTGCGGGCGGAACAACCGGTCGATGTCGCGTTGGTTCTGGCTATTGATGTTTCCCTGTCGATGTCCCAAGAGGAGATGGCACTTCAGCGCCAAGGTTATGCGGCGGCCATTACCAGTGCGGAGGTGCTGCAGGCCATTCGTTATGGAGCCCATCAACGGATTGCAATTACGTTTTTCGAATGGGCCAACAACACTTACGCGCGCGAGATCGTTGGCTGGTCGATCATTGAAAATTCCGAGGATGCCGAAATCGTTGCAGCCAGCTTGCGGACGGTTTACCGGCAGGGTGCGCGCCGCACTTCCATTTCAGGCGGGATCCGGCATGCGGTCAGGGTTCTTGATGACATTCCGTTTGAAGCAGAGCGTCGCGTCATAGATATTTCCGGCGATGGACCGAACAATCAGGGACTGCCTGTCACCGATGCGCGGGACGAAGCGATCGCGCGCGGTATAACCATTAACGGACTGCCGCTAATGACGAGCGGAGGTTACGGCTCGCAGTTCAATATCCCGGATCTGGATGAATACTATCGCAACTGCGTGATCGGAGGTCCGCTCAGCTTCATGATCCCGGTCAACAGTTGGGATCAGTTTCCCGAGGCCGTACGCCGCAAGCTTGTGCTTGAAATCGGCGTGGGGCCCCGGGAAGGTGCCCCGGTGGTTCCGGCGCAGATCACATTCGGTGAACCATATGACTGTCTCGTTGGCGAAAAGCTCTGGCTACAGCGTGGCTTTGGGCTTGATCGATAGTCCGGGCCTTTTGTCAGATTTCCGTCGTGCGCCGCTTTTCAATAAACCCATAAATCACATAGGCGAAAACAGTGGCCACACTGACGGCGACAAGGCCGATCAAGGCATCAACGACTGCCGAGAAGGGCAGGAGCAGGGCGCCTTCGAAGGTTCCGAAAAAGCTGACCAGAAAGATCGCAAACAAGGTGATGGTCACCAGCATCGGGACCCGGTCGCCAGCGAGCCAGCCGGTGCGGTTTTCCGACTGGAACTGATCCGCGGCCAGAAAATACCCGACTTCGGTCGCCATGAACACGAGGCTTGAGCCGATCATCGGCAGGAGTTTCATAAACACGATCATTTGAAAGGATCCGGTTGGCTGGAAAATTGTTACATGTGGCGGATTTTCCGAAAGCAGCAAACAATGAGGAAAATGTGCGTTTCGGTATGGCCTACCAATTATGTGGGGGCGGATTGATCCCGTGTCCATACGGAACCTGTCTTTGAATTTAAGTTTGTTTTGTTTTCCTACGATTCCTGAGAACGGCACGCGTTGAAACCAAAACGGCGAGACCTTTAGCCCCGCCGTTCGATAAACTTGTTTTGCCGCTGTTTTAGCCGCGCCTGCGTCTTCGGCGGCCGCCAGCTTCGCCGTCAGCCGTTTGCGGAAGTTCCTTGCGCTCCGGCAGCTCGACTGCGGCCCGGAGGTTCGGGAACGGGTCGACCTTGTTCGGCAGGGCCATCGCATTGACGAAATGCTCCTGGAACTTTGGTTCCAGAGCAGTTTCGATTTTTTCAATTGTGTGGACCGTGTTTTCGATTTCGCGGCGATAGCCCATGTTGAGCAGTGCCATTCGGGCGCCGGTTCCGGCCGCATTGCCAACGCCGGACACGCCGTCCAGCGCACAATCCGGGATCAGGCCGAGCACCATGGCGAATTTCGGGTCAATGTAGCTGCCGAATGCTCCCGCGAGCTTGACCCGGTCGATATGGGGTGTGCCGAGCTTGTCCTGCAGCAGTTTCACTCCGGCATAAAGTGCTGCCTTGGCGAGCTGTATCGAGCGGATATCGGTCTGAAGGATCGAGATTTCGACACCCTGATTCGCGATCTGATAGGAAAATGTCCGTCCATTGGGCTGAACCCGAGCGCTGCGCGCGGCCATTGCCCCGTCAATCACGCCATCTTCGGTGATCAGGCCGGCGAGATACATTTCCGCAACCGCCTCGATGATCCCGGAGCCGCAAATGCCGGTCACACCAACGGAGTCCACCTTTTCATCGAATCCGTCCTCATCGGACCATTCATCAACCCCGATCACCTTGAAACGCGGTTCCAGAGTGTCCTTGTCGATGCGGATCCGTTCGATTGCGCCGGGGGCGGCCCGCTGGCCTGAGGAAATCTCGGCCCCTTCGAAGGCTGGTCCGGTTGGCGAGCTTGCGGCCAGAAGCCGATCGGAATTGCCAAGTACGATTTCGGCGTTGGTGCCCACATCGACCAGAAGCGTGATGTCTTCAGACTTGTAGGGCGCTTCCGACAAGGTCGCAGCTGCGGCATCGGCGCCAACATGGCCGGCAATGCAAGGCAGCATATAGACCCGCGCGCCGGTATTGAGTTCAAGGCCAAGATCGCGGGCTTGCAGCCCCAGGGCATCGGAGGCAGCGAGTGCAAAGGGCGCACCGCCAAGCTCGACCGGGTCAATGCCAAGAAACAGGTGATGCATCACCGGATTTCCGACGAAGGTGGCATCGAGAATATCGGACCGTTCAGCGCCAACATCGCCAACCAGCTTGCCAACAAGGGCATTGATCGCATCGCGGACCGCTTTGGTGAGGTCCGGCAGTTTCGAGGGGTTCATCTGCACATAGGACACGCGCGACATCAGATCCTCGCCAAAGCGGATCTGCGGGTTCGACGTTCCTTGCGACGATACGGTGCGCCCGTTTTGCAGGTTGCACAAATGTGCTGCAATGGTGGTGGAGCCGATATCGACGGCAAGGCCGTAGACGGCTTTCTTCTCGCCCGGCCAAAGTGCCGTGATTGTTGCCGGAGCCTCGCCGTCCTTGTGGATCGCAGCGGTCACAGTCCATTTCCCTTTGCGAAGGATGGTCTGCACTGTTGGGAGAAGGGCTGGATCAAGCGTCAGATTTTCAATGCCCGACGCCGCTTCCAGCGCTTCCCGCAACCGGTCTGCGTCGCCACGCGGAACATGCATGTCGGGTTCTGCGATGGTCACCGTTGTGAGTGAAACCGGTGAGGCCGGTTCGATGGCCTTGGCTTCTGCGCGCTTGCGCACAACCTGGCGGTTGGTTTGCGCATCTGTCGGCACATCAATGACCAGATCCCCGAGGATCTTTGCCTGACACGACAAACGCCGGTCGTCCGGCAGATTGCGGAGTTCCGCATAGCGTTTTTCCGCATCGGTCGCGCCCGCCAGATGGTTTGCCGAGCTCTGGATGTTTTCCTTCGCGAAAGCGCCTTCGGAGACCGAAATCTGGCAGCGGCCGCAAATCCCGCGCCCGCCGCAAACAGATTCGACATAGACACCGAGCGAGCGGGCAGCATCCAGCAGCGGCGTTCCGACAGGAAAGGTGCCCCGCCGGCCGCTCGGTTGAAACACGACCTTTGCCAGATCCTTAGTCTCGCTCATGATTTTCCTGCCACCAACACCATTCAACGTTAAGCGGAGCGGCGGCGCCCTTCGCGTCCTCCGCGGCGGCGGCTGCCGCTCGCAGCTGCTCCGTCTGCCGGGGCGGCCTGACCGGCTGCAGCCGGCTGATGGTCGCGGTAGGTCATGATCCATTCCTGACAATTCGGATCGGTTCCGTTCAGGACATTGGCCGCGCGGACCGCCTCCATTTCCTGCGGACGGCACGGGTTCATGATCGCGCTGGTCATGCCGGTTGCAATCACCATCGGGATAAAGGCTGAGTTGACGCCGTGGCGATGGGGAAGGCCGAAGGAAATGTTGGACAGACCGCAAGTCGTGTTGACCTTCAGCTCCTCGCGCAACCGGCGCAGCAGCTGGAAGACCTGTTGACCGGCCGTTCCCATGGCGCCAATCGGCATGACCAAAGGGTCGACGACAATATCATGGGCCGGGATGCCGTAGTCCGCAGCATGCTCGACGATTTTCTTCGCAACGGCAAAGCGTACATCCGGGTCCTCGGAAATGCCGCTCTCATCGTTTGAGATTGCGACAACCGGCACGTTGTACTTCTTGATCAGCGGCAGAATGGCTTCAAGCTTTTCTTCCTCGCCGGTGACCGAGTTGACCAGCGGGCGGCCCTTGGCGACCTTGAGCCCGGCCTCGATGGCGGCCGTCACCGATGAATCGATCGAGAGTGGCACATCCACCAGCTCCTGAACGATTTCGAGGGTTTTCACCAGCAAGGGCGGCTCGGTCTCGTTCGGATTGACTGCCGTGACGCCGGCATTGACGTCCAGCATGGTGGCGCCGGCTGCAACCTGTGCAAGGGCATCCGCCTTCACGGTTTCAAAATTGCCTTCCACCATCTCGGCGGCCAGCTTCTTGCGTCCGGTCGGATTGATCCGCTCACCGATCACGCAAAACGGCTGATCGAAGCCGATGATGATTTCCTTGGTTGCGGATGCGACAACAGTACGGGTCATGAGGCGATCTCTTTAAGCGGTCAGGGAAGACGTTTGGTCGTTGCGAAAGGACCAGCTCCCGCGTTCGGTGAGCCAGTCGGCGGTCTTTTGGATGCCGCCGAAAGGATAAGCGTGGATTTGGGCCAGCTGGCTGTGCGGGCGTGTTTGCAGCCGTGCTTCCAGAGGCTCGACCATCGTGTCCGGGTCATAGCCGGACAGCATGGACACGACCGAACCGCCGCGTTTTTTCAGGAAATTGAGCGAGTTTTCAACGCCGGCAAAAGCCGCGAATTTCAGGAGCGTCGTCATCTTGGCTGGTCCCGCGACGCCGATGTGAACCGGGAACTTGTTGCCCCAGGAGGCAATGTCATCTAGCCACTGATTGACCTTTACGGGGTCGAAACCGAACTGGGTGACCAGAAAGAAGCGTGCATCGCTGGAGGCTGCAATCTCGTGCTTGCGCAACAAGAAGGACTTGATCACGTCCGGCTTGATGTCAGGCGCGCCTTCCGGGTGTCCGGCCACCGCAATGGTCTTGATGCCCAGTTCGTCAAACAGGCCGGTTTCGAGAAGAGCGACAGAAGATGTCAGGGGGCCGGCCTTGTCGGCTTCGCCAGCGATCACAAGCACGTCGGCGACACCGGCTTCCTGCGTCAGCCGCTTGATCCTGCGTTCAAATGCCTCTGCGCTTGGATAGCGGCGTGCAGCCATGTGCGGCACAGGCGTCAGGCCGCGGTCATGCAAGGTCTTGGCTGCCGAAACGATCATGTCCTCGCTGGCATTTCCCAAGTCGGTGACATAGACACGGGTCCCGCGCGGAATGAATGAAAGCAATTCGGACTTTTCAACCACTTGCTTGGGCGACATTTCAGTCGATGCGGCAAGGCGGCCGTTTGGTGTCAGGCGAGTATCAGTCATGCTCCTTGCCTCCCTGGTCGAGTAGTGTCTTGAGTCGATCTCGCGGATAAGCGCCGGTCAGCTCCTCCAATGCGCCGTCGGCTTCCGTTTCCAGATCGTCGGATACTTCAATCGGGTCGCTTCGGCGCCATTCCGCCATATAGGCGTCACTGTCTTTGGCGCCGACCCGCATCGCACAGGCGTCAATGGCTTCCATGAACACGGACGGCATTTCCCGCCGGGCCGATTTGCGGCCCTTCTTGACGAGGATCTGCGCCGGGATATCCCGCCAGTAGACGATGGTTTTTTGCGCCATTGAGCGTCGTCCTTCTTCTTATAAATGAATGCCGGAGCAGCCTCATGTCCTGAGCCAAGAAAACGGCGCCGGAAATGCCAAATGCGACTCGTTCCAAATCAGCCTGGGTCCTTGCAATCCCGGCAGGTTTCCGCGGATTTCAATCCGGCCTGCTGTCGATGAGAAACGGCGCCAGCAGGCCGTATCCGGTGCGCCTGACTTCCAGCGGCAATCCGAGCCGTTCAGCCGCGTTTCTTGCGGCTTCCTCGAGGGCCGGATCGTCGGTCTGGGCGATGTAAAGCACCCGTGTGTAATGCGCGAAATACATGTCTTTCAGGTGTGGATGCCAATCGAGCCCCAGCGGCTCGATCACCATTGTCTGAAAATGCCGGGCGAGGAAGTCGGTCAGGTAAAACGAGCCGAGCTGGTCCTCTTCCAGGCGGTCGAACGTATCCAGTCCCGTAAAGAAGGCGTAGCAATGTGCTCCTTCTATCCGGCGCGCGCCGGTTTCTTCCAGAACCTTGTCCAGAAGACCGCCCGTGCCGCAATCGCCATACCCGATCAGAATGTCGTCATAGACGTCCTGATTTTGCAAAATCGCCTTGCGCACTTCGCCGGGTATCTTGTCCGGCGTGTTGTGAAGCTGGGCTGGCAGGCATGTCAGATCGACATGTGTCAGACCATTCAGGTCGCGGATCGCAATGATCTCACGAGCCAGAGCGCCGCAAGCGATAACGAGAACCCGGCCGATCTTACGGGCCGGACCTTCGTCATCCGGGACCGGAAACAGTGGAACGCCGTCACGCATGTCACCGGCATCCCTGTACATCGGACCTACGCCTTGCCGGCAAGCTGGTTGTGCCTGCGGGCGATCAGGTCCTTCGCCATCTCGACTGCGACAGCAGCATCCCGGCAATAACCATCCGCACCGACGGCTTCGCCGAACTCTTCATTCAGCGGAGCGCCACCAACCAGAACGATGTAATCATCGCGCAGTCCTTTTGCCTTCATCTCGTCGATTACGACCTTCATGTAAGGCATGGTGGTGGTCAGAAGAGCCGACATGCCGAGGATATCCGGCTTGTGCTCTTCGAGAGCCTCCAGGTAGTTTTCGACCGGGTTGTTGATCCCGATGTCGATGACTTCGAAGCCGGCCCCTTCCATCATCATGGAAACAAGGTTCTTGCCGATATCGTGGATGTCGCCCTTGACTGTGCCGATCACCATCTTGCCGACTTTCGGCGCGCCGGTTTCGGCAAGGAGCGGACGCAAGATGGTCATGCCGGACTTCATGGCATTTGCCGACAGAAGCACTTCCGGCACAAACAGGATGCCATCGCGGAAGTCGACGCCGACGATGCGCATTCCCTCTACAAGAGCCTTGGTGAGGATGTCGTACGGAGCCCAGCCCCGCTCCAGCAGAATGTTGACCGCTTCCTGAATTTCCTCCTGAAGGCCGTCATACAAGTCGTCGTGCATTTGCTCGACAAGTTCGTCGTCGGCAAGGGCGGCGAGATCGATATCTTCTTCTGACATTGGGCGTCTCCATGGCGGCCAAAGGCACTCGGACATAAACAATTCATTAAATCTTATGGCTTGTTGCCGATTTACCGATATCAGTAAAACGACACGGGTAGTCGTTCCTGCGACGGGTGCGCTGCACCCATCCGTCAAGCGGGAAAACAGCAAGCCTTCCCTGTTGTTAGCGACGCGATTTTCCTCAGATTCATATAGGTATTGAACAACCTTGCGTCATGTCCGAAACCCGCATTTGGATGTCGTTTTTGGGTTGCGGGCAGCTTGTGCGGCAATGATATGCAGCAATTAGCAAGGTGCGGCCCGAAAGGTCGTCAAATGGGAAGCCGGTTGAAGTCCGGCACTGCCCCCGCAACGGTAACAGGTGGAGGGCGCGGCAACGGCCACTGGGATGTCCCGGGAAGGCGCTGCGTCCGGCACATGTGGGCCTCCCTGAAGTCCGGAAACCAGCCTTGCAGGACGAAACGTCGATCCGCGGTGGGCAGATCGGGCGCTATGAAAACGCCGCCTTGCGCTGCAGGGGAGCGTTTCAAGTGATCCGCTTCTTTTCCGCCGGGTGAACTGCATTGAGATGTGCCGCATGTCTGACGCGGTAACAGGAGAGGTGACATGCAGGCTGAGCAGAAAGCGCTTGAGCTGCTTCAACGGCGAACATCGGGCCATGCTCTTGAGCAGGCGTTTTATACGGATCCCGATGTGTTCGCTCTGGATCTGGACAAGATCTTCTATCGCGAGTGGCTGTTTGCAATACCGGCCTGCGAAATCCCGAAAACCGGAAACTACGTCACCCACAAGATCGGTGCCTACCGGATCGTGATCGTGCGCGGCGCGGATGGGGTCATCCGCGCATTCCACAATTCCTGCCGTCACCGCGGCTCGATCCTGTGCAAGTCGCAAAAAGGCTCGTCGCCGAAACTCGTTTGCCCGTACCACCAGTGGACCTATGAGCTTGACGGATCCTTGTTGTGGGCGCGGGACATGGGGTCTGAGTTCGACCCCAGGGCCCATGGCCTGAAAACCGTTCATTGCCGCGAAATCGCGGGTCTGGTCTATGTCTGCCTTGCGGAAAACGCGCCCCCATTCGAGCCGTTCGCGGAGTTGATCGAGCCCTATCTGGCGCCTCATGATCTTGGCAATGCGAAGGTCGCCTTCGAGAGTTCGATCATCGAAAACGGCAACTGGAAACTCGTCTGGGAAAACAACCGGGAATGCTATCACTGCGGCGGTAACCATCCCTCCCTGTGCCGCAGCTACTCAGATGAACCGGATGTGACGGGTATTTCCGGAGACAGTGTTCCCGATCATCTCGTCGCCCATTTCAAGCGCCTGGAAGATGTTAATCTGGCCTCGAAATTCCATCTGGATGAAAGCGGCCAGTATCGTGTTGCCAGAATGCCGCTCAAGGGCGGGGCGGTCAGCTACACCATGTCGGGCAAGGCTGCCGTCAACCGACCGCTCGGCCGGATCCCGTTTGCGGATGCCGGGTCCTTGTTGAAATTCCATTACCCCACCACCTGGAACCACTTCCTGCCGGATCATTCACTTGTTTTCCGGGTGACCCCGGTCAGCCCGACCGAAACGGAAGTCACGACCAAGTGGCTCGTGCACAAGGATGCGGTTGAGGGCAGGGACTACGACCTGAAAACCCTGACAGAGGTCTGGCTTGCAACCAATGACGAGGACCGCCGGGTCGTTGAAGACAATCAGCAAGGCATCCTGTCGCCTGCCTATACGCCCGGTCCCTATTCACAGCTTCAGGAGAGCGGCGTGATCCAGTTCGTGGATTGGTATTGCGATACGCTGCGGACCCGTGTTGCCCCCTTGATGCTTGCTGCGGAGTAAAAGGTCATGAGCCTGTTGAAAGCAGCCGGAAGCGCCGGACCGGCCATTTGGGATGACAGCGAGATGCTGGAATGCGTTGCCGTCATTCCGGAAGCGCCAAATGTTGCCACCTTCTGTTTTCAGGCCCCGTCGGGAGCCTTGTTCGATTATTTGCCGGGACAGTTTCTGACGCTTGAACTTCCCGTCAGCGGCGGGCCGCTCTACCGGACCTACACGATCTCGTCGTCGCCCTCGCGCCCGACTTCGATTTCCGTGACGGTGAAGGCGCAGGAAGGCAGTCTGGGGACGCGCTGGATGCTGGACCACCTCCAGCCGGGCATGCGCATCAAGGCGCTGGGGCCAGCCGGGGTGTTCAGCCATCACGTCCACCCGTCCGACAAGTACCTGTTCATTTCGGCAGGTTCGGGCATCACGCCGATGATGTCGATGGTCACCTACATGTTCGATCAGGGCAGCGAGCCCGATGCGGTCCTGATCAACTGCGCCACGCGGCCGTCGGAAATCATTTTCCGCGACCGGCTGGAGCATATGGCAAGCCGTGTGCCCGGCCTTGATCTGAAATTCGTGGTCGAGACCAATGACCGGTTCAAGGTCTGGACAGGGTTTCAGGGCCGCTTCAACCAGTTGATGCTCGGCCTGATGGCGCCGGACTATCTGGAGCGCGAGGTGTTTTGCTGCGGGCCGGAACCGTTCATGCAGGCCGTGCGCGAGGCACTTGCCGAGCTCGGGTTCGACATGAACCGCTATCACCAGGAAAGCTTCCAGGCTCCGGCTGCGACCGAGCAGGAAGTTCCCGAACTGGATGATGTCGTCCCGGATGAAACCGAATCCGCGGAGATCTATTTCCTGCATTCCGATGTCCGGGCAAAATGCACGGAAACCGATACCGTTCTCAACGCGGCGCGGTCAGCTGGCCTCAACATTCCATCAGGCTGTACCTTCGGCGTTTGCGGCACCTGCAAGGTCAGGAAGACTGCCGGAGAGGTTCATATGGTCCATAGTGGCGGGATCTCGGAGGATGATATCGAGGACGGCTACATTCTGGCCTGCTGTTCCCACCCGATCGGCAAGATCGAGGTCGAAGTCTAGAGATTGCGGAACCGGGGAGGCGTTAAACCTTCTCCGGTTCCTCATTGTCCGTTTTTATCCGCGCCAGCCTTTTTCGAGAGGCCGTGCCCAGCGGCCTCCTGCTTGTAATTTGCACTCGACCGGCTAGGCTGAAGGCAGGTTGATCGGGTTGCGAGCTGATATTGCCGGATGTTCAGTCTTAAAGTTGTCAAGATGGCCGTGCTGTCGGCCTTCGTCGCGAGTGGCTGCCAGTCGCTTGGCGGGACGGTCAATTTTGTTCACAAGACGGGCTCGACACTCGCGCAGCGGCAAAACGCAATGGATGCCTGTCAGGTGTCGGCGCTTCAGCAGGTTCCTCCCGCCTACAAGACCCGCACGATTGGTGGCTATGGCGGGGGATTCTGCAATGGCTGGACCTGCTACGGCTCTGGTGGGTTCTATCCGGATACCATCAGTTACGACCCGAATGACGCCCTGCGTGCACGCCAGTTCAACAAGTGCTTGGCGAGCAAGGGCTATACGATCATGGCACGGCCGTCGTGCACCACCAGGACAGAAGCGGATGCCTATCGCTCCGCCAAGAGACAGGCCTCCGCATCCCGAATAGACTGCGTGGCTGGCGAACCCTTGCTTCAAAGCCGTTGGGTCCGCCAGCGCTAGGGTTTTCAGGCCTAGAACAAGCCTTCGATCTGTCCGTTGCCGTCCAGCTTGATGTGGTTTGCCGACGGCACGCGGGGGAGACCCGGCATGGTCATGATTTCCCCGCAGATCGCGACGATGAAGCCGGCCCCCGCCGCAAGGCGCACTTCGCGGACCGGCACACTGTGGCCGACCGGAGCGCCGCGCAGGTTCGGGTCGGTCGAGAACGAGTACTGGGTCTTGGCCATGCAAACCGGCAGATTGCCGAAGCCGTCGGCTTCCCAGCGCTTCAGCTGATCCCGAACGGACTTGTCGGCAAGGACTTCGTCCGCCCGGTAGATGCGCTTGGCGACGGTCTCGATCTTTTCGAACAGCGACAGGCCGTCTTCGTAAAGCGGGGCGAACTGGGCCGCACCGCTTTCGGCCAGCGCCACAACCTTTTCCGCAAGTTCCGCCGTGCCTTCAGATCCCTTGGCCCAGTGCGACGCCAGAACGGCCTCGACGCCCAGCTCGGCGCAGTAGTCCTTGACCGCCTGGATTTCGGCGTCCGTGTCGGCGATGAAATGGTTGATCGCCACAACGGCCGGAACGCCGAACTGCTTGACGTTTTCGATGTGACGGCCAAGGTTGCCGCAGCCCTTTTGAACCGCATCGACATTTTCCATGCCGAGATTGTCCTTGGGCACACCGCCGTTCATCTTGAGCGCCCGGACTGTTGCCACGATCACGACCG
The DNA here is from genome assembly GCF_009711355.1 of Roseibium sp. RKSG952. Lineage (NCBI taxonomy): Bacteria > Pseudomonadati > Pseudomonadota > Alphaproteobacteria > Hyphomicrobiales > Stappiaceae > Roseibium > Roseibium sp. RKSG952. The sequence goes on along the minus strand of NZ_SMMF01000926.1, from coordinate 12,490 downwards.
CATCCGGTGACAGGCCGGCCTTGCGGCATTTGATGTTGAAGAACTTTTCAGCGCCGAGATCCGCACCGAAACCGGCTTCGGTCACGACGTAGTCGGCGAGCTTCAGAGCCGACTGGGTGGCCATGACCGAGTTGCAGCCATGGGCAATATTGGCGAACGGGCCGCCATGGATGAAGGCCGGGTTGTTCTCCAGCGTCTGGACGAGATTCGGCTGGGCGGCTTCCTTGAGCAGCACGGTCATCGCGCCGTCGGCGTCCAGTTCACGTGCAGTGATTGCCGAGCGGTCGCGGCGGTAGGCCACGATGATGTCGCCGAGACGCCGCTGCAGGTCTTCAAGATCGGTCGCGAGGCAGAGGATGGCCATGATCTCGGAGGCAACCGTGATGTCGAAGCCGCCTTCGCGCGGGAAGCCGTTTGCAACACCGCCGAGCGAGCAGACGATGGAACGCAGGGCCCGGTCGTTCATGTCGATCACGCGCCGCCACGTAACGCGGCGCTGGTCGATGCCCAGCTCGTTGCCCCAGTAGATGTGGTTCTCGATCAGGGCAGACAGCAGGTTGTTCGCCGAGGTGATGGCGTGGAAGTCGCCGGTGAAGTGCAGGTTGATGTCTTCCATCGGGACGACCTGCGCCTTGCCGCCGCCGGCAGCGCCGCCCTTCATGCCGAAGCACGGGCCGAGTGAGGGCTCGCGCAGGCAGATCATGGCGTTCTTGCCGATCCGGTTCAGGCCGTCGCCCAGGCCGACGGTTGTGGTGGTCTTGCCTTCGCCTGCAGGTGTCGGGTTGATGGCAGTCACAAGGATCAGCTTGCCGTTATCCTTGCCGTTGAGCGATTTCAGGTAGTCACCATCCACTTTGGCCTTGGTCTTGCCATAGGGAATAAGTGCGTCATCCGGAATATTCAGCCGCGCTGCAATGTCCTGAATGGGTTTCATGTTTGCCGCGCGGGCTATTTCAATATCGCTCGCCATGATCGTTTCCTCGAAATACTGGAGGGCTTTATGTCCAACCGGATTATTGATGTCTTGAAGCTAGGCACGATCCAATGTTGCGGGCATCGCAAATCCGACTTGGACAAAAGGGGATGCGACGGTCGCGGAATTCTGTTTGCCCGGATCACCGCGCGGTCACTGGCGAATGCTGTGCAGGCACGGTATCAAGGGAGTTCCAAGTGGCAAACCTGTCAAGAGTATCATGGCTGAACCGGATATCCTGTCCCTGCTTCCCGAACGGTTGAAGACCGCCCGCCGCACACAGGGGCTGTCGCTGGAGGCGGTCGAAAAGCGCTCCGGCGTGTCGAAATCGATGATCAGCCAGATCGAAAGGGGCGAGGCCAATCCGACTATCGCGACCCTGTTCAATCTGACGCGCGCGCTCAATGTCGACTTTGCCGGCCTTCTGGGCGAGGCTGCTTCCGAAGACCGGGTCGAAATCGTGCATCGGGATCAGACGCCCGCTTTTGACAAGGCGGAGGAGGGGTGCCGGATCCGGATCCTGTCGCCGCCGCAGGACACAGGCAGGCTGGAGGTCTACGAGCTGATCTTCGAGCCGGGCGGCAAACTCAGCAGCAAGGCTCATGAACGCGGGACACGCGAGCAGCTGGTTGCGATCGAGGGGCGGCTCGAGGTCACCTCCGGAGTTGCAAAAGGAGTTCTGAAGGCCGGTGACACTGCGCGCTATGGCGCCGATGTTCCGCACCGGATCGAAGCGCTCGACGGGGCCGCGCGGGCGCTTCTGATGGTGATGAATCTTTAGGCGGGGCACGTTGACGTCGGGGCGGCTTGCAACAGTTCTTTGAAAAAGAAATTTATTCCGTTATAATGGAGAAAATTCCAATTTAGTGGAGATTGCGGTGAGTCAGGCGTTCTTGTCCCGGATAAATGACAGTTTGCGTGAGATCGAGGCGGAGGGGCTGTTCAAGCGCGAGCGGCTGATCACCTCCCCGCAGGGCGGAGAAATCACGGTCGGCGACCGGACCGTCATCAACCTTTGCGCCAACAATTATCTCGGGCTTGCCGATCATCCGGATCTGATCGAGGCGGCGCGCCAGGCGATGGATCCGCGCGGTTTCGGTATGGCCTCAGTGCGCTTCATCTGCGGAACGCAGGACATTCACCGGGAGCTTGAACAGCGGCTGGCGGGTTTCCTCAACAAGGATGATGCCATTCTCTTTGCGGCCTGTTTCGACGCCAATGGCGGATTGTTCGAACCGCTGCTGGGGCCGGAAGATGCAATCATTTCCGATGCACTGAACCACGCATCCATCATCGACGGCATCCGGTTGTGCAAGGCACGGCGCTATCGCTATGCCAATTCCGACATGAATGATTTGGAAGCCAAGCTGAAGCAGGCGCGTGCAGAAGGTGCACGCCACATCATGATTGCGACCGACGGCGTCTTTTCAATGGACGGCTATCTGGCGAAACTGCCGGAGATCAAGAAACTGGCCGGGCAGCATGATGCGGTTGTGATGGTCGATGACTGCCACGCAACCGGTTTCATGGGGCCGAAGGGCGAGGGGACCCCGGCGCATTTCGGAATTGATGTCGATATCCTGACCGGTACACTTGGCAAGGCGCTTGGCGGGGCCATTGGCGGCTATATTGCCGGGCCGCAACCGGTCATCGACCTCTTGCGCCAACGCGCCAGACCCTATCTTTTCTCAAACTCCCTGCCGCCTTCGATCGTGATGAGCGGTCTGGAGGCGATCCGGCTGGTGGAGGAAGGCGACGGTCTTCGGGCGCAGCTGTTTGAAAACGCGCGCTACTGGCGTGACGGGCTTGCCCGTCTGGGGTTTGACCTGCTGCCGGGCGAACATCCGATCATTCCGGTGATGCTGGGAGAGGCGCAGCTTGCCCAGGACATGGCGGCGAAACTGTTTGACGAAGGCGTCTATGTGTCCGGTTTCTTCTTCCCCGTGGTTCCGCGCGGTCAGGCGCGCATCCGGACGCAGATGAATGCCGCCTTGACGCGGGAAGAGCTCGACCGGGCACTGGATGCATTCGAGCGGGCCGGCAAGGCAACGGGGGTCCTTTCATGAGCAATCAGATGAAGGCGCTTTGCAAGTCGGAGCCGGGGGAAGGCCTCTGGATGACCCGGGCGCCGGTGCCGGAAATCGGCCCGGACGACGTCTTGATCCGGATCAACAAGACCGGGATCTGCGGCACCGACATTCACATCTGGAACTGGGACGACTGGGCAGCACGGACAGTGCCGGTACCGCTGATCACGGGACATGAATTTGCCGGCGAAATCGTGGAGGTTGGCCGCAATGTGCGCGATCTCCAGATTGGCCAGCGCTGTTCGGGGGAAGGCCATTTGATCGGCAAGACGTCCCGGCAGTCGCGCGCCGGGAAGTTTCACCTTGATCCGGAAACCCGCGGGATCGGCGTCAACGAACAGGGGGCGTTCGCGGAATATCTCAGGCTTCCGGCCTTCAATGTCGTGCCCTTGCCGGACGAGATTGACGACGAGATCGGCGCAATTCTGGATCCGCTCGGCAATGCCGTCCACACGGCGCTCAGTTTCGATCTGATCGGCGAAGATGTTCTGATCACCGGTGCCGGTCCGATTGGCATCATGGCAGCAGCCGTTGCCCGCCATGTCGGTGCCCGCAAGGTGGTGATCACCGACGTCAATCAGGACCGGCTTGATCTTGCCGCCGAGGTCACGGATGTGGTGCCTGTCAATGTCGCGAAAGCCGATCTGAAACAGACCGTGGCCGATCTCGGCATGCGCGAGGGTTTTGATGTCGGGCTGGAAATGTCCGGCAATCAGGTTGCGCTTGATCAGATGGTTGAAAACCTCGTGATGGGCGGGCGTATCGCTCTGCTCGGCATACCACCCGGCAAGTCTCCGGTCGACTGGTCGCGGATCGTGTTCAAGGCGATCACCATCAAGGGGGTGTATGGCCGCGAGATCTTCGAGACCTGGTACAAGATGATAGCCATGCTGCAGAACGGTCTGGACGTTCGCAAGGTGATCACCCATCGCTTCGACGCCGATGAATTCCGAGACGGTTTTCTGGAAATGAAATCCGGCAAGACCGGCAAGGTCGTCTTGAACTGGCGCTGAGTGGTTTGATGCGGGCGGCAAACACGGCCGTTCAGATCATGCCAACGGGCGAAGCAGCGAAACCGCAATTGTGTCCGCCATCCCCGCCAGCAGAGCACGGACCCGGGATTGGCGAGCTCCTCAAACCGCTGATGCCGGTGGCTCTCCGATCCCGGACAAAACCCCGGTTTTTCCGGGATGACAAAAAAATCGATGCAAGCTGTTTCAAACTGAAAGAGCCTTTCTCAAGGAAGGGCTCTCAAGACATGATGTGAGCAGAGAATCAATGCCTTATGGCGAGCCGAGCCGAGCCGAGCCGAGCCTCGCCGTTGCCTTGTTGCTTTTCGGCGTTGAAACCAACGTCATTTTTGAGTGCGTGAAGACGCGATCAGAGAAAATAGTTTTTCCATCTCCCGTTTCGTGATGAATCGGTGTTTTTTGCAGTATTCGGTATTTCGGGCTTCGGAACTTCTGCATTTCCGAATGAGTTGAACCATGGCTTCTTCGCCGGTCATTCCCTTGTCGCGGATCAATGGCACGAAGCGTTTCAAGAACTCTGTCGTATCCGACTGATGCGTAACAACCGTATTCCAAGCCGGGATGATCATGAGGGCCTGATTTCCCAGTCCCCATGCCCAGAAGGTCCCTTTGGGCAGGCCGGTATCCGGGCTGGGGATCCACCAAAGATATCCGTGGCCCCACCTTAATCCTCCATTTCCGGTCTTGCTGAGGTCTTCTGTCATAAGCCGGCCCCAGCCCGCTGCGAGAATGCGTTTTCCGTTAACAAAGCCATTATTGAGGTAGAGATTTCCGACTTTCGCGAGGTCCCTTGCGGAGAGTTTGAACATGGCTGCTTTGTGCGTGGACTGCCCGGGATCCGACACATAGGACACAGCCGAGCGACCAAAATCTGTCATTCCAACTGGTTGCGCGATCCCAAGATCGAATGCTTTGGCAATCTCAGTACCCGTCACCGTCTCGAAGACAGTCGTCAGTGCGTTGTAGTCCCAATTGTTGTAGGCCCAAATGGTGCCAGGCTGGTTCTCTCTATGACCCAGGCGCTGGTCGATTTCGGCCTGCAAACCGCCAGATGCGGCCGCCGGATGATTGATTCCTGAAACGCTCCGCAATAAATGACGAACTGTTGTCTGGCGCTGCAGCTCTGTTAGAGGCGCCGGAGCATCACTGATGTCGAGCTCCTGAAGCGTTGCGTCGAGCCGCAGATTGTTTGCATCGTCTGCAAGCTTTTGACCGATCAAAGCACTCAGGAGAGATTTTCGAATCGAGTGGACATTGTAAGGTATAGAAAGATCGCCGAATGCGGCGACCACTTGCCCATTCGTGATGATCATCAACGAATCAGTGCTCAATGTCGCGACATGGCTGAACAACTCGTCCAGTCCGTCTGGATTCCACCCAAGACTTCTGGTTTCGGTTCGATCGAGACGTGAGATATCAATCGAGCGTTCAGCATATTTCGGGCGTGAGAGCCCATTCTCGCCTGTCAAAACAAGATAAATCAAAACGGCAGAAAAAAGTGCCACAGCAGCCAAGGTAAGGGACATAATGCGGCGCTTCATCAAATGTCATCTCCAAAGGCCTTTTGGAATTGATTCTTGGCTTAGCATCGCGCTCAACGTCCTTGTAATCAATCTCCCAAGGGTGTTTGAATTCAAGTCATCTGACTGAAGTTTGCAATCCATCCTTTGGCTAACTTTGGTTGCAGATGGTCAGGTGCCAAGCGCCAGACGTATGGCATAGGCGATCACCGCAAGCACTCCGACCCCGGCGACCCACAGTCCGGCGAACCACGCAAGTCTCGCAAATGCACCGGGCGTGCGCGGCATCAGTGATAGCCCTTGCTCGGGTCCAGCTTGCCCCTGAACACCCAGTAGGAATAGGCCGTGTAAGCCAGAATGATCGGCACGAGGATCACGGCGCCGACCAGCGCGAAGGCGAGGCTCGATTCCGGGGCGGCCGCCTGCCAGATCGTCACCGAGGGCGGCACCATCATCGGGTAGAAACTGATCCCGATCCCGACAAAGCCCGCCACGAAAAACCCGAGAGCGGCCAGAAACGGCTGAAGGTCCTTTCGGGCCTTCAGGCCGGTGAAAAACAGCCAGATCAGGACCAGCAGAAGCAGCGGAACGATCATGGTCCACAGGCTGCCCGGCAGGTTGAACCAGCGTTCGAAATATTCCTTGTGCTGGAGGGGTGTAAGGATGCTGACAACGCCGGTCAGGACAAGGGTCGCAATGCCGAGCCGCCATGCGTAATGGCGCATTTGTGCCTGTAGCCCGCCTTCGGTCTTCAGGATGATCCAGCAGGCCCCGAGCAGCGCATAGCCGACCACAACCGAAACACCGGTCACAAAGGCAAAAGGCGTCGCCCAGTCATAGGGGCCGCCTGCAAAGCTGCGCCCTTCCACGGTAATCCCCTGCACCAACGCCCCGAGCACAATGCCCTGACAAAGGGCTGCAATCACCGAGCCGCCGAAAAACGCATAGTCCCAGACAGGCTTCCAGCGCTTGGTCCGCCAGCGGTATTCGAACGATACGCCTCGGAACACCAGCGCAAGCAACATCACGATGATGGGAATATAGAGTGCCGGCATGATCAGGGCGTAGGCGAGGGGAAACACGGCAAACAACCCGCCGCCGCCCAATATCAGCCAGGTCTCGTTGCCGTCCCAGACGGGGGCAACCGAGTTCATCATCAGGTCGCGGTCCGATTCCGAGCGGCCAAAGGGAAACAGGATGCCGATGCCAAGATCAAACCCGTCGAGGACCACATAGGTGAGGACGGCGAAGGCAATCAGTCCGGCCCAGATAAACGCGAGATCGAGTTCCATTGCTTGCCTCCCTTATTCACCGGCAACCATGTCGGGTTTGTCTTGTTGAAGGGGCGTGATCCCCGATGTGCGGATCGGTCCGTCACGCAGGCCAAGCCGTTTGGTGGAGGGTGGTTTGCTCATCATGCGCAGGATGTAGAAGGCCCCGGCACCGAACACAAAGAAGTAGACAATCACGAAGGCGACCAGTGTCGCGCCGACCTGCCCGGCATCAACCGGCGAGATCGAATCGCTTGTTCGCAGCATTCCGTAAACGGTGTAGGGCTGGCGGCCAACCTCCGTTGTCACCCAGCCCGCCAGCACTGCGATAAAGCCGGCCGGTCCCATCAAGACGGCAAACCTGTGCAGCCAGGGCGAAGTGTAGAGCTGCCCCCTCCAGCGGCGCCAGGCGCTCCACACTCCAAGCCCGAGCATTGCAAAACCGAGCACAACCATGATCCGGAAGCTCCAGAACACGATGTCGACAGGGGGCTGTTCATCGCGCGGAATGGTGTCCAGCCCGGCAAGGGGCGCATTCAGGTCGTGTTTCAGGATCAACGAACTGAGCTTCGGGATCTGGATGGCGTATTCCATTTTCTGTTCGGCCTGGTTCGGAATTCCGAACAGGATCAAAGGCGCTCCGTCCGGATGGCTCTCGAAGTGTCCCTCCATCGCCATCACCTTGGCTGGCTGATGCTCGAGTGTGTTGAGGCCATGCTGGTCGCCTGCAAGGATCTGCAAGGGCGTGACGATGATCGCCATCCACATGGCCATGGAAAACATCTTGCGTGCTTCCGCATCCTCCCGGTTCTTGAGAAGGTGAAAGGCTCCGGCGGCGCCGACAACAAGGGCGGTTGTCAGATAGGCGGCCAGCACCATGTGCACGAGGCGGTAGGGAAAGGACGGGTTGAAGACGACCTGAAACCAGTCTTCCGGTACAAACTGGCCGTTTGCGGCGATGCTGTATCCGGCAGGTGTCTGCATCCAGCTGTTCACGGACAGGATCCAGGTGGCGGATATCAGGGTTCCGAAGGCCACCATGGCGGTTGCGAACATGTGCAGACGGTCGCCGACCTTTTCGCGCCCGAACAGCATGATGCCCAGAAAGCCCGCTTCCAGAAAAAATGCGGTCAGCACTTCATAGGCCATCAGGGGCCCCAGAACCGGGCCGGTCTTGTCGGCAAATTCGGCCCAGTTGGTGCCGAACTGGTAGGACATCACAAGGCCCGATACGACCCCCATCCCGAAGGCCACTGCAAAGATCTTTTTCCAGTAGTTGAAGAGCGTCAGGTAGACAGGGTTTCTGGTCCATAGCCACAGGCCGTTGAGGACGGCGACATAACTGGCGAGGCCGATGGAGAATGCCGGAAATATGATGTGAAAGGCCACGGTAAACGCAAACTGGAACCGTGCCAAATCAACTGCCGCGTAGTTTTCAAGCATGAACTGCTCCGTGATGCGGATGCCGGGCGAAATGCTTGAACGACGATAAGGGTTCTCAGCAAAAACGGAAACACTTATTGTTGGAACAACTTTTAAAGGATTATCTTGGCTCTTGAAAATATTTCGGATCTGTAAGTTTTACGTATGACTTTTATGCTTGACCAGGTTTCCTATTGGTATTTGTGTGTTGATCAGGCTCTTCTGTGTGGTCTTGCCGGCTCGCGTTGCCAATCCTGCTCAAATGTGACTTGGCGGCAGCCTGCGAAGCGCGCGACGCGGTCAAGCTCGGCTAGCAGTTTTCGCACGCGTCCCTTGGAGAGGCGGATCGAAGGTTCGGGCCAGAATGCACGAACATGGAGCCGGTCCTCTGCCCGGTAGGCTTTCATGTCGATGCGCCCGATCAGGTGTTCTCCTTCCAGCACCGGAAAAACGTAATATCCGTATTGCCGCTTGGCTTCGGGGACAAAAACCTCAATGCGGTAATGAAACCCGAACAGGCGCTCGGCGCGTTTCCGGTCCCGCAGGGCCGGATCAAAGGGCGAAAGTACACGAATACGGGCCGGAGCTTCGGGAAGGGTTTTTACTTCTTCTAGGACATCCGGCCTGACAAAGGCTTTGCGCATCGGCTGGCCTGCGGCACCGGCGATAGCGGCCTCGACAATCTGGCCGCGCCGCACGGCGTCCTGGCACCATGCCCGTGCTTCCGCCGGGGTGATCAGATCCCAAAAGGCTGCGATTTCGCCCGATGTGGCAAATCCCAGCCGGTCGAGAGCGGAGGCGGCGGCCCACTCGATTGTCTCGCCATGGTCCGGAACATGGGCAAGGTGAGGGGCGGGGATGATCCGCTCGGTGAGGTCATAGACTTTCTGAAATCCGTTGCGGCGGCAGACTGCCAGGGCGCCTGAACGCCAGAGATATTCCAGCGCGGTCTTTGAGGGATGCCAGTCCCACCAGCCGCCGCTTTGGCGTTGCTCGTCTTCGCCAACCTCGCCGGAGGTGACCGGACCGTGGTCCGAAATGCGTTTCAAGACGGCGTCGAACTTTTCTTCAAAACCGTTGTCATGCCAGTTGCGCCAGCGTGCCCTGAGGCGTTCGGCATCCCGCTTGAACCGCAATCGCCAGTGGGGAAAGAATGCCGTTGGAATAACGGAAGCATCATGGGTCCAATGCTCGAACAGGGACCGGTCCTTTTCGAGCAGTTGCTTCAGGTGCTTTTCCTTGTAGGCGGGGCGGCGGGCAAACAGGATCATGTGATGAGCCCGCGCGACCGTATTGATGCTGTCCACCTGCACAAAACCGAGCTGATCGGCCAGGTTGGACAGGTCGTCGCCCTTGCCCGTTCCTTTCGGCTGAGCAAGCAAACCGTGGCGGGCGAGGAACAGCCGCCGGGCTTCGGAATTTGACAGTTCGGGAATCACGCTTTTCATCATTCCCAATGCTAGCACGTTCGTGGTGAATGAGAACAATATGGGAACATTGATTGTGGATGGAGCCTGCGAGCGAAGTCGCTTGCACTTGCCGCGCAACAAAAAACGCCGCCCGGAGGCGGCGTTTGGTGATTTTTCATGTCACGGCAACTTATTTCACCACGAGGCGCATCGGGTGGGTGGCTCCGGCGCCGTTGCGTGCATTCGAGTTCGCCCACTGATAGGATTGCCGCTCTTCGGTCGGTGTGCAGAGGAAACGCTCCCGGTAGCACTTGGTGAAGTGGGATGTTGAGGCAAACCCGCAGGCGAGCGCCACATCCAGAACAGGGCGGCTGGTCCGGCGCAAAAGGTCGCGGGCCGTCTCAAGCCGCAAGCGCAGGTAATACTGCCCGGGTGTGCAGTTGAAGTGGCGCCGGAACAGGCGTTCCAGCTGGCGCGGTGACAGGTTGACTGTCATGGCGAGCTGCTGGCAGCTGAGCGGATCCTCGATATGCATGTCCATGATCCGGATCGCATCCAGGATCTTGGCATTCGAGATACCGGTTCTTGCTTCGATGTCGTGGCGCTGGGCGGATTCGCCAGACCGCATGTTCTGGTAGAGATAGACCTCGGAAATCTCGTGAGCCAGATAGGCGCCATGCTGAATGGCGATCAGCCGCAGCATCATGTCCAGTGAGGCCATGCCGCCCGCACAGGTGATGCAATTGCGATCAATCGCGAAAATGTCGGATGTGACATCGATGTCCGGAAACTCCTCGCGCAGGGAGCGCAGGTTTTCCCAGTGGATCGTGCAGCGCCGCCCGTTCAGCAAATTGTAGCGCGCGAGGATATAGGCGCCGGTGCAGATCGCACCAAATGTCCGCCCCATGGCATTGAGCCGGCGCAACTTGTTGCCCAGATCATGGTCGAGCGGGAGGCGCTCAACGTCGATGCCGCTACATAAAAGCGTTATGTCCGCGTCGTTGAATTCTTTCAGAGAATAATCGACGGCGATTTGGCATCCATTGGACGCGCTGACCGGATTGCCATCCAAAGAGTACGTATTCCATCGATAATACTCTCGGCCAATGAGACGATTTGCTAATCTCAATGGTTCGATGACCGATGCGAATGCGTTCATGGAGAACCGGTCCATGACGACCAATGCTATAGTCTGATCCGGCTCAACTTTCCCGATTGCGGACATATTCTTGCGCCCTCTGAGCGGTAATCTGGAGGTTATGTATTATTTTTAAGTAAGGTCATGCGAATTTTCTTTTGTGTCAAACAAAATTCGCACTTTTCCATGTATTCATGAATGCGAAAAGAATATTGCGGTGCAGTTGCGCCAATGTTGCGCAGCAACATGGTCAAGGCCTGGGCAGGCGCCTGATTCGTGATCAATTTTGCGCACCAGCGCCGTCGCTGCCTCAAGCCTTGGCTGAAAAAAATGCTTTTCTAAGAGATGGTGTGCCTGTATTGCCGGGACAAGATCAAGCTAGGTGCCTTGGGTGCCATCGCGGTCTTTCGGGGGAATTGAGATCAAATTTTCCTTTTGCCGCCGTATCGGAGACTTGAATTGCTTCAGGTCAATGAGCGCTTGATGGTACATGCTAGAAACACTATGCGCATTTGGAACGGAAAGCGTCACACTATGAATGTTCTTGCCAAACCTGCCGAACTCGAGGCCTCCGCCCCGGCAAATGTCTTTGTCGAGGAAGTGACTTCGGTTCAGCACTATACGGACCGCCTGTTCAAGTTCCGCATGACGCGGCCCTCCAGCTTCCGGTTCCGGTCTGGCGAATTCGTGATGATCGGGTTGATGATCGATGGCAAGCCGCTGTACCGGGCCTATTCGATTGCAAGCCCGTCCTGGGACGAAGAGCTGGAGTTCTTCTCGATCAAGGTGCCGGATGGGCCGCTGACATCGCATCTGCAGAAGATTCAGCCAGGTGATGCGGTTTTGATGAAAAAGAAGCCGACCGGCACCCTTGTGAACGACGCCCTCATTCCGGGCAAGCGCGTTTACATGTTCTCGACCGGAACCGGGATTGCTCCCTTTGCAAGCCTGATCCGCGATCCGGACACTTATGAGAAGTTCGATCAGGTGATCCTGACTCACACCTGCCGGGAAGTGGCCGAACTGCGTTATGGCGAGGAACTGGTCGAGCAGACCAAGAACGACCCCCTGATTGGTGAGATGGCGCGTGAAAAACTGGTTCATTTCGCGTCCGTCACCCGCGAGGAGTTCCCGCGCAAGGGGCGCATCACAACGTTGATGGAAACCGGTGAGCTCTATGAGCATCTGGGCGTGCCGCCGATTGATCCGGCAATCGATCGCGGGATGATCTGCGGGTCCATGGAAATGTTGCGCGACACGAAAGCCTTGCTTGAAAAGGCCGGTCTGAACGAAGGCGCCAACAACAAGCCGGCCGAGTTTGTCGTCGAACGTGCCTTTGTTGGCTGAGGTCACTCTCTAGTGGTGGGCAATCGCACACGAATTGCCCTCCGCGTCTTGCCGATGCCGGAAAGCTTGGCAGGCCGCCTTTTCAAAAGCGCCCGGGGTTCGGCCCTGCGGGGCTTTTGTTGTTTTTCGGCCAAGTGCTGAATGTGGCTCACAGGGCTGATGTTAGACGGGGGCAGCCGTGAAGTGCAACAAGGTAGCGGGGAGGTTAGTTCGCCATAAGGGATTGAGTGTCACGGGGTATAGAACCGCTTGGCGGCGCTTGAGCGCCCTTGACACTCAATCCCTTATGCCA
>NZ_SMMF01000340.1:0-660 GCF_009711355.1 Roseibium sp. RKSG952 | reverse complement strand
AAGTGCGAAAGATCTTTGACACTACCACCACAAGACCTTAGCGAACCGGATTGGGCGTATGTTGCCCGTGAACTGAAACGCAAGGGGGTGACCCTTTCGCTGCTGTGGCAGGAATACCGCAGCGCCCACCCTGAGGGTTACGGGTTCTCCTGGTTCTGCGACCGGTTTGCCGCTCACCGAAAGAAAACCAGTGCCTGCTTCCGCAACACTTTTGAAGCAGGCGCAGTGCTTCAGGCTGATTACGCCGGACAAACAGTTCCCGTCATAGACCCGGAAACGGGCAGCGTTCACCAAGCGCAGATCTTTGTCGCTGTTCTGGGCGCGTCCTCATACACATTTGCCCGGGCAAGCCTCTCCCAGGCCCTGCCGGACTGGATCGACAGCCAGGTCCGGGCCCTGACCTTTTTCGGCGGCACGACGCAGACGCTCGTCTGCGCCAACCTGAAGGCGGCTGTTGCGAAGGCCCTGTGGTTCGAGCCCACTCTGACGGCCACTTTCGAGGCCATGGCCGATCATTACGACACGACGATCCTGCCAACCCGAAGCCGCAAGCCGCGGGACAAGGGCAAGGTCGAGGGGGCGGTTTTGATCGTTGAGCGCTGGATCCTCGCCCGCCTGCGGAACCAGACCTTCTGTGAGCGTCCGGCGAACCCGACCTGC
>NZ_SMMF01000025.1:0-209 GCF_009711355.1 Roseibium sp. RKSG952 | reverse complement strand
AGCCCGTGGAAGACCCGGATTTCAGAGCCGACCCGCAAAGGGTTTTCCCGCTGACACGGCAATGAGGCAGCACGCCGTGCCGTCCCCAACAACCGGACACAGCTCAAATCGGGCGTCGCCCGGCAAGCGTTCAGATTGCGGACTGAAATCGTCGAGCGCTCCTTTGTTCATATCCTGGTTCGTGGCGGCATGCTCCGAACATATCTGCG
>NZ_SMMF01000527.1:0-1583 GCF_009711355.1 Roseibium sp. RKSG952 | reverse complement strand
GCAGTAAGACCAATCCCTCCCGGGGGATTGTCTGCTGCCGTTGAAGCAGGAAGCCCCGTCCCTCAAGGCGGGGAGCAGTCACCGCGGTTTCGGAGTGCTGTCAGAGTTCAGATCGTCTTCCGGCTGCCGATTTTCAGGCCTGCCCGACAATTCATCTGAGATCCGTGTTTGCAGTCTACCCTTTACTTCTTGGGTGCCTGCCCCTTTTGTCAGCATATCGGAGAATCTCGACCCTTCAGGTTCACGAGGGGTGCCGTTTGTCTGCTCGTCAGTTGGGCGCAGGGCGTTTTCACTCGTGATGCTGTTCATTACCAGCCGGATCATGAGATCCTTATTGCTTGGCTCACTTGCGGCGACCAGGAGAGCCATGGCGGTCAATCCCTCTGGTGTGATTTTGAGTGGAAGCTTCTGAGACTGCATGTATCTCAGGAGGGAAAACGATGCGATGCGCTTGTTTCCATCGGAGAACGGGTGATCCTTGATCACGAAATAGAAGAGGTTCGCAGCTTTCTCTTCGGCACTTTTGTAAAGTGACTCCCCGAACATCGTCTGATCAATGTTCCCAAGGAGACCGTCGAATGCGTGCTCCCGCTCTCGACCGAAGAGGTCCGTCGCCTCCCCTTTGTTAAGGAGTTCCTGCTTCAGTTGACCGATATCGGAAATCATTTCGTCATAGGAAACGGACTTGGTCGACGGAGTGCCTTCCGGAATTCCCAAGGCGTCTTCATCGTATTTAAGCAGTGTGGTCCAAGTGCTGGCATAATTGCTGACAAGATCGAGAACTTGTCGACTTTCATCGCTGATGTCTTCCTGACGATGAAGCGTCTTCGACAGCAGTTCCATCGTCTGCTGAGCTTCAGTCAGACCCAGGTCAGCCAAGCGGCGCTGATTAATGGTGTACCCCTTGACCAGGTGGTCATTTAGTACTTTGGTCGACCACTGCCGAAAGCGAACCCCCTTCTTGCTGTTCACTCGATAACCAACGGAGATGATCGCATCCAGATTATAGTGGGGTACTTTACGAGATACCTCACGTTTTCCCTCCATTCGAACCCGCAAGAAATCCTTGCAGGTTGCCCCTTCATCTAACTCATTGTCCAAAAAAATGTTTTTTAAGTGGAGCTGCACATTTTGACGTGTTGTGTCGAACAGATCCGCCATTTTTTGAACTGTGAGCCAAACGGTTTCCCCTTCCAAGAGGACCTCAACATTAGATTTTTCGCCATCATTTTGAAAGATAATTAGTTCACTCATTCTGCGTCTCGCTGATTCCGATTTGCCACAATACTGTAAATCATTTCGACGCAAGACACGTCTTGGGTATTGTGAGATATTTCCGATTAACGGCAGAATTACGGGATATTGCGAACCTGCAAGAAATCCTTGCAGGTTGCTCATGACGAAGCTTTCCGCCTGACAGTCACTCAGCCGCGATAACGGCGGGCACATCAAAAACAAGGGATGGTGGAAATACCCGCTGAACCAGTGTATCGGACTTCGGTTGCCGCCTTCCGGTCATTCTGCCCTCGCCCGGACGGCGCGGGGTCGGCACCGGACGATCCGATTTCCGCCGCGTGTAGATC
>NZ_SMMF01000024.1:0-209 GCF_009711355.1 Roseibium sp. RKSG952 | reverse complement strand
GAGGCAGTGAGGCAAGACGGCCGGGCGTTGGAATATGTGCCGGAGAGTCTCCAGACGCGGGAGATGTGCCGCGAAGCCGTAAGGCAACACGGCTGGGCGTTGCTATGGATGCCGGACAACCTCCAGACGCGGGGGATGTGCCGCGAAGCCGTAAGGCAAGACGGCTGGGCGCTGATTTTTGTGCCGGAAGCCCTCCGGACGCGGGAGAT
>NZ_SMMF01000150.1:0-294 GCF_009711355.1 Roseibium sp. RKSG952 | reverse complement strand
ATATTCAGTTCATGGATGCGGATGACGCAGAGGTTGCCAAGGATATCATCGCCTGCAACGCAGGCAGGTTCCTGCCCCTGCTAAAATGGGCCGTGAAGCAAAACGACAGGGCGTTGCAATATGCGCCGGAAAACCTCCGGATGCCACAAATGTGCCGCGAGGCAGTGAGGCAAAACGGCAGGGCGTTGCAATTTGTTCCGGAAACTCTCCGGACACCTGAGACGTGCCTTGAAGCGGTCAGGCAAGACGGCGCGGCGTTGGAACATGTGCCGGAAAAACTCCGGACGCCGGAGA
>NZ_SMMF01000500.1:0-1396 GCF_009711355.1 Roseibium sp. RKSG952 | reverse complement strand
TTTCAGTGATGTTTGATCACGCCCAAAGGGACCCGTTCCAGTGCATAGAAATACCAGAGGCGCCTTCGGGTGCGTTGCCGGAGCCACATCTTTCACCTGTACAGTCGAGCAGACAATGACCCATGGAACTCATTCGGTTGTCGTAGGCAGCGTCAGAACAGTGAGTGACGTGGGTATGAGAACCCTGGCCGACATGGCGCGCGCATACCACGTTGTTCGCCCTCAGAAGGGCCCAACAGGAGAACCGCAATGCCAATAATTCGTGTCGAAATGTTCTCAGGACGCACCCCAGAGCAGAAGCGGGCACTTATCCGAGAGCTGACGGATGCCTTTATCAACGCAGCAGGAGGGACGCCGCAAAGTGTACACGTGGTGATAACAGATCTGGATAAAGGCGATTGGGGTTCCGGCGGACAGCTCTGCTCTGACAAGTTTCCGGATTGAGGGCTGATAGATGGCAGATGTGATCGACTGCGAATTCTCCGTTCAGGGCGACGGCCCACCGCTCTTTTTGATTCACGGAATCGGGGCGGCGCGCAATACCTGGGCCAAGGCTCTGCCGATTTTGACCGACCATTTCACCGTCGTAACCTATGACCTTCGCGGACACGGGACCTCGCCGCTGCCGGAAGGTCCATTTGGTCTGGACGAGTTGGTCGCCGATCTGGAGCGGGTGCGAGAGAAGACAGGGTTTAAATGTGCACATTTCGCCGGTCATTCCCTAGGTGGCATGATCGGGCCAGCTTATGCATTGAAGTACCCGAACCGCGTTAACTCGCTGGGGCTTCTGTCTACTGCCGCTTTTCGCACCAAGGAAGACAGCGCGAAGGTCTGGGGGGTCGTGCATGCGATGGAAGAAAAGGGCATCCCGCAGGTTTTGGAAACCCTGACCGCCCGCTGGTTCACCGATGAATTCATCGCGACACATCGGGAAGTGGTTGCAAACCGGCTGAAGCAGGTGATCGGAACGGATCCGGATGTTTTTCTGAATGTATTCCGAATCTATGCGGGCACAGAAATGGCATCTTGGCTGCAGCGTGTCACGGCCCCGTCCCTGGTGCTCACCGGTGAAAATGACGGGGGCTGCAATCCGCGCCTGAATCGCCTGATAGATCAGGCGCTGCCGAACTCGGAACTGTTTATCCTGCCAAAGTTAAAGCACTCGATCCTGTTGGAGGCGGGCGACCGTGTTGCTGAACATCTCTGTCGGTTTGTTGCCGACAACCCCGTGGAGTAATTGCTTCCCGGACAGTATTTTGCTCGACACTTCTTCATGCCTGTGACCCCAACTTCATATTGGGGTCACAGGTGGGTTATCGAAAACTACTCCGCAGGTATTGTAGAGCTTTCCGGATCTATTGTCGAAGCGACGCCTGCAGCTTCGCGCCTGCCGTCG
>NZ_SMMF01000441.1:337-1009 GCF_009711355.1 Roseibium sp. RKSG952 | reverse complement strand
TGCTTCAGCACGTCGAGGTTGTTCGCTGCCGCCCATTTAGGCTGCTCTGCTGCCTCGAGGCGCATCTCCTCCGTCCGGAGGTCTTCCGGAACAAATTGTAGCGCCCTGCCGTTCTGCCTCACCGCCTCGAGGCACGCCTCCTCCGTCCGGAGGTCTTCCGGAACAAATTCCAACGCCCAGCCGTCTTGCTTCACTGCTTCGAGGCGGATCTCCTCCGTCCGGAGGGCCTCCGGCACATATTCCAACGCCAGGTTTTGCCTCACCGCTTCGAGGCACATCTCACCGCTTCGAGGCACATCTCCTCCGTCCGGAGGGCGTCCGGCACATGTGCCAGCCCGCCGTTTTGCCTCACCGCTTCGAGGCAGGTTTTGCCTCACCGCTTCGAGGCACATCTCAGGCGTCTGGAGGGCTTCCGGGATACAGTATAACGCCAGGTTTTGCCTCACCGCTTCGAGGCACATCTCAGGCGTCCAGAGGGCTTCCGGCACATCTTGCAACGCACAGCCGTCTTGCTCCACCGCTTCGCGGCACATCTCAGGCGTCCGGAGGTCTTCCGGCACCCTTGCAACGCCACTTCGCCTCGAGGCAGATCTCTCGCGTCTGGAGAGCCTCAAGGCACATCTCCCGCGTCCGGAGGTCTTGCGGCACATATTTCAACGCCCTGCCGGCTTT
>NZ_SMMF01000441.1:0-150 GCF_009711355.1 Roseibium sp. RKSG952 | reverse complement strand
GTCTTGCCTCACTGCCTCGAGGCAGATCTCAGGCGCCCGGAGATCTTCCGGCACCCATCGCAACGCCCGTCCGTCTTCCTTCACCGCGTCAAGACAGATCTCCAGCGTCCGGATGGACCACGGCACATATTCCAACGCCACGCCGTTTTG
>NZ_SMMF01000022.1:0-208 GCF_009711355.1 Roseibium sp. RKSG952 | reverse complement strand
CCATGATGCCGAGACACAGTATCTCAACGGCGTCGTCGTCACTGACCGGCCTGCGCTGCTCCCCCCTGTCGGCGGCGTCTGGACCGGGCTTCCGGACTGCATGGTCTACATCGATGACGAGGAACCGGTGCATGTCACGGATGGCGCACTTGAGCTTGAGGGCGCTCCCGGCATGGCCGTGACAGTGCGGATCGAGCCGGTGTTTCCG
>NZ_SMMF01000796.1:0-9887 GCF_009711355.1 Roseibium sp. RKSG952 | reverse complement strand
CGCGTAGCGGCGCGTTCCGCGCCCTTGACACTCAATTCCTTATGGCGTCATCGTCACTTCAGTGACATAAGCCAAATTATGCATGTTTCGATTGGCTATAATATGCAGAGGTGTTTTGGGGGAGGTCTCCGGACTCTCTGTTTCCCGGTCCGCCGAAGATCTGTCCCGCAGGGCAATGAGTTTGTCAGACGGCTTTGATCCGTTGAAAAAGCGATTACATCCGGACAGTATAAAGCGGCTGACGGAGGTGGTGATGACGCACGCGGCGAAGCAGAACACAAACGGCTTCGATGGCCCGTTGCAACGGCGGTTCCAAACCTTCTTTTATGACTGGGCGTTTTCAGGCGAAAAAACGGCCGAAGAAGTGCTTGAGACCTATTTTGATCGTGAATTCAGTGCGTTGATCGACGGAAAACGGCTTAGCCGCAAGGATTTTGGAGCCCGGATTGTTGTCATGCGGCGTGATGTCATTGTCGAGCGGCAGGATTTTCTCCAGATGATGGAGGACGGAGACCGTCTCTTCAGCATGCACCGGGTGTGGGGCAAGTCCCTCGTGAGCGAAGCCCCGTTCGAGACCTTTGCGATTGCCTATTTCCAGTTTCGAGGCGGGCGGCTCCTGAAGGGCTATCTCAACAGTGCAACTGTCGGCGATCCGCGTGATCTTGATATTGCATCTCGCCACTGAACCCGGGCAGTCCTGCGCCGCTTGTCTGAGATGCGGCCGGGGCACGCAGGCTGCGGCCCCGGCGCCGGGTCAGCGGTTGTCGGCCTGGGAGCGCACGCGGCGCAGTCCCAGTTCCGTGATCCGGTACGGGCCACCACCTCTTGAGGCGATGAAGCCGCGCCGTTTCAGCTTGCGAAACAGCTTCAGGTCACAGCCAGCCCAGGACCAGCCGTCGCGGGTAATGGTCTCGTTTTGCGTGATTTTCCCGCGCTCATCCCGTTCGATGCGAATACAACCACCTTGAGCCAACAGGTGCAGGACCCGTTGTTCCGGTTTTGATATGTCCATGTTGTGAAGTCTTTGAAATCAAGATGCAAACCATCACACACTGCAGCAGGCGCATGCAGCGGTGGTACTTGCTTTGTCCCCGGTTCCAACGAAACCGGGTCTTACCGGGACTCTTGACGTCCGCGCATAAAAACTCCGTTCAAAGACAATCGCCCGTTAGCATGCCCCGATCAGCGATGCAAGCGGCTGGCAGGTCAGCTGTTTTCGGCAGGCCACCGGCCCGTTTCCGGATCGGGGGAAACCGCGCAGGCATGTGCGTCATCTGAGCGGCACCGGGCGCAGCGCAAGTTCCTGGAAATCTGCGCGAGCGTTGCGTCCGGTTGGTACCTTCCCGCATTCAGGTAGCGGAACCGGCTGCAGTCCGGACAGATAATCGCAAGGCGGTTGCCTGACGCGACGAGGTTCTGAATGGACATGCTGGTTGTGGCAATCGGTTGGTCTGAAGGCATAAACAAGGCTCAAAAGCTGAAGGAGGGACGAGCATAAGCAGGAACGCCATGAAAGGGTAAACTTTGTTTTCATCCGGGGCCGTTATTCAGGCTCGCCTTTCTGCCACAATGCCGTTAAACAGCCCCGCATGTTCACCTTGTCCGATACATGGATCGATCTGCTCGGGTTTTCCGGGCTGTTCAATCCCATTGCCCTTGTGATTGGCATCTACCTTGGATGGCACGCCAATCAAGCCGCGAAAATCTGGATTGCGGGATTTGCTGCCGCGATCCTGTCCCTGATTGCAGAAGCCGCGTGGGGCTTTACCGGCCTGCCGCATATCATTTCGCAAGACGCCGGGGCTCTTGCCATGTTCCCGTTCCGGTTTGTCGGCGGCGCCGCTGCGGCAGCGATTGTCTATCACGTTCGCAGGCTGCGCCGCTAGGGAAAGCCGATCAGGCCTTCAGTGGGCCCATACCGGGGCGCTGGTCACATCGATTCCGAAGATCGGAATGGCAACCAGATACATGATGGCGGTGATCGCCAGCGCTCCGACAATGTTCAGGATGATCCCTGACTTTATGAAGTCCGTGATGCGGAGCCGCCCGCTGCCGAACACCACCGCATTTGGCGGGGTGGCCACCGGCATCATGAAGGCACAGGAGGCTGCAAGCGTCGCGGGGATCATTAGAAGCAGCGGGTTCATGTCGAAGCCGGAGCTCAATCCGGAGAGGATCGGCAGAGTGATCATCGTGGTTGCCGTATTCGATGTGAAGGCGGTCACGAAGGTCATGCCAAGGCTCAGGATGAAAACTGTTGCGATCGGCGGAAGCGAGCCGAGAAGCTGCAACTGCTCGGCCAGATAGGCCGCCAGACCCGACGTATCGAATCCGCGCGCCAGTGCAAAGCCGCCGCCAAACAGCAGAACCACACCCCAGGGCAGCTTTTGAAAGCATGAGCCGTCCACCAGTGTCGAGGAGGTCGAGCGCCCCTTGTTCGAGCGGGTCGGAATGCAGAACAGCAGCGATGCCATCATCATGGCAACAGTACCGTCATTGATCATGTGCGATTGGGGGATCAGGTCCGACCAGCCCGGGATCTCGGCAAAGCCGAAATCAAGACCCTGACGGGTGGTCCAAAGCAGCGCCGTGGCGGTAAACAGGGTCAGAACCCAGAGTTCCTCCCATCCCATCTTGCCCAGGCTTCTTTGCTCTTCCGCAATTTCATCACTGGTGATGTTGATCCCGTCTGGCGACTTGTAGAGGATGCGGGTGAGCAGAATCCAGACAAAAGCAAGCATGACAATCGCGAGCGGCAACCCGATCGCAAACCATTGCCCGAAGGCAATTTGTGGCGCATTTGGGTAGTTGCCTTCGAAGATGCTCTTCAAGGCAAGGTTGGGAGGTGTTCCGACGAGGGTCGCCATGCCGCCGATGGAGGAGCCGAAAGCGATTGCAAGCATGGCCGAAACGGCGAAGGGATGGGCTTTTTCTTCACCGAATTTCGCTTCCAGCTTGTAGATGGTCGAGAGCCCGATCGGAAGCAACATGATCGCGGTTGCAACATTCGAGATCCACATCGACAGAAAGCCGGAGGCGAGGATGAAGCCAAGAATGATCCGGTCCGGTTTGCCGCCAATCGTTGCGATGATCGCAAGAGCAATGCGCTTGTGCAGGTTCCAGCGCTCCATGGCGATCGCCATGATGAAGCCACCCAGAAACAGGAAGATGGTGCTGTTGAAATAAAGAGGCGCGGTATCGGTTGCCGACATGATGCCGAGAACCGGAAAAAGAACAAATGGAAGCAGTGCGGTCGCCGGTAACGGAATTGCTTCGGTGAACCAGAAAGTTGCCATCAGGGCCACAACGGCAGACATGTTCAGGACCGGTGTCATCTCCGGTCCGGAGGGTATCATTATCAAGGTCAAGGCAATGATCGGACCAAGGGAAAGGCCTATGGTCTGGGCGGTTGACCTGCGCATGATATCTGTCGCCATTTATGGGTCCTTTTTCGGATGCAGGACCAATGCGCAACATTGGCCTTTTTTACGATCAGACCACTGCGCGGGCAACCGTGGCAAAAACAGGCCGCCTAAGTTAAACTTATGAAATGTTTGTCATTTTATAGGCTATTTTCACAATTAATGTGCATCTTTTGCCCTCCAAATGGGCAAACTGGAGAAACGTAGACAAAAACGTGCAGTGCTTCCCGGCCGCTGGTCTTGGCAATCAACTCCGCTTCAGGAAGGACTTGAACAGCTCTGCGTTCGGGCACTCGCGATAGGGCTCCTCCGCGCCCTTGGCGTTTTCCGCGAGCCAGTCCTTGCAGCCGTCCGCATGTTTGCAATTTAGACACCGGCTGGAGGCTTCGCGCAGGCTTTGGTCCAAAAGCGCGCCTTCCGGCATCACCTCCATGGCGCCGATCGTCTCGAGCATGCGGCCCATGAGTTCGGCCCGCTCGTTCATTTTGTCAATCCAGCGCATTGTCTGCTCCCCAACCGGTTTGGTCACGACTGTGACTTTGCGGAATGTGACGGAGGGCGGAACCAGCAACCTTGACAAGGATCAAGGCCCGGCCTCAATTGTCTGATCCACACGGTTTTTCGGGATTTCGTTAACCGGACACTGCGATAGTCATCGTGAAAACTGCGGGGTGGAGTGCTGCGATGGTGAATGCCGTTATCGGGAAACCAACCGCGTTGACCGGCGCGGGCCAGATGACACTGGCCGGTTTGAAGCCGGGTGCTCAGATCAGCGGCCGGGTCGAGAGCGTCTCTCCGGACAATGTGTTGCGGCTTGCCACCACTCAGGGAACGCTGGATCTGAAGGCAAGTGTACCGTTGCCAAAAGGGACGAATGTTCTTCTGAAAGTCGGCGGAGAGCCCGCCAACCCGAAGATCGAGATCATTCCTGTCCCCAAAGCGGCACAACCTTCTCCGGCTCACACACAAACATCGATACCACATCAAGCGAATGCGGTTTCAGGCTCTTTACCGAATATGCAGGTTCCCGCCAGTACCGGGTTCGTTGCCACCTTGGCTGGCGCTCCGGATGGTGCAGAACCTATTGCCTCGCGGGCTTTACCCAGTCAGTCCGGTGGGGCACAGATGCTGGCCCAGAGTGCTGCCCACACTGCCTATGCGGGCCAAGGGCGGCCATCCGCGCAAACCTCTGTGACTGATCCTTCCGCTCAAAACACGAAACCTCTGCCGTCTGCCGTTCCGGCTGCAGCAAAGGCCGTGGTGCCCTTGCTGCGCGAACAGCAGGCGGGAATCGCAACCGTCTTCCCGCAAATCGGCGCGCTCGCTTCGGCGCAAACCGGCAGTGGTCCGGAATTGCCCGATGCCCTGATCCGGACCATGCAACAGATCATGGGACTTCGGCTGGGGCCGGCAGGCGCCCCCGTCAGCGCGGATCAAGTCCTTCAGGCCGTTCGCGGGGCAGGGTTGTTTCGGGAGAGCGGCCCGGCTGCCGGATCCGTGCCGTCCGGCTCTGAAGGGGGGCTGGACCTCAAGTCGCTGCTGATCTCCCTGAAGACGCTGCTTTCGGCGCTCGGTGCGCAGGCAAAGGCGGTCAGACCCGCAACACAGACGCCGCCTCCCTCGCTGACGGCCGGACCCCGCGCGCAAAAGCCTGCCGCCGACCGGCCGCTGAATTCAAGCGGGTCAACCCGTCCACATCCGCCTGAGCAGCAGACCCTCACGGGCTTGCTTCGGGATGTCGATGCAGCCCTTGCCCGCATTCGCCTGACACAACTCGCAAATCTCGGTTTGCCGGTTGATGAGCCTCAGGCCGCCGCCGGAAAACCGATGGATCTGGTGGTGGAGCTGCCGATCCAGGCGGGCGCAGAAACGGCGGTTCTGCAAATGCAGATCGGCCGCGACCGGGAACGGAGCGGTGCCGAAAACCCGGAGGACCTCCCGTGGCGTCTGCGTTTTGCGCTGGATCTCAGCACAACCGGACCGATGGAAGCAGCAATCAGCCTGAAGGTGCAGGCGGTCTCTGCCAGTCTCTGGCTGGAGCGGCTCGAGACGTATCTGGCGTTTCAGGATCAGCAGGCGGCACTGGAAGCCGCCTTTGCCGGCACCGGGCTCGACCTTCAGGAACTCAGGTTCATACGCGGTCTGCCGAAACAGGCCGGGATACCCTCCGGGGCCTATGTGGATCGCAGCTCATGACGGACGAGACGAGAAACAAGCGGGCTGTTGCGCTCAGATACGAGGGCGGCGATCTGGCGCCTTTTGTCACAGCCAAAGGGTCGGGCAAGCTTGCCGAACGGATCGAGGAACTTGCAAGCGAGGCCGGTGTGCCGATCGAGCAGGATCCGGTTCTGGCCGAGGCCCTGTCCCAGATCGAACTCGATGCCCAGATCCCGTTCGAACTCTATCAGGCCGTCGCCACCTTGCTGAGCTTCATCCTGCAGACAGGTAGCGCAGCAGACCCGGCGAACCATACCTTGCGTGAACACTCAGATGGCGGCTCTGCAGCAGGAACCGAATGATCAAGAAGGCTTAAATGGTTTGTAAGAACAAACGCTTGTTTCGCGCGCTTTTCTAGCCGTCTTGCGAAGCAGATTTCTTCACGGAATGCCTTCAATGGCTTCCGGGCCAGTTTGTCACAATGGAATTCGACTTTAGGACGCATTTGCGCCGCGCTTCGGTTTTCGACCCTTGATGCGCAATCGCGAATGATACCCGCACGCAATTTTCCCGTGAGACAGTTCAACTCCGCATCGAGATGCGGGCTTTTGTTTTTGCCGCTGCTCAGCGTGACCGGCGATCAGGTCGGGCATTTTCATTGTGCGTCTCGACAGGCATCCCGGACGCAGAGAAGCGAAGATCCGGGATCGGAGAGCTTATGAAATCGCCGACCTCCGAGGCTCTCCGGTCCCGGATCGCACTAACACTTGTCCGGGATGACGGAAATGAGCGCCGGCACTGTATTTGCCATTGATACAGCCTGTTCAATGACGACACGCGTCTTGGGCAGGCAATCTTTGGGTATCTTCAAACAACCTCCACCGTGATCCTGTGGATCGAGTTGTTGAGATAGCCGCCGGGGTTCCAGCCGGCTGAAACCGGTTGAACCTCTCCCTCCTGATCGGTTGCCCGGACACAGACCTCGTAGGTGCCGGAGCCGGGGAAGGTGATCTCGGCGCTCCAGTTCTGCCAGGCGCCCGGATTGACGGGCGGTTTCAGATCGGCGGGAAACCAGCTCTTTCCGCCGTCAATCGACACGTCGAGCCGGTCGACGCTCCGGTCTCCCGACCACGCATGCCCCCGGAGCTGCATCTTTTGGCCGACAGTTGCACCGGCACGCGGATAGGTGATCATCGATTTCACCGGCAAGCGTTCGATGATGTCGAAGTCATTGTCCGTATAGGCTTCGCCGGGGCCAATCGGACGGTTGGGCATGCGGTAGGTGGTGCCTGTCATGCAGGCGCCGTCATGCACCTTGTCTCGGATCCAGATCCGGCTCAGCCATTTCTGGGAACAGGAGCCCGGCCAGCCCGGAACCACCAGCCGGAGGGGGGCGCCGTGCTGGATGTCGAGCGGCGCGCCATTCATCTCGTAGGCGATCAGCACATTTTCCGTGAGCGCCTTCCCGATCGGCAGGCCGCGTGACATTGGCGCGCCATGGGGATCGCCCGGGACCTTGCAGTTGGAACTGTAATGCGCGGTATAGACGGCGCCGGGTTTGAGGTTCGCCGCTTCCAGAACATCCTTGAGCCGGACGCCGGTCCAGCGCGCACAGGCGACAGCGCCTTCTCCGAATTGCAGGCCCGGTGTCTCCGGGGTGAAGCCAATCCGCCCATCGCCCGCGCATTGCAGCATCAAGGCAAACGTCACCGGTTCGAACCGGCTCTTCAGCTCATCGAGCGATAGCTTAAGCGGATTGTGAACTTCGCCGTCAATCGTCAGTGTCCAGTTGGCGGTGTCGATGGAGGCGGGCGGCTTGCTGATGTTGCGGATGAAATGCAGATGGGTCGGCGTGATCGGATCGTCGAGCAGATGTGCCGGCGTTTCGGCGTTCAATGGTTGTTCGCGCAGAATGCGCAGATCGCCTTTGACAAGAGTATCGCTCATGGCCGCAGGAACCTTTTGCCCGAAATTCAAAATGCAGTACCGCGCAAGGGCGGTGGCAAGAAAAGAAATGCGTGGAAGCAGCGCGAAACGGCAGCGCCGGTTACCTTCATATGGTGCCGCAATAGCTGAAAAAGAATGTCAGGCCGGGTCTTTTCCTGCAACTTGGCAGCTTTGAGCTTGTCACAAGTTGCAGGATGGGGTCTCGGGTTCAGGCGCCTGGTATCGTCAGAGGTTTGCGGCGGATCCGAGCGCCCAACTTGTGAGCGGGCCGCATGAAACCCTTGCAGCTTTGCCAATTCCCGACTAGGCATCTTTCCGGCGATTTTGCGCGAAGGCCGGGCCCGCCTCCCGGACATCCCCGGCCCGCGGCAACAAGAACAGGATTTTAGACGCATGACGATTGTCGAGGCACGCACACCCGATCCGAAAAAGTTCATCAAGGGCGCGACCGGCGATTGGGAAATCGTGATCGGGATGGAAGTCCATGCCCAGGTGACCTCCGAGGCGAAGCTGTTTTCCGGCGCATCGACCGAATTCGGCAAGGATCCCAATGACAATGTCAGTCTCGTGGATGCGGCCATGCCCGGCATGCTGCCGGTGATCAACGAGGAATGCGTGCGGCAGGCGATCCGCACCGGTCTGGGCCTCAAGGCCGGGATCAATCTGAAATCCGTGTTCGACCGCAAGAACTATTTCTATCCGGATCTGCCGCAGGGCTACCAGATCTCCCAGTTCAAGCAGCCGATTGTCGGCGAGGGCAAGATCCTGCTCGACATGCCGGAGGAGAAGGTCGAGGTCGGCGTCGAGCGTCTGCATCTGGAGCAGGACGCGGGCAAGTCCCTGCACGACCAGCATCCTTCCATGTCCTTTGTCGACCTGAACCGTTCCGGCGTGGCGCTGATGGAAATCGTCTCCAAGCCGGATCTCCGTTCGGCTGACGAAGCCAAGGCCTATCTGACCAAGCTGCGCACCATCCTGCGCTATCTGGGCACCTGCGACGGCAACATGGATCAGGGGTCCATGCGCGCCGACGTCAACGTTTCCGTGCGCCGTCCGGGCGAAGGCTTCGGCACGCGCTGCGAGATCAAGAACGTCAACTCCATCCGCTTCGTCGGTCAGGCGATCGACTATGAAGCCCGGCGTCAGGTCGCCATTCTGGAAGACGGCGGATCGATCGATCAGGAAACCCGCCTGTTTGACGCGGTCAAGGGCGAAACCCGGTCCATGCGCTCCAAGGAAGAAGCACATGACTACCGCTATTTCCCGGATCCCGACCTGCTGCCGCTGGAGTTCACGCAAGATTTTGTCGACGATCTGGCGCAGCACCTGCCCGAGCTTCCGGACGACAAGAAGGCCCGCTTCATCAAGGATTACGGCCTGACCGAGTATGACGCCGACATTCTGGTTGTCGAAAAGGCGTCTGCCGATTTCTTCGAGGATGTTGCCAAGGGGCGCGATGCCAAGCTGGCTGCCAACTGGGTGATCAACGAGCTGTTCGGCCGACTCAACAAGGAAGGCAAGGATCTCGACACCAGCCCGGTCTCCGCCGCCCAGCTCGGCGCAATCGTGGACCTGATCAAGGATGGCGTGATTTCCGGCAAGATCGCCAAGGACCTGTTCGAGATTGTCTGGACCGAAGGCGGCAACCCGGCGGAGATCGTCGAGGCGCGCGGCATGAAGCAGGTCACGGATCTGGGCGCCATCGAGTCGATCGTCGATGAAATCATCGGCGCCAACCCGGACAAGGTCGAGCAGGCCAAGAACAAGCCCGGTCTTCTGGGCTGGTTTGTCGGTCAGGTGATGAAGAAGTCCCAGGGCAAGGCCAATCCGCAGGCGGTCAACGATCTGCTGAAGCAGAAGATCGGTCTGGAGTAATTCTCCGGCAATACCCGTTTTGACCCGCTTCAGGACGGCCTGGAATGTGGGTACAAGGCCCCGGCGTTCAGCCGGGGTTTTTTGTTCGGGAGCAACGCTTGTGCCGGTGATCCGGCAACGAAACGGAATGGAGCCCTTGGTCAAGCCGCGGGATGACGTCCGGGGCGGGAGGGAATGGCCGCTGCCTTGTGGGACTTCGCGTTTGAAAACACCCGGCCCTGAATGGGTTGCCGCCAAATAATCCGGCGGCCCGCCACTTGTTTACCGGTCTCTGGTTTTCACCGTCATGCCATGGCTCGACCATGGCATTCATTCCGTTGTTGCGCTGCAAACGCGCCCGGTGACCAAGAGATCGGGTTTTGCATCAGTGTCTCAAGTCACATGGCGCAGCGGTCCCGTTGATTTCAACACGGGCCGCCATCCGCCCAGCACAAAAACCGCCGCGAGGGGCTCCTCCGGCGTTTTGAGCAAGAATTTCCCGTGAAG
>NZ_SMMF01000163.1:0-319 GCF_009711355.1 Roseibium sp. RKSG952 | reverse complement strand
GACCGGGTTTTACGGCGCAGCTTGATAAAAAGCCCCACCTCGGAAGGTGGGGCTGACAACCGATCAAGCTTTTTGTCGCCTATGATCAGTTCGCCGCGTTGGCGGACTTGAGGCACACCGTTGATGTCCAACGGGCAATATCAGTTATAAATATGTCGGTGGGTGCCGGTGATGTCAACTTAAAGATGCGTGGAAAGACGCCTCAAATTGAGCGCGCAGAGCACGGATTCTCGAATTTTCTTCAAGTTCTCGTCCGTGAGACATATCTTAATGCGGATTTCCTATTTGGTCTTCGGTTTCCATCATAGTCGCGATGTGG
>NZ_SMMF01000029.1:0-211 GCF_009711355.1 Roseibium sp. RKSG952 | reverse complement strand
TCTTCGCAAAGCGGCCAGGAAATCCCCGCTGCCCGCGCCCGCCCGACATAGTCCCGCGCCGTTGTCCGCCCGATCGCAAGGCTCAATGCGATTTGCCGCAAGGACAGCCCTTTTGCGTCAAGCCGCAAGACATCTCTGATTTTCCGCATCGGCACTCTCTCCATCAAGCCCTCCGGAACTGGTCGAAAACCAGAAACGTAGCTCTCAAAAA
>NZ_SMMF01000663.1:0-3455 GCF_009711355.1 Roseibium sp. RKSG952 | reverse complement strand
AAGCCGGAAA
Organism: Roseibium sp. RKSG952; assembly: GCF_009711355.1. Taxonomy (NCBI): domain Bacteria; kingdom Pseudomonadati; phylum Pseudomonadota; class Alphaproteobacteria; order Hyphomicrobiales; family Stappiaceae; genus Roseibium; species Roseibium sp. RKSG952. The sequence continues at coordinate 3,445 of NZ_SMMF01000663.1, read as the reverse complement.
AAAACCGACGTCCGGCGCGCCCCTCCCCCACTCCTCCCGTCCGCCCCGGAAAACGGCCCATCCGCCTTGAAACGCGGCACGCCGCACCGGCAGTGGCAGGACACTCCGCACAATCCGCCTCTGGTCTCCTGACATCTCCTGTCAGCAGCCGCGCCGGTTATGCCAGATTCCAAGGAACAAACCCGCAACAAGGGCTTTCCTCGCGCGCCGGTTCGGACCATATTGGCGGCCATGACCAAGAAGACCTCCGGCACCGCCCCGACATCCCGCGATCCGGACCCCGCGCAAGGGTTCGGCGAAGCACCGCAAAAGCCGCTGTCCGGAGCGCCGCTTTCCGGCCCGGTCAGCGACTGGGCCCGGGAAATCGAAGGGCAGATCGCCGGGGAAGCGGACAAGCCCGCGCCACAGTCCAAGCCCGCGCCAAAGTCAGGCGGCAAGACCGGAGCGGCCACGCGCGCGGGAACGGCAAAACCGGCGCGCTCGGCGCGCGGAACCAGCATGGGCAAGGCCGGCAGCGCGCGTGAACGGGCCGCCGGGGGGCTCAACCCGGTTGCCGGCATGGACATGTCGCTGGAAGAGGCCGAGGCGCTCGAACGGAAGCTCAAAGACCACAAGAAGGCCAACAAGTCGAAGTCCGGGACGGAGAAGAAATTCGGCGAGCTGACCGGCAATCAGGGCGCAACCGCCACGGTCGAGGCGCTGTCGGCGCTGATCGAGAGCGGCAACCCCTTGCACAAGAACGGCGAATTGTGGGTGCCGCACCGGCCCGAACGCCCGGAAAAGTCCGAGGGCGGCGTCGAGATCGTCCTGAAGTCGGACTATGAGCCGCGCGGCGACCAGCCCACCGCGATTGCCGAGCTGGCGGGGGGCATCGGCTCCGGCGACCAGACCCAGGTGCTCCTGGGGGTCACCGGCTCGGGCAAGACCTACACCATGGCGCAGGTGATCCACCGCACCCAGCGCCCGGCGCTGATCCTCGCCCCCAACAAGACGCTGGCCGCCCAGCTCTATGGCGAGTTCAAGAGCTTCTTTCCCGACAATGCGGTCGAGTATTTCGTCTCCTATTACGACTATTACCAGCCCGAGGCCTATGTGCCGCGAACCGACACCTATATCGAGAAGGAAAGCTCGATCAACGAGCAGATCGACCGGATGCGCCACTCGGCGACCCGTGCGCTGCTGGAACGCGACGACGTCATCATCGTCGCCTCCGTGTCCTGCATCTACGGTATCGGCTCGGTCGAGACCTATACGGCGATGACCTTCGCCATCGAGGTCGGCGAGCGGCTCGACCAGCGCCAGCTGATCGCCGATCTGGTGGCCCTGCAATACAAGCGCAACGACGCCGCCTTCCAGCGCGGCACCTTCCGGGTGCGCGGCGACACGATCGAGATCTTTCCCGCCCACTACGAGGACCGGGCCTGGCGGGTGTCGCTGTTCGGCGACGAGATCGAGGCAATCACCGAGTTCGATCCGCTCACCGGCCAGAAGTCGGCCGAGATGAAGTCGGTCAAGATCTACGCCAATTCGCACTATGTCACGCCCAAGCCGACGCTGCAGCAGGCGATCAAGTCGATCAAGACCGAACTGAAAGGACGGCTGGAGGAGCTCAACGCCCATGGCCGCCTGCTGGAGGCGCAGCGGCTGGAACAGCGCACCATGTTCGATCTGGAAATGCTGGAGGCGACCGGCTCCTGCCAGGGCATCGAGAACTATTCGCGCTATCTCACCGGCCGCAATCCGGGCGAGCCGCCGCCGACCCTGTTCGAATACCTGCCCGACAACGCGCTGGTCTTTGCCGACGAGAGCCATGTCACCATTCCGCAGATCGGCGGCATGTACCGCGGCGACTTCCGGCGCAAGGCGACGCTGGCCGAATACGGCTTCCGCCTGCCGTCCTGCATGGACAACCGGCCGCTGCGGTTCGAGGAATGGAACGCCATGCGGCCGCAGACCGTCTGCGTTTCCGCCACCCCCGGCTCCTGGGAAATGGAGGAAGCGGGCGGGGTCTTTGCCGAACAGGTGATCCGCCCGACCGGGCTGGTCGATCCGGTGATCGACATCCGCCTCGCCTCCTCCCAGGTCGACGATCTTCTGGGCGAGGTGCGCGAGGTGGCGGCCAAGGGCTACCGCACGCTGGTCACCACGCTGACCAAGCGCATGGCCGAGGATCTCACCGAATACCTCCATGAAAACGGCGTGCGCGTGCGCTACATGCATTCCGACATCGACACGCTGGAGCGGATCGAGATCATCCGCGACCTGCGCCTTGGCGCGTTCGACGTGCTGGTCGGCATCAACCTGTTGCGCGAGGGGCTCGACATTCCCGAATGCGCGCTGGTGGCGATCCTCGATGCGGACAAGGAGGGGTTTCTGCGCTCCGAAACCTCGCTGATCCAGACCATCGGCCGCGCGGCGCGCAATGTCGACGGCAAGGTCGTGCTCTATGCCGACACCATGACCGGCTCGATGGAACGCGCGATTGCCGAGACCAACCGCCGCCGGGACAAGCAGCTCGCCTATAATGAAGAGCACGGCATCACCCCGGAATCGGTCAAGCGCAACATCGGCGACATTCTGGAATCGGTCTACGAGCAGGACCATGTCACGGTCGAGGCGGGCTTTGCCGAGGAAGGCTCGCTGGTCGGCCACAATCTGGCGGCCCATATCGCCGATCTGGAAAAGCAGATGCGCGATGCCGCCGCCGATCTCGACTTCGAGACCGCAGCCCGCCTGCGCGACGAGATCAAGCGGCTGCAGGCAACGGAGCTTGCGGTTGCCGACGACGCCATGGCCCGCCAGTCGGACGTGGACGGCAAGACCGGCGGCTATCAGGGCGACAGGAAATTCGGCGCCGGCGGCACCAAGCAGGGTGCCAGCGGCAAGAAGAAGGAAACGGCGAAAGAGAAGGCTGCGAAGGCCCGCGCGGCGTCCCACCAGCCGGGGCACACGGGGCCGAAGTCGCGATCGTCCAACAGCAGCGCGGCCAACCCGGCAAGCGCATCAAGCAAGGTGCGGAAAAACACGCTCGATGAAATGACCGTGGGCCGCACCGAGGTGCCTCTGTCGGACAAGGCCGTCCCGCAGAAACCGGCACCCATCATCGAGGCAGAAGACGCCCCGCATCATACGCCCCGCGGCAAGATCGGCGCGGGCTCCTACGAAGACCCGGCAGACGAGAAAAAACGGCGCGGCCGGCCGAAAAAGACGGGTCGGCCGGGGCGGTGAGGCCATTCCCGCTGAATGCCTCCTCCGCTTTGTGCGAGGATCCACTCCGTTCCCGGCACACGAGCACCACAGTCGGGAGGACGTGCAACGGCATGGATGACCCGGTCAGGCCGGGTCATGACGACAGAGTGTGTGGCACTGCCCACCAACACACTCCGCCATCCCGTGGCTCGACCATGGGATCCACTCCGTTTCGCTTCCCAACGGCATGGCTCTG
>NZ_SMMF01000201.1:0-358 GCF_009711355.1 Roseibium sp. RKSG952 | reverse complement strand
CTCACCGCCTCAAAGCACATCTCCTCCGTCCGGAGGTCATCCGGCACATACATCAATGCCTCCGCCTCGAGGCACACCTCCTCCGTCTGGAGGGGTTCCGGTACATCTTTCAACGCTATGCCGTGTTGCCTCACCGCCTCGAGGCACATCTCAGGAGACCGGAGGGGCGACGGCATGTATCGCAACGCCCATCCGTTTTGCTCGCCTCGAGGCAGATCTCTCGCGTCTGGAGACCTCGAGGCACATCTCCTCCGTCTGGAGGGACCACGGCACATGTTCCAGCGCCCTGCCATCTTGCCTCACCGCCTCAAAGCATATCTCCGGCATTCGGAGGGCTTTCGGAACATATGCCAACGCC
>NZ_SMMF01000099.1:0-253 GCF_009711355.1 Roseibium sp. RKSG952 | reverse complement strand
ACAAGAAGACAAACGCTAATGGGAAAGGATATGTTTCAGCACGTCGAGGTTGTTTGCCGCCACCCAGTCAGGGGGCGCTGCTGCCTCAAGAAAGATCTCCGGTGCCAGAAGTCCTTTAAGCTGATGGCGCATGGCATTCCTGCCTTGCCCCAACGCTTCAAGGCACATCTCCTCCGGACGGAGGGCTTCCGGCACATATTTCAACGCATCCACGTCTTGCCTTACCGCCTCGCGGCAAATCTCCTCCGTTCGA
>NZ_SMMF01000893.1:0-36347 GCF_009711355.1 Roseibium sp. RKSG952 | reverse complement strand
GTCCGCAACATCTACTTTACCAATGGCGAACCGGATTCAAGCAGCTCAACGTCGCAACTCACCTCGGAAACCCGCGGCGATATTCTGGTGATTTTCATTGATCCCGGCGAGGTTTACGAGATCCCCAAAGCGGCGCTGAACACTCAGTAAGCGTGCGCGCGGCCGTCCCAGGTTTCAAAACAGCCCGAGTTATCAAGGCTGAGAGCTTCAAACCGGTCAGTCAGGCCTTCAACGGCCTGATCGGTCGTGATCTCGGCTGCGGGACCTCCCATGTCCGTCTGAACCCAGCCGGGATGGTAAATACCAACGGCAATCCCATCAGCGCGCAGGTCCGTTGCCAGATTGCGCCCCAGATTGAGCGCAGCCGCCTTTGACGCGCGATAGATGTAGCTGCCACCCGGCGCCCGTGTATGCGATGCCATCTGAGACGACATGATCGCGATCTTGCCCTTGCTGGCCTGCAAATTGGGCAACAGGGCCTGAACCGTCAGAAACACGCCCGTCACATTGGCCGCAAAACTCTGGGCCCACATCTCGGCCGGATATCCGTCGATATCGTGCCCTTTGTCCAGATAAACACCTGCGTTGCAGATCAACAGGTCAATTGGACGGTCATCAAGCAGCGACGCCACGGTCCTATGCTGTGCAGGATCCGTCACATCCAACGCCAGGTCACTGCTGCCATCCCGGGCGGTTGCGGTGACGTCATGCCCCTGGGCCCGATAGTGATCCGCAAGCGATCGGCCAATTCCACGATTGGCGCCCGTAATCACGATGTGCATGATTTAGTTGGTCTTTCTGCTGGGAACAAAGGGCAGTGGCGCAACAGGGACACCATCTTCGATCAGAGCCTTCGCCTCTTCCGGCTTGGCCTCTCCATAGATCGGGCGGTCCGGCGACTCGCCCAGATGCATCTTGCGCGCTTCTTTCGCGAAATTCTTGCCAACGTAGTCAGAGTTTTCTTCGACTTTACGGCGCAGTTCGGTCAGCACTTTCTCGACATCCGCAGCAGTCGGCTCGACACTGATTTCCTTGGATTCCGGTGGCGCAGCCTGTGTTTGAACCTTGGCATTTCGTGCAGGGCGCACCCGAGGTGTCATGATTGCCTTTTCCACCTTCGCCGAACCGCAGATGGCACAGGTCACCATCCCGGCTGCCGCCAGCTTGTCAAAGGCTGAGGCAGACTGGAACCAACTGTCAAAGCTGTGGCCTTCACTGCATTTCAAGGCGTATTGAATCATTTTCCATCCAATATGTCGGTTGTCGAATAGATACCGACAGACATGGCAATATCAAGTCTTTCCGGCGGCAGTTCAGTGCGGATGGGGATCAAATCTGCGCAACATTTCTGCGAGATCGTGATCAGCAACCCGAAGCGCTGCTTTTTTAGGCAAAAACCACTTGAGCCGACGTTCGCCACACTCGGGATATGTTGCTTCCAACCGATGCACATGCAGCGGAAAGACATCCACAAGGCACAACACCGACCCTCGATCAGGATGCCGCTTCACATATGAGAAACGGCCAAGACCTTCAGGGGAACAGGTGCCGATAACGCCCGCTTCTTCCCATGCCTCCTGCCCTGCAGTTTCAGATGGGCTGAGGCCATCGATCAGCCATCCCTTGGGGATAATCCAGCGATTGGATCGACGTGTGGTGATCAGCAGGGTCTCTGGCCGACCCTTGATGAGCCGGTAACACAACGCGGCAGATTGCGGCACAACGGGAAGTTTCCCGGCCTTGCAGAGTATATCTGGCGATAGCCTTGCGTTCATCACGCTGTCACGCCTTTCAACTGGGTATCTTTGCCTGTCTGCCGGATCGATTTTTACGTTATTTTGCGGTCCGCTAGACAACAAATACCATATGAGGCGTTTATTGCCAAGTTGCAGAGGATAGGCCGATATCAGTGTAGCATGCGCTGCGACAGGCGCTGAACAAGCTCTGGGTGCGGAATATCTGCGTCAATTGCCAATCGGCGCAAGCCAAAATGAACCCGCGCAACCTGCTGATAATACCGGGTATAGACGTAGTTGGTTCCACCTCCGGCCAATGCCCCAAGCAAAGGCACAGACTGTGCAGCCAGTTTTTGCCCCAGCACAACTGACAAGCGTGGTGCAACCATCGCGATCAGTTTCTGCATTGCGGGGCCGGTCAGTGTCAGACGCACAGAATAGAACCCCAGATCCGAGCCATCATCCTCGGACATTGGTCCTGCTGCAGACAATACCCGAATGCAATCGAATTTCACGTTTTCCGCTGCAGGATCAAAGCCTTCCCGAGCAGCTGCTCCTTGAATCGAACGCAGCAGCATTGCGGTCGTCGCTGGCAGCTCGACAAGCGCGGTGGTCATGCCACCCAGTCCACCAGCGGCCCCCATAGCGGTTGTGATGGCGGTATTGACCCAGGGCTTTTGGTCCGGAACGGCCCGTCGTGTCCCCTCAGCCGCATGCATAGCGGCCCATAACGCATGTTCTGTTGCGTCGGTCAGACCCGACCGGACTGGCTCGGGGAGTTGATCAAGCAGCGATTCTGCGGACCCGCCAAGCCTATTGAGCAGTTTAACCCCTGCCCCGCCGGCGGATCTGTAATGTCCGGCAAGCCGGTCAAGTTCAGCCTCTGTATCAACTTTTTCGATCAGAACCACGTCCTGCATATGTGCCCTCCTGTGCATAAGACATTGGCACTTTGATGGGATGATTCAATAGGTCAGCGGCTCCATCGCGTGACCGAGCCGGTGATTCCAACCCATGTACCATCGGTCAGTTCCATCCCCAGAATACGCTCGGGGTTGGTTGGTGGCGGCATCTCGACCCCTAGTAACCGGGTAAAGCCAAACCGCGCGTAGTAAGGCGCATCACCCACCAGCATTACGCGATGCCATCCCATGCGACGGCCCGCTTCGACACCTTCGTGAATGAGATAGCCGCCCAGCCCTTCGCCCTGATGGGTTGGGTGGACTGCGACAGGACCCAACAGCAGCGCATCGTGATCGCCGACATGCACCGGCCAGAACCGGATTGCACCGGCCAGTATCCCCTGACCGTCACGGGCCACCATGGACAGGCCCTGAACCGGTGGGACGTCATCGCGCAAACGATACGAGGAAAGCGCTTCGCGCCCCGGGGCAAAGCACAGGTCATAGAGGGCTTCGACCTCCCACCAATCGTCCGGCTCTTCCGGCCTTATCCCGAACTGCTGCACCCCGGCCCTCTTTTCATCTCTGGCATTCGCCCTAGCACTTCGTTACGCCTTGGGCAAACGCTTGGAGATAAGATGTTCTATCGCCCCGAAGACGGCCATGGTTTGCCGCACAATCCCTTTAACGCCATCATCACCCCTCGCCCCATCGGATGGATATCGACCCGGGATGCGAACGGGATCAACAATCTGGCGCCTTATTCCTTTTTCAACGGCGTCGCCTACACCCCGCCGCAGGTGATGTTTGCAACAACCGGCACCAAACATGATCAGGACGGCGGCAAGGACAGTATCGCCAATATCGAAGCCACGGGCGTGTTCTGCGTGAATGTCGTCGCCCATGCCCATCGCGATGCGATGAACGCAAGCTCAGCAGGATTGCCAAAAGACATCGATGAGTTCGAGCATGCCGGACTGACCCCGATTGAATGTGAGACCATCCCCTGCGCGAGGATCAAAGACGCACCGGCGGCGCTGGAGTGTAAGCTGACCCAAATCGTCACGCTGCCGGGCGAAGCGAACCGTGTTGTTTTCGGCGAAGTAACCGGTGTGCACCTGCACGACGATCATATTCGCGAAGGAAAGTTCGACGTCACCTCGTTCAAACCGCTGGCCCGTCTCGGGTATCGGGATTATTCGGTTGTCAGCGACCTGTTCAGTCTTTCGAGGCCGGATGATTGATGCCCCTACCCGATCCGTCACGCCGATATCCGATTACCCTGCCCGATGGCTCTGACCATCGGGGAACCGTATTTCTGTCTCAGGCGATTGATCACCCGCGGTTTCAGGCTGGCGCGTTCAGCTACGCGTCGGATTTCGATGCACCTGACGATTGGGCCTTCCGGCTGGCACCCTACCTGTTTCCCTTTTCCCGGGAGAAATTGGTGCTGGGCAAGTTCTGCCAGATTGCTCATGGCGTACGGTTTATCACCGCGTCTGCCAATCACGCCACAGACGGGCTGACCTGTTTTCCGTTTCCGGTTTTCGATCCGGACCGTATGGCAGGTTATCAACCTGATAGCCGGGACACTGTCATCGGGAACGATGTCTGGATCGGCTTTGGCGCGATGATCCTGCCCGGTGCGCGGATCGGAAACGGGGCGATCATCGGCGCCGGATCGGTCGTTCGCGGCGAAATTCCTCCATATGCCATCGTCACAGGCAATCCGGCCGAGGTCAGACGGTTCCGCTTTGACCCAGAAACTGTCGAAAGACTGCAGGCACTGAACTGGTGGGACTGGCCGGCCGAAAGCGTTGCCCTCGCCGAAGAGGCATTGTTGTCCGGCGACATCAATGCGCTGGAACGGATGGCCCCTAAGTAAAAGGGGCGGCCTGATCGGCCGCCCCTTTTTCATTCAGTGTCCGCCCAGAATGCCGGTGCGGACCGAGTAATCCACGGCCAGACCATAGTCCGGGTCATCGTCACTATCGACCATCAGGTGACCCGCCTTGTTCAGCAGCTTGTGACAATCGCGGCTGAGGTGGCGCAACATGACGCGCTTACCGGCGGCCTCGTATTTGCCAGCAATGTTTTCGATAGCCTGCAGCGCCGATTGATCGACAACCCGACTGTCGGCGAAATCGACAATCACGGTTTCCGGATCGTTTGCTACGTCGAACAGTTCAACGAACCCTTCGGACGACCCAAAGAACAACGGGCCTTGGATCTCGTAGACCTTAGCGCCTTTTTCGGTCTCGGACTCGCGCGTCACTGCATGAATACGCTTGGCGTTGTTCCAGGCATAGGCCAGCGCAGACACGATCACACCGACCACAACTGCAACTGCAAGGTCCTCCATCACGGTTACTACGGTCACCAGTACAATGACGAACGCATCCATCAGTGGGACCTTGCGCAGGATGTTGAACGAGTTCCAGGCAAAGGTTCCGATCACCACCATGAACATAACGCCAACCAGTGCGGCCAGCGGAATTTGCTCGATCAGGGGGGCAGCGAACAGGATAAAGACCAGCAGGAACAGCGCCGCAGCAATACCTGCAACGCGCGTACGACCGCCCGATTTTACGTTGATCATCGACTGACCGATCATTGCGCAACCGCCCATACCGCCGAAAAAGCCGGTAACAACGTTGGCCGCACCCTGCGCTATACACTCCTGCGAAGCACCGCCGCGCTTGCCGGTGATTTCACCCACAAGGTTCAGGGTCAGCAGAGATTCGATCAACCCGATCGCTGCCAGAATGACGGCGTAGGGCAGGATGATCTCAAACGTTTCCCATGTCAGCGGAACCATCGGGATATGGAAGGACGGCAGCCCCCCTTCGATCGAGGCCAGATCGCCGACGCGTGGAACATCCAGACCGAGACCAATGACCAGTGCGGCAACCACGACGATACCGGCCAACGGTGCAGGCACGATACGTGTGATGCGCGGCATGACCCAAATGACCACCATGGTCAAAGCAACAAGGCCCAGCATGGTATAGAGCTGCATGCCCGACAGCCATTCGCCGCCACCCATGCCGTGCCCGGTGTTTTCCATGGTTCCCGGCACTTTGAACTGACCCAATTGCGCCAGGAAAATCACAATGGCCAGACCATTCACAAAGCCCAGCATCACCGGATGAGGCACAAGACGTATGAACCGCCCCCAGTGCATCGCGCCTGCAATCACTTGCAGGATGCCCATCAGAACCACTGTCGCGAACAGGTATTCCACGCCGTGCTGCGCAACCAAGGCCACCATGACCACGGCCAGAGCACCGGTCGCACCCGAAATCATACCCGGGCGCCCACCAATCAGTGCAGTGATCAGACCCACAAGGAATGCCGCATAAAGGCCGACCAGCGGGTGAACCCCTGCGACAAAGGCAAATGCAACAGCTTCGGGCACAAGAGCCAGAGCAACGGTCAGGCCGGACAGCAATTCGATACGCAGACGCGACATGGTCAGCCCCTCGTCGGGCATCCAGCGCAGGTCAGGTATGGCTAGGCGATTGGCAAAGCTTGCCAGCAAGGCTCGGGGCATTGGACAGTCCTGTGGGTTAATTTGTTCGCGCGAAGGGGGCCTTTTATATGCAATCCCGTGTCAGAGCTACCGCGCTGGGTGGGACACTGCCATGCTTTAGTCGCATACCAACTCTCTCGCAATAACGTGAGTTGAAGATCACAGCAGTCACAAGCAACTCTGCAACATGCGCTGGATCATTCTACTTTTGCTATACCCGATTTCTGCAATTGCGCAGGACTTACAAGGCAATGACACGGCCGGGAACTGGCGTGTGAGCCATTATGAAGCATACGGGATATGGAATTCCATCTGCGATGAGCGTGAGGAAAACGGTGCGTTGCGGCAACGATGCTATATTCGACGCGCCGATGTTTTTTCGTTGCGTCCAAAGTTTGCCGCCCAGTTCGTATTCATCACACCGGCCCCCGAAGGTTATGAAATCGAGTTCGGAATTGAACCTGGCACTCTGTTCAGCCCGTCCGGGTTCCGGATCGACCAAGGCGAACACGTGATCTGGCGCACGCGCCGACCGGGCTGCCTAACGGGCCTCAGCTGCACCTTTACCGGAGAAGGCGCGCAGAACATTATCGATGCAATGCTGACCGGTGAGGCCTATCGCTTTGTCTTTCGGGATCGGCACGGCCAATCACAGGATCTGACATGGCCGTTGGACGGTTTTGGTGCAGCATGGCTGGACTTTAGGAGCCAATCCGACATTCGCGGATTGTTAGCAGCGGAAGAATAAGCGCAAACCCTTGTCAAAGCGGGTCGCAAACCGCAGATATTCAAGACAAACAACCTGCGGGGAGAAGATCAGTGACCCAAACTAAAATTGCCGTCATTGGCGGATCAGGCATCTACGAAATCGACGGATTGGAAAATGCGGAATGGGTCAGTGTTGAAACACCATGGGGCGATCCGTCGGATCAGATTCTGACCGGCTCTCTGGATGGCGTCGACATGGCATTTCTGCCCCGCCACGGACGCGGGCACGTCCATTCGCCGACCGAAGTCCCCTATCGCGCCAACATCGATGCGCTGAAACGGCTGGGTGTGACGGATGTAATCTCGGTCTCGGCCTGCGGATCATTTCGCGATCATATGGCACCGGGTGATTTCGTGATCGTCGACCAGTTCATCGATCGGACCTTTGCGCGGGAAAAGAGCTTTTTTGGTACGGGCTGCGTCGCACATGTCAGTGTCGCGCATCCCACCTGCCCGCGCCTGAGCGATGCCTGTGAAACTGCGGGTAAGGCTGCTGGCATCACGATCCACCGCGGCGGGACCTATCTGGCAATGGAAGGGCCGCAATTCTCAACCCTGGCCGAGTCGAAGATGTATCGCGAGAAATGGGGTTGCGATGTGATCGGCATGACCAACATGCCCGAAGCGAAGCTCGCCCGCGAAGCGGAACTTTGTTATGCCTCTGTAGCGATGGTCACGGACTATGACAGCTGGCACCCCGATCACGGCGAAGTGGACGTAACCGCCATCATCGCCACGCTGACCGGGAATGCCGAGAAAGGCCGGGCGCTGGTCAAAAGGCTGCCGAAACTGCTGGGGTCCGAACGCGAACTTTGCCCGCATGGCTGCGACCGCGCGCTGGAATTTGCGATCCTGACCGCACCCGAGAAACGCGACCCAGCCGTTCTGGCCAAGCTGGATGCGGTTGCCGGGCGGATCCTCTGACACCCGACAGGGTTGCCCTTAGTTGGCTGGCAGGTTCTGACGAACCTCCTGCCACAACCCGTGCGACCACAGGTCGTTATGGGTTCCACCCGGTATCATGAACAGCTGGGCCTTCGCGCCGGAGAGTTCCGCCAGCTTCTTGCTGTGGTGGGGCGGAACCGTTTCATCTTCGGAACCGTGAAAGATCAGGATCGGAACCTCGACATCATCGATAAGGTCGCGGGTGGCGAAGTGGTCTTTCATCAGCGCTGACACCGGCAGCCAAGGGTATCTTTCGGCTGCCACGTCCACTGTCGCTGTAAAGGGTGCTTCGAGTACCAGGAGTTCAGCTTCCGGGCGCTGTTCGGCCACGGCGGTCGCGATGCCCGTACCTAGGCTTTGTCCGTGCAGGATAACAGTCTCTCCCTGGGTTTCGAGCAGATCAAACAGCTCAACACCATCCGAGATCAGGGCCTGCTCCGACGGTTCGCCGGGACTGCCGGGATATCCCCGATAGCTGGGGGCAAGCAGTCCGAACCCGCTGTCGACAATCTCCTCAAGCCGTTGAACCCGGTCGCCCAGATTGCCGCTTTGACCATGAAAGAACAGGACCGTTGGTGCCCCCTCTGCGCTAGCAGGAACGGACCAAGTGGTCAGCTCAACCCCATCAGACATCGGAACCTTTAGGACAGTCGCATCCGCCAAACCAACAGCTTGCGGTTCGGGCAGAACACCTGAGGGTTTGAACAGCAAAGACCGCTGATTGAGATACATGTATCCTGCGGCTGCCACATAAGCGACGCCGCCAACGGCCACCACAGAGATCAATGCACGTTTCAGCCAACTGCGCGATGGTTGGTCAGTTTGGATCTGCTGTTCATTGTCAGTCGTATGCGGTTGTGTCACCCGAACCTCCTGAGGCGAAATGGCCCTCATAGTCTTGTGTCCGCATATGGGCGTTTCAAGACAGGTGTATCAACCTTAATCCGAGCTTTAAGATTGCCCACACAATACGCCACATCCACTGTGCCGCCCGGAACTGTCACATTCCTCAAATGAACACAGAACATCCTTGACCCGGCCACCGCATACGCAGCAGCGAAGTCATTACAAATCAGCGATTGCTAACACGAGCCCAGAGTTCGGGTACCCCAAACTCCGCTATGCCCCCTCTTATCGCCTGAGTGCGGCTATTCGATACGTACCAGTTGCCATTCAGCCTTGATCCGCGTCAGCCAACCGATCTTGAGAACCTCATGTTTAGGCATCGGCTGCATGCAACTTGCGCCACAGTCCATCGGTATGATGCTCGACCGGGATAGCTGAACCAATTTCGGCATGTCGGGCTCATCCGGCGCATAGTAAACCATATCGACGATAAAGACCGACTGATCAGGCATACGTACGCGCTCGACCACACGCTCAAGGCAGTTCTGCTCAAGCTGGGTACTCAGCTCATCGCTGCGATAGATCTTGTTGAATTCCCACACGACATGCGCGCCTTCGAGGTTCATCTCATGAAGAATCTTCTCTCCGACGAACTGTCCCACCTGCGAGATCGCATCATTGAAGCCCTTTCCCCACTCATTGACGCCGGCAAACCTGACCGGTGCGGCCTGGAACGTATCAGCCATGTGCAAACGGCACAGTTTGATCGCCATGAAATCACCGGCCGAATGATCAAATGCATAGGCATCACCGGGTCGCGGACTATCCAGACGATGGGCTGGGATGCTGTTTCGGTCATAGCGCAAATCGGCCTCATCCGCATCCAGCACCAGCGGTGCCGTGAACGCCAGAACAGCGATAACGATCGCCACCGCAATCAGGTATCCAGAGCGTTTGCGCAACTCGTCAAGTGCGCCTGACCAGGTCATTGCTGCACCTTAGGACAACACAGGTTGCCTCCGCATTCTGTGTACCCTTCTGGGCAGCTATTGGCGTTTCCCGTCTGAGCAACGACAGCAATAAAGAGCACAAACACTGCAGCTAACCACTTCATAACAAATACTCCTTCTTAAAAAATGCGAATATTAACATAAAACATCGCAAAAAGCGACTCGCGGTGGGAGTTTTCACCTTATTCACAGCTGCTTTGGACCCCTTGTCTGGTTGACTTTCCCGGCCCCGCAAGCCTAGCTGATCCGAGCTATTTTCAATCACGGAACACGTGCATCATGTCTTTGGAAATCTGGTTGGCTTTTGTTGCGGCTTCTACGGCACTTTTGTTGATACCGGGGCCGACGGTATTGCTTGTTCTCAGCTATGCCCTGTCCAAGGGACGTAGTGTTGCCGTTGCCTCGGCCTCGGGTGTAGCTGCGGGTGATTTGTTGGCCATGACCGCCTCTCTGCTAGGGTTGGGTGCGCTTGTTCTGGCATCGGCAACCCTGTTCACCGCGCTGAAATGGGTAGGTGCGGCCTATCTGGTCTGGATGGGCGTCAAGCTGTTGCGCAGCGCCCCCTCGGGAGGTCTGGAGACTGTTTCGACCGGGCGTGATGTGACGACTCAAAGTGTCTTTGGCCATGCGGCGGCCGTTACGGCGCTAAACCCGAAATCCATCGCCTTCTTTATCGCATTCGTGCCGCAGTTTCTGCGCCCTGCCGATCCGCTAGGGCCGCAGTTCCTTATCCTGATTGCAACGTTTGTGGGTCTGGCCTGGCTGAATGCGCTGGCCTATGCACTGTTGGCGGATCGCCTGCGTCAGATGATTGGGCGCCCGAGCGTGATCACCGGTTTAACGCGATTTGGAGGGTTAACCCTGATCGGAATGGGGCTGGCCACTGCCCTTTTACGTCGGCCAGCCTGAGTGCCTTCAACTAAAGAACAAGAAATGGCTGTCCGCTGCCAGCCACAACCTGTGCACTAGTTTTCGGCGTTCTCTTTCATGAAACCGCGGATGAAGCGCCGGATTTCCCGGGCTGCAGATGTGTCGAGTTCCTTGCAAAGCTCGACAAATGCGTCGCGTTCGTCCTTATCCAGCCGTAACACCAACTGACTGTTTTTCTTGGTAGATCCCTTACCGTCTTTCTTTCCCACGCGCCCTTACTCCGACGATCCCTTGTTTCTTATCGCGATACATTGTATATACATCGCATAGAAGTTGTAGATATCGAGCACCTAACAATAAAAAAGGAATTAGGCAATGAACCTTCATGCTGCTCAGGCATTTCTGCTGCGCGATCAGCGCAACTGGCGCAAACCGCACCTGTCGTGGCTGCCAGCTGCGCTTTATCGCTATTACGGTCTGCCAAAGGCGGTACCAGACCGCCACAAATGATCGCAGCTGGGAAACTTTCCTTGCATGACCCCGTCTGATGGGCCAAACACCCGCGCGTAATTTGACGCAAGAGGGTTGGCCCATGTCCAGAAACAAAACGGTCAAGGATTACATTCGGACCATCGTAGATTTCCCGCATGAAGGGATCATGTTCCGGGATGTGACAACCCTGTTCGCCGACCCGCGTGGGTTTCGCATGGCGATTGACCAGATGCTGCACCCCTATGCGGGTGAGCGGATCGACAAGGTGGTCGGTCTTGAGGCGCGCGGGTTTATCCTGGGCGGGGCAATTGCGCATCAGTTAAGCGTCGGGTTTGTGCCGATCCGCAAAAAGGGCAAACTGCCCGGCACAACCATCAGTCAGGACTACAAGCTGGAATACGGCGAGGCGATCGTCGAAATCCACGATGACGCAATTCAACCGGGTGAAAAGATTCTGGTGGTTGACGATCTGTTGGCAACTGGCGGCACGGCTGCTGCGGGCATCAAGCTGATCGAGCGGCTTGGCGGTGAAATCGTTTCCTGTGCCTTTGTGATAGATCTGCCTGAACTGGGTGGTCGCAAAGTGCTGGAAGATATGGGCATGGACGTCCACGTCCTGTGCGAATTTGAAGGCCTTTGACCTACTTACTTTCACGATTTCGTGATTGGAAATCTACAAACCGGCGGGCTTAGCCCTCCCTGCCCCGGTTTCAAGCCGGAACATTCTTCACGCAAGGTGATCTTGTCGCGATGCGCCCCCGTACCCCTGATGATGTCACCTGAGGCATTCATTCAACAAGGGATATGAAGTCATGTTTCGCAAAATCGCTGTAGCTGGTGTCGCTAGTATTCTGTTCAGCACGTCTGCAATAGCAGACGGTCATGGAAAAGACATTGTGGACACTGCTGTCTCGGCAGGCAGCTTTACAACTCTCGTAGCTGCCGTTCAGGCCGCTGAATTGGTTGATACCCTGAAAGGTGAGGGTCCATTCACTGTTTTCGCCCCAACAGATGAAGCTTTTGCTGCCTTGCCTGAAGGCACGGTAGAGACGCTGCTGAAGCCTGAAAACAAGGATCAACTGGTGGCCATCCTGACCTACCACGTGGTTCCGGGCAAAGTAATGTCGGGCGATCTGTCAGATGACATGACCGCTGCAACCGTGCAGGGCGGTGAGATCACCATCGATCTGGACTCGGGTGTGATGGTCAACGATGCCAACGTTGTTCAGGCCGATATCGAAACCAAGAACGGTGTGATCCATGTGATCGACAAAGTTATCATCCCTGCTTCGTAAGCGGATGTCAGGCACGGCTCGCATTTGTCGGGCCGTGCCTAAGCCTTCAGGATCGCACCGGGATTCATAATCCCTTTGGGGTCAAGCGCTGCCTTGATGGCGCGCATCGCTTGCAGCTTGGCAGGGTCCCCGTAGCGCTCTAGCTCATCGACTTTGAGCCTACCGATCCCATGTTCTGCGCTGACGGACCCATGGAATTCATGGACTAGGTCATGAACAGCGTGTTTGACCGTCGCCCTATTCTCATCAAACTCTGCTCTGTCATGC
Organism: Roseibium sp. RKSG952; assembly: GCF_009711355.1. Lineage (NCBI taxonomy): Bacteria > Pseudomonadati > Pseudomonadota > Alphaproteobacteria > Hyphomicrobiales > Stappiaceae > Roseibium > Roseibium sp. RKSG952. Next base: position 23,684 of record NZ_SMMF01000893.1, on the reverse strand, counting down.
CCCTTAGGCGGGAAAACGTTGTAGTGCAGATTTCCATCGCCCAAGTGACCGAAGCAGTTGATGCGATAAGGTCCCAGCGAGGCGACCAGCTCTGCGCCCCGTTCAATGAATTCAGGTATCGACGAGATCGGGATCGAGATGTCATGGCTGGATACGGAGCCGACCAGGCGATTAGCCTCGGGGATACGCTCGCGCACAGCCCAGAGTTCTGCACGTTGACCTTCGCTTTGCGCAATCACACCATCACTGACCAGATCTTGGCCAAAAGCCTTTTGAAATATGCTTTCGAGCGCCTCTGACGGGTCGTGCCCGGCAGCCAGACCCAACTCGATCAACACGCTCCATTCGGGTGGCTCGGCAAACGGTAGGCGTATGTCAGGCAGAACCTCGGTCAAGAAGTCCATCCCCTGTCGGTGGATCAGTTCAAATGTGCTGACACCCTCCCCCACCTGATCCCGCGCAAGGGCCAGCAGATGAATGGCAGCATCAGGAGAGGCCACCTGAAAGATCGCGGTGCCGATTCCGGTTGGTCTGGGAAACAGTTTGAGAGATGCAGCCGTGATGATGCCAAGCGTTCCCTCAGAACCGATCAGCAGATTGCGCAGATCATATCCAGTGTTGTCTTTCCTCAACCGGCTGAGCCCGTGCCAGATGTCCCCGTTTGGCAGTACCGCCTCGAGCCCCAGACACAGATCGCGGGTATTGCCATATCGCAAAACGTTCACGCCCCCCGCGTTGGTGGCGAGGTTGCCCCCAATCCTGCAAGATCCCTGCGCAGCAAGCGCCAGAGGGAACAGTCTATCTGCAGCTTCGGCTGCGGCTTGCACGTCAGACAGGATTGCGCCAGCTTCGGCCACCAGAACATTCTCGGTCGGATAGACACCCCGGATCGCTGTCATACGCTCGAGCGAGATCACAAAAGGGGCTGGTTCATCTGCCATAACCTGACCGCCTACCAGCCCGGTGCCGCCGCCATAAGGAACCACGGGCACATTCGCATCAGAGGCCAGCCGAACCAGCGCGGCGACTTCTTCCACATTGCGAGGCAGGCATAGGACGCCAACATGCCCGGCAAATCTGCGACGGGGTTCTTCGAGATATCGCGGCTCAACCGGGCGCAATATGTCGTCACCCAGTTGGGTTCGGATTCGCTGAGCAAAGCACTCATCTGCAGGGTTCAAAGTCATACCCTTTCCATGCCCAAGGCAGAAAGTTTCGGCAAGTCTTATTCCAGCTCAATCAGATAGCGCGGTTCAAGAACGACAACCGTCGGTCGATCCGGAAGTGTTCGCAGCGATACTTCAATCTCGGATACGCCGTCTCGCTCAACCGGAAAATCGTTTCGTATCCCACTCAGAAACCGCTCGAGTGAATAATCCGAAAACCAGTGCATCGGAATGATGACCGAGCTTTTCAGGCGCCGCAGCACTGAAATCATTTCAGGCAGAGGCATGGTGGTTCCGCCATCTACCGCTGCCATGACAACATCCAGCCGGCCCAGCGCTGCGAATTGCTCATCCGACGGGACGTGATGCAAATGACCCAGATGGCCGATACACAGCCCCTCAACCTCGAAGACAAAGATGGAATTGCCGCGTTCCTCAACCCCACCATAGGCGGACCGGATGTCGGTGGAAACGTTCCGGATCAGCATTTCCCCCAGATCAAGATGATGGTCGATGCCTTGCCCGAACTCTCCCCAGCCTTCCAGCACATGAGGGATCGCAGGATCGGGATGCGCGGTCCAGTGGGTGCTGTGTGCGTGGTTCATGGTCACCACATCGGGAATCAGGGCGGCCCCACCGATGAACCCTGTGAAATCGGTGACGGCATTTAGCCCGCCATGTGTCTGAAGCAAAAACGAGGCATGGGCGACATAGCTGATCCGGACGGAGAACTCCGACACTGGATCCTGCCATGCAGCCTTATGAAGATACTGAATGCCGGGAGTTTCGTTGGCGATGGCAATACAGTGGCTGGGCCGCCGCTCCTGCGCTACGGCGCCTTCCGCAATCACCAACAATGCCAGAACAGCCCAGCGCATGACCAGAGTTTAGCGCAACATCGCCACAAGTCATGCTTCTTGTTTGACAAGGGTCAGTTTCCAGGCGCAGGCGTCAGCCTGCATCCGTTCGACCGCGCCGATCAGACCGCAAACTGGCATACAGAACATGGGTGCGCCAGCGGCCACCGATCTGCAGGTAAGACTGCGCGACGCCCTCGTATTTGAAGCCGGAGCTTTCGAGCAACCCGCGCGATGCTTTGTTTTCCGGAAGGCAGGCGGCTTCGATCCGGCTAAGATCCAGCCGGGTAAAAGCATAATGCACCATCGCGCCAATCGCTTCGCGCATATACCCCTGACGAGCAAAAGACTGCCCGGTCCAATACCCAAGCGTCCCCGCCTGAGCCGGGCCGCGACGTATGTTGTCCAAAGTAATTGCGCCTAACAGCACATTGTCGCTGCGCCTGAACAGAAACAGTGGAACGGCGGTACCGCTGGCCACCGAACGCTGTGCCCAATAGACCCGGTTGGTAAAGGATTTACGGCTCAGGTGATCCTTTGCCCAAACCGGCTCCCACGGGGTCAGGTATTCACGCGACGCTCGCCGTAGAGCAGACCAGTCATGAAAATCGGAATGAACGGGTGGTCGCAGACTCAACCGTTCAGTTTCGAGTTTCAGCTTGCGTCTGCCCAACAGCATCAAGCCGCGCGCCTCTCCTGCAACTCAGCCAGTGTCGGTGCGCCTGAGACCGGCCCGTAAAGCGCCAGAGCGGCAGGCGCTTTGATTGCCATCTGCTCAGCGAATACGCGCACATCCTCGGTGCTGACCGCATCAATCTTGGCCACCGTATCCTCAAGGGATGGGACACGGCCCCAGATCTGAACCAGTCGCGCCAACCGTTCGGCTCGGTTCGACGGGCTTTCCAGTCCCATAAGCATTCCGGCCTTCATCTGAGCACGGGCACGGGCAACCTCTTCGGAGGTCATGTCCTCAGCTGCGCGCTTCATCTCGTCAATGGTGATGGTGGCAAGCTTTGCGACCTGATCTGCCGATGTACCGGCGTAGATCGTGGTTGTCCCGGTGTCTGCATAGGCTCCGGTCTGCGCAAAGATCGTATAGCAGAGCCCGCGTGTCTCGCGCACTTCCTGGAACAGGCGCGAAGACATGCCGCCACCCAAAGCCGTCGAATATATCTGCGCGGTATAGATCGCATCATCGCGGTAACCGGGGCTTTCCAGGGCCAGCGCGAAATGGGCCTGCTCCAACTCTTTCTCCTGCCGTGCTTCACCACCGGTAAAGCGCGCAGGTTCGGCGATCAGCCCTGTACGTGGTTGCAGATGACCGAACATCTCTTCAGCCATTTTCATCAGCTGATCGTGATCCACGGCACCGGCGGCTGACAGGATCATCTGATCGGGGCCATAGTGCTCAGCCACAAAGCCAGAGAGGTCCTCTCGCGAAAACGCACTGACCCGCTCGGTCGGGCCCAGAATTGTCCGGCCCAAGGGCTGATCGTGATAGCTCTGCTCCTGTAACCAATCAAAGATTACATCGTCCGGCGTGTCATAGGCCTGACCGATCTCCTGCAAGATCACACCGCGTTCGACCTCGATCTCGCGGGGGTCGAAAACCGGATTCAGAACGATGTCGCCGATCACATCCATGGCCAGCGCCACATCGTCTTTCAGGACACGCGCATAATAGGCCGTCACCTCGCGCGAAGTGTAGGCGTTGATATACCCGCCTACATCCTCGATCGCCTCAGCGATTTGCAGCGCAGACCGACGCTCGGTTCCCTTGAAGGCCATGTGCTCAAGGAAATGCGCAATACCGTTCTGCTCGATCCGCTCATGCCGCCCACCGGCGGTTACCCAGATGCCGATGGCCGCCGATTGCAGCCCCGGCATGTGTTCACTGACTATACGAAATCCGTTCTTCAGTTGGTCTTGTCTGACAGTCACTCAGCAATATGCCTTTTGATATGATCCTCGAGGGCACCCAGATCATTCGCTATGCGGGTCACCCGTTCTGGACGTTCATACAGATCAGACATGCGGGATGGAAGAGGCGGATGTTCGCCGCTCGCCTTCTCGACCGCCGCCGGGAATTTTGCCGGGTGCGCAGTGGCCAGCGTGATCATCGGAACGTCGGTGTTGCGATGCTCTTCCGCGACCTTGATACCAACGGCTGTATGCGGGCAAACGAGTTCAGCGCTGTGGGCCAGCGTGTGCTTGATCGTCTCTAGCGTTTCGTCTTCGGACACCCGGCCCGAGTCAAAGCTTTCGCGCAGCGCTTCCATCGCGCCTTGGCTGACATTGAAGCCGCCATTCTTGAGCTCATCCATCAGCTGCGCAATTGCGCCGCCGTCCTCGCCATAAGCGTAGTAGAGCGCACGCTCAAAGTTCGAGCTAACCTGAATATCCATCGACGGGCTGATCGAGGGGATGGTATCACCCTTGAAATACCCCTCGCCCGACAGGCAGCGGTGCAGGATGTCGTTCTGGTTGGTAGCCACGACCAGACGGTCAATCGGCAAGCCCATGCGCTTGGCCAGGTACCCCGCGAAGATGTCACCGAAATTGCCGGTTGGCACTGTGAAGCTGACCTTGCGATGCGGCGCGCCAAGGCTGACAGCGGCTGAGAAGTAATAGACGATCTGCGCCAGCACACGGGCAAAGTTGATCGAGTTCACCCCTGCCAGCTTCACCCCGTCGCGGAAATCAAAATCGTTGAACATATCCTTCAGCGCAGCCTGACAATCGTCGAAATCGCCATCCACGGCCAAGGCATGCACGTTGCTGTCCGCTGGCGTTGTCATCTGGCGACGCTGCACTTCCGATACTCGGCCATGCGGATACAAGATGAATACATCCACGGCATCCAGACCCCGAAATGCCTCGATGGCGGCCGATCCGGTGTCACCACTGGTTGCGCCCACGATGGTCACACGGTCGCCACGGCGCTTGAGAGCCACTTGGAACAGCTGACCGATCAGCTGCATGGCGAAGTCCTTGAAGGCCAGAGTGGGCCCGTGGAACAGCTCCAGCAGGAAGTGGTTCTCGTTCAACTGCTTCAGCGGCGCGCGGGCGTCATGACCAAAACCCTCGTAGGCGCGCGCGATGATTTCCTTGAACTCGTCCTCATCAAACGATCCGCTGACATAAGGCCACATCACCCGAAAGGCGATTTCCTCGTACGGCAACCCGGCCAAAGCCGCGATCTCGTCCTGCGACATCACCGGGATTTCAGCGGGCAGATACAGGCCACCGTCGCGGGCCAACCCTGTCAGCATCGCCTCTTCAAAAGTCAGTTCGGGCGCCTGCCCACGGGTCGAGATGTATTTCATGGCTCGTCACTCTCAGAAGGGGCGCGGCTGCGCCACAGGAAGTACCCGGTCATCGCCGCCCAAACCAGGGCCAAACCAAACCAGGTGATTGCATATTGCAGATGGTCATTCGGGATGCCGGCCGTGTCGACAGGCAAAGGCTTAATGCCGGGGTCGGTTTGCGACCGCGCGATCAGCAGAACCGGCTCGGCCCCCAACGCCGTCGCCAGATTGGGCACGTCGCGGGCGAACCAGATGTTGGCGTCGATATCGGACTCAGGTGTGTAACCGTCGATCTCATCTGGCCAATGCAGGTTACCGGTGACCTCCATCGGACCAGTCCGGCGCTCGATCTGCTTCGCAGTCACAGGCACAAAGCCCCGATCCACCAGGATTGTCCGGTCTTCGGTACTGAAAGACTGGATGATGCGATACCCTGCCCCGACCTGCTTGACCGAGACCAGAACGTGGATCTCACCCGGCTCCATCTCGCCCTTGATCGTAACTGGCAAATACTTGTCGGTATCGGGCGACACACTTACCGGCAAATCAACGGGATTAGCGGATATCCGATTTTCAATCTCGGCCAATACGTCCTGTTTCCACGACAGACGCTGAACCTGCCAGACCCCCAGCGACACCAGGATCGCCAGACCGGCGATACCAAAAATCAGCAGGAAGAGAATGCGGCGCATGTCGGGTCCAGATTACATCATTTGAAGGCTCTGCATGAGCCGGCGTCTTGTTAAGGGCTACACCTGCGAAAAGGCAACCGTGCAATTGTATGGGGCGCAATATTGCGCCCCGGATAGAGAAAAAGCCGCCCCTAAGGGCGGCTTTTGCAATTGGATCGCCTGTCCGGCGTTACATCAGCGGAGCCTGACCCCAGATGTAGACGGCGAAGAACAGGAACAGCCATACGACGTCAACAAAGTGCCAGTACCATGCGGCCGCTTCGAAACCGACGTGTTTCTCGGGCGTAAAGTCACCCCGGAGTGCACGGATCAAACAGACGCTCAGGAAAATGGTCCCGATGATGACGTGCGCGCCGTGGAAACCGGTTGCCATGAAGAAGTTCGAATAGAACTGATCATCACCGAATTTCCAACCCTCATGTGCCAGCAGTTCATAGTACTCAAACGCCTGCAGGAAGGTAAACGCGATACCCAGAACGATACCGATCGCCAGACCGTTGATCAGTGCCTTGCGGTCATTGTCGTGAACCAGCGCATGGTGTGCCCATGTAATTGCACAGCCCGACAACAGCAAGACCAGTGTGTTGATCAGCGGCAGGTGGAACGGGTCAACCGCGTGGATGTCCGGCTGGATGTACTCGGTGCCGGCATAGTCGTACATCGGATACATGCGGTGTTTGAAGAACGACCAGAACCACGCGAAGAAGAACATCACCTCGGACATCACGAACAGGATGAAGCCGTAGCGCAGGCCGATGCGAACCACTGGTGTATGATCACCAGCACGGCTTTCGGCAACAACCTCTGACCACCATGCGAACATGGTATAAAGCACGGCCACCAGACCCGCCCAGAACATGAACGACGTGATACCATGCATCCAGAGGACAGCTCCGAACAGCATCACAAAGCCGCCAATCGCGCCGATGAATGGCCAGATTGATGGGGCCAGAATGTGGTAGTCGTGGTTTTTAGCGTGTGCCATCAGCGTCCCTCACCTACAGGCGTTAGTTCGTGTTTGTATCTGCCTGCGCTTCAAGGGCGGCATAGCCCTCGGGCAGGTCAATTTCGTAGAATGTATACGACAGTGTGATCGTATGAACATACTGTGCTTCGGGGTCTTCGACGATTTCCGGATCGACGAAGAAGGTGACAGGCATTTCGACCCGCTCACCCGGTTGCAGAACCTGCTCGTCAAAGCAAAAGCAGGCAATTTTCTGGAAATATCCACCGGCCGAATAGGGCGTCACGTTGTAGGATGCCTGCCCCGCGATGGGTTTGTCTGTCGGGTTGTATGCCTCATAAAAGGCCAGCCCGGTTTCACCGATGCGCACTTTCATCTCGCGCTCGACCGGTTTGAATTCCCAGGGCATGTCCTTGGCTTTGGATGCATCAAAGCGAATGGTGACGATCTGATCCAAAACGTCATCCGGAGCCTGCTCGGCGACGCCAGTGGTGCCACCAAAACCCGTTACCCGACAAAACCAGTTGTAGAACGGCACGGACGCCCAAGCGAGGCCGCCCATCAGAACAACAACGCCGACCAGTTGCACAACCGTTTTCTGTGGACCCGACATCGCCATCAGTTCTGCACCTCAGAAGTTGGAACCGTAAAGTCGGTGCCGGAAACCTTGACGATGGTCAGACCAAAGATGATCACGATGAAGGCTGCCAACGTCAGTCCAACACCAAGATTGCGGCTGAACCGGCGCTGATGCAGTTCGTGGCTCTTGCGCAAGCTCATCACCAGCCTCCCAGACCGTAGTTCTTCAGAAGCGCTTCAACCAGAATAGCGCCAAAATGCAGGAAGAGGTAAAGCAGCGACAGCTTGAAGAAGCTGCGTTCGACTTTGAAGTTGTCGGCTTCCGCGTCCTCTTCCGTGCGCCGAGAGATTTTCCATGCTCCGCGCAGGAACAGCGCATTCAGGACGACAGCAACCACCAGATAAACCGGCCCGCCGATACCCGAGAAAGCAGTCCCGATCGCCAGCATTGCCAGCAAAACGGTGTAGACAAGAATATGCCTGCGGGTCGCTTTGCGACCGTGGGTGACGGTCAGCATCGGTACGCCGGCATCGTCATAATCCGAGCGCATGAACAGCGCCAGTGCCCAGAAATGCGGCGGTGTCCACATAAAGGTCAGGGCAAACATCAGCCAGGGCTCAATCGACATCGAGCCAGTTGCGGCAACCCATCCTATCACCGGAGGGAATGCACCTGCGGCGCCACCGATCACGATGTTCTGGGGCGTCGAGCGTTTCAGCCACATCGTGTAGATGACGACATAGAAAAAGATCGTGAAGGCGAGGAACGCACCGGCAAAGATATTTGTTGCCAGCGCCAGCATCATCACGGACATGCCGGAGAGGGCCAGACCCAGGGCAAGCGCTTCGCCTTCCTCAACCTTGCCAGACGGGATCGGCCGACCTTTGGTGCGCTTCATCACCTTGTCGATATCGGCATCCCACCACATGTTCAGCGCGCCCGAGGCACCGCCGCCAATGGCAATGAAAAGGATGGCACAAAATCCGACAAAGGGGTGCACCGGAACCGGCGCGGCCAGCAGCCCGACCAGAGCGGTGAACACAACCAGCGACATCACACGCGGCTTCAGCAGGGCAAAATAATCGCCAAAGCTGGCCTCGTCCGCGCGGGTCTGCGCGTTCACGGTGCTGGCATTGATGCTTGCGTCGCTCATTTCCGGTCCTTTTGGGGCGAAAGCTGCGCGTAAGACGCGCAGCCTGCATTATTTGATGCGCGGGATTTGTGCCCGCACGTGCTGTCAGTTCGATGCAACCTGATAGGCAGCCGGCTGACCCGCATATTCTTCAAGTGCACCTTGCAGCCACTGCTCGTAAGCCTCTTCGCTGACCACTTTGACAGTGATCGGCATGTAGGCGTGGTCCTTACCGCATAGCTCCGAACACTGACCGAAGTAGATGCCTTCCTTGTCTGCCTGGAACCACAGTTCAGCCAAGCGGCCCGGTACACCATCCTGTTTCACGCCGAAGGACGGGATGGTCCACGAGTGGATCACGTCTGACGCGGTAACCTGCATGACGACGATCTTGCCAACAGGCACAACAACTGCGGTGTCGGTGGCCAGCAGCCACTCGTCTTCGCTGTAGCCTGCGTCTGTCAGTTTGGCGCGCATTGCGTCATCCAGAACAAACGGTGTCACATCTGCGTCCGCAGGGCGTGCGCCTTCGTCCAGAGTTGCGGGGTGGCCCAGCAGATAGCTGTCGAAAGCAAAGTCATGATCGACATATTCGTAGGTCCAGTACCACTGGTTACCGACGACTTTGATTACAACGTCACCTTCCGGGATTTCCTGCTGCTTGAACAGCACCGGCAGTGAGAAGGCGCCGATAAACACCAGAATCAGGATCGGACCCAAGGTCCATGCGATCTCGACCGGAGTGTAGTGCGAGAATGCAGCGGGTTTCGGGTTTGCGCGCTGATTGTAGCGCACGATGCAATAAACCAGCAGTCCAGCAACGAGCACACAGATTGCGGTGATGATCACCAGAATCATATCGTCCAGACGCTGGATCCCATCCGCAAGGCTGGTGGCGGCGGGTTGGAAACCGATGCCGCCGTCGACCGGCTTGCCAATAATCTCAAGCTCCTGAGCCATGGCGGGAAGGCTGGAGAGGGCTGTGGCAAGCCCCGAAAGCATCAAAGCATTCTTCATGTTCTGTCCTGATCGTTTGATCTTTGCTTCTCTCGCGAAAAGGCGTGAATCGGTCACACCTCTCCCGTTGTCTTTGGCCGCGTTAAAAACCATATTCCGTCGGGTAGATAAAGCAAAATGCTTGCGTCAAACAGACGCTATTTTTGATCTGGATCAAACCCGAAAGGCAGCAACCGATGACTCAAGCCCCGTTTCGCCCTTTTGAAACCGCCCTTCCCCACGATGAAGCGCTGGCCGTTCTGCAGTCTGCCACAGCGGGTGCAGAGGACGGAGAGCTTTATGTTGAACGGCGTAAATCCGAGTCTCTGGTCTTCGATGACGGGCGTCTACGCACGGCTTCTTATGACGCCTCTGAGGGGTTCGGACTGCGCGCGGTTCAGGGTGATGTGGCAGGGTATGCGCATTCAACGGATGTCTCGATCCCTTCGCTAAAACGCGCGGCCGAAACTGCACGGCTGGCAGTCGGAGACGGTGGCGGAACGCTTGCCGATGCACCGCGCGCCACAAATACAAGGCTTTATACAGACGAAGATCCGATCGAATCCGCCAGCTTCCCGGTCAAGATCGATACGCTGCGCGAGATTGATGCATTTGCGCGCGATCTCGATCCCCGTGTGGTACAGGTCAGCGCAACTATCGCTGCTGCGGTGCAGGAAGTTGAGATCCTGCGCCCCGATGGTGTTCTTGTCCGCGATGTAAGACCGATGACCCGCCTGAATGTATCGGTGATCGTCGAACAGAAAGGTCGCCGTGAAAGCGGTTCCGCTGGCGGCGGTGGACGTGTGGGTCTTGATGGTCTGATTGATCCATCAGACTGGCAGGACAAGGCGCGCGAAGCGTTGCGCATCGCGTTGGTTAATCTGGATGCAATCCCCGCCCCTGCCGGCGTGATGGAGGTGGCGCTTGGCCCTGGTTGGCCAGGCATTCTTCTGCACGAGGCCATCGGTCATGGCCTTGAGGGTGACTTCAACCGTAAAGGAAGCTCAGCCTTCGCTGGCCTGATGGGACAGCAAATTGCCTCGAAAGGCGTGACAGTAGTTGATGACGGCACGATCCCGGATCGTCGCGGATCGATTACCGTGGATGACGAGGGCACCCCAAGTTCGCGCACTGTACTGATCGAGGACGGCATCCTGACCGGTTACATGCAGGACCGTCAGAACGCGCGATTGATGGGTGTTTCGCCAACCGGCAATGGGCGGCGGCAGAGTTATGCCCACAAGCCCATGCCACGCATGACCAACACCATCATGCTGGGTGGTGATGCAGATCCTGCTGAACTGGTGGCCGATATCAAGGATGGCATCTGGGCGGTCGGCTTCGGCGGTGGGCAGGTCGATATCACAAATGGCAAGTTCGTGTTTTCGTGTACCGAGGCTTACCGGGTCGAGAACGGCAAGATCGGCGCACCCGTCAAAGGCGCGACGCTGATTGGCGACGGGCCTTCGGCGTTGAAACGTATCCGCGGGTTGGGCAATGACATGGCATTGGATCCCGGGATGGGCACTTGTGGCAAAGATGGTCAATGGGTGCCGGTGGGCGTTGGCCAGCCAACCGTTTTGATGGACGGCCTGACCGTTGGTGGATCGGCAGCCTGAGTCGCAGGTCAGATCAGGCATTAACAGCTCGAGGTTAACTCGGGCTGTTGCAGTACCGAATATTGAAATCGCTATGCGATTTTCTCTTAAATATCCGCAGAAGCACTTATAATTAGATATCATATACTTACGAAAGTTCTTTGAAATATCCCAAGACAGACTTCTTAAAATTTTCGTCGATTCACAAGCTGTTAACCCCGCATCTCGTAAACCTGTTTTGCAATCAGGCGGAGCATCGGATGACCGAAGAGCAGCTATCTTCCAATCACCCCACACTCCCACCCACCACGGAAGAAGACCGGTTTTCTTGGCTTCGTCTGATGCGTTCGCGAAAGGTTGGTCCGGCGACATTCCGGCGCCTGCTGCGTGAACATGGCTCGGCGCAGAATGCGCTGGCCGCGCTGCCGGAAATGGCACGCGCTGCCGGAATCGAAGGGTATGAAATCTGCCCACCCGGCGTGATCGAGGCGGAACTCAAGGCTGCAAAGGCTGCGAATGCGCAGCTTTTGTGCCTTGGGGCCGCTGACTTTCCAAAGAGTCTGGTCGATCTATCTGATGCTCCACCAATGCTTTGGGCGATTGGGAACCTGTCGGTCCTACAACGCCCGATGATCGCATTGGTTGGGGCACGCAACTGTTCCTCGCTTGGGTCACGCATGGCACGCGCATTGGCATCGGAGTTGGCGGAGCATGGCTATGTAGTGGTTTCCGGCCTGGCGCGCGGGATCGACACTTCAGCTCATCTTGCAACTATGGCAACCGGAACCGTGGCGGTAATGGCTGGCGGTGTCGATGTGATTTACCCGACCGAAAACGCCAAGTTGGCGGAGGATCTGCTTGAGACCGGATTGCGCCTTTCGGAACAGCCGATGGGCGTAACACCTCAGGCACGGCATTTCCCACGCCGCAATCGCATCATTTCAGGACTGGCACAAGCGGTGGTCGTCGTGGAAGCCGCAGCAAAATCTGGCAGCCTGATTACTGCCCGGGATGCGTTGGATCAAGGGCGTGAGGTTCTTGCGGTACCCGGCCATCCTTTCGATGCGCGGGCGGCAGGGTGCAATCTGCTGATCCGGGATGGAGCCACCTTGGTTCGCTCGGCGCAAGATGTGATTGAGGCCCTTCCACAGCAAGCGACTGGTTCCGGCAATGAGCCATCTCTCTCCACACCTTGTCCGGATGTGACCCCCAATACTGCACAGAAAGGCAAGGATGGGCAGAGGTTGCATAACGAAATACTGTCCCGACTTGGCCCTTCGCCCATCGCCGAGGATCAGCTGATCCGCGATATTGCCGCTACGGCCGGAGAAATCGGTCCTGCGCTGGTCGATCTGGAGCTTGACGGGCGAATCCAAAGGCAGGCTGGTGGATTGCTGTCTCTGGCAAGTTAGGTGCCTGATTTGGGGGGCACCCCAGTCGTTATTGAATACAAACAGGCGATTATCCCCCTGAGATTCCGGTCGAAAACAGTCATTTTAAGGAACGCATTGACAATTCCTCCTTGCCCCACACATTTTGCACGGCCATAGAAGGCGCCAAATCCGTCGAGCGAGGTTTTTCACTAAATGCCTGTAGTTGTTGTAGAATCCCCGGCCAAAGCTAAAACAATCAATAAATACCTTGGCCCCGACTACACGGTTCTGGCCTCGTATGGTCACGTTCGGGACCTTCCACCGAAGGACGGATCTGTCGATCCAGACCACGAATTTTCGATGAAGTGGGAGGTCGGCAACGACAGCCGCAAACACGTCAAGGCGATCGCCGACGCCCTCAAGGAAGACAACGCACTGATCCTTGCGACCGACCCCGATCGCGAGGGAGAAGCGATTAGCTGGCACCTACAGGAAGCGCTGACCAAGCGCCGTTCCATTAAGAAGGATACTCCGGTAAGCCGGGTCACTTTCAACGCGATCACCAAAGAGGCGGTGACACAGGCCATGCAGAACCCTCGCGAGGTCGATATGCCTCTGGTCGAGGCTTATCTGGCCCGTCGCGCACTAGACTATCTTGTGGGCTTCAACCTGTCTCCGGTTCTGTGGCGCAAGCTGCCGGGCGCAAAATCGGCCGGACGCGTTCAATCCGTCTGTCTGCGCCTGATCGTCGAGCGTGAGATGGAGATCGAGGCCTTCAAACCAGTTGAATACTGGTCGGTCAAAGCACTGTTCGAAACGCCGCGCGGTCAAACCTATGAGGCACGCCTGGTCACTCTGGCTGGTAAAAAGCTGGACAAACACGATCTGGCCAATGCCACGCAGGCGGAACTGGCGGTTCAGGCTATCACCAGCCGCGCGCTGAGCGTGACATCGGTTGAGGCGAAACCAGCGGCGCGCAATCCCAGCGCCCCATTCATGACTTCGACTCTGCAGCAAGAGGCCAGCCGCAAGTTCGGCATGGGCGCGCGCCACGCTATGCAGGTGGCACAGCGGCTGTATGAGGCGGGTTACATTACCTATATGCGGACCGACGGTATCGACATGGCACCCGAGGCTGTTGCAGCCACGCGTGACGCCATCGCTGATCGGTATGGCGCGGAATATGTTCCAGACAGCTCGCGTATCTACAAGAACAAGGCCAAGAACGCCCAGGAAGCGCACGAGTGTATCCGCCCAACGGATATGACCCGTGATGCAAAGGCTCTGAAGGTTACGGATGAGGATCAGCGCAAACTGTATGACCTGATCTGGAAACGTACGATTGCTTGCCAGATGGCTGCAGCTCGGCTGGAGCGTACAACGGTCGAAATCGGCAGCGATGATGGTCAGGTTGGTCTGCGTGCCACGGGTCAGGTGGTGCTGTTTGACGGGTTCATGCGCGTTTACGAAGAAGGCCGAGATGACGTGGCCGACGAGGATGAAAAGCGCCTGCCACAGATCATGCAAGGCGATCCGGCTCGCTTTGCCAAATCCTCATTGCGGGATCAGTTCACGAAGGCGACCAGTGAAACTGGCGACAAGGTCGCGAAAGAGGCCGTTCTGTCCGAGAACGAATCCGTTCTGGCGTTGCAGCACCACACACAGCCACCACCGCGTTACACCGAGGCCACACTGGTCAAGCGGATGGAAGAGTTGGGGATCGGTCGCCCGTCAACTTACGCCTCGATCGTGACCACGATTCAGGACCGGGAATATGTGCGTAAGGACAAGAACCGGTTGATCCCTGAGGAGAAGGGCCGGATCGTTACGATCTTCCTGCTGAACTTCTTCCGGCAATATGTCGGGTACGAGTTCACTGCGAACCTCGAAGAACAGCTGGACGATGTCAGCGCAGGCGACCGGGATTACAAGGATCTGCTGGGCAAGTTCTGGCGCGATTTCTCAGCTGCAATTGGCGAGACGTCTGAACTGCGTATCTCGGAAGTGTTGGACAAGCTGGACGAGGCGCTGGCGCCGCAGCTGTATCCGCCAAGAGAAGATGGGTCAGATCCGCGTATCTGCCCGAAATGCGGCGTGGGCCAACTGCACCTCAAAACATCTCGGACCGGCGGTTTCGTGGGCTGTGGGAACTATCCGGAATGCACTTACACGCGTCCCATAGCCGGTGAGGGTGCCGAGGGGGATGAACGTTTGCTGGGCGAAGACGCAGGGGATGAGATCTGGCTGAAATCCGGGCGCTTTGGTCCCTATGTTCAGCGCGGTGAACCAACACCTGAAAACAAAAAACCACCTCGTGCTTCTCTGCCTCGTGGATGGAGTAAGGACGACATGGATCTGGAGAAGGCGGTGACTCTACTGAGCCTGCCGCGTCAGATTGGTGAACATCCCGAAGGTGGTATGATCAGTTCTAATTTCGGGCGATTTGGGCCTTACCTGATGCATCAGCTGCCGGAAGAGGCAAAGCCGGTCTACGCCAACCTCAAAGACCCCAACGATGTATTTGAGATCGGCATGAACCGGGCTGTGGAATTGCTAGCTGAAAAGCGCGCCAACCCTGGGCGACGCGGTCAGGCGGCTGCGAAACCGCTCAAAGAGCTGGGAGAGCATCCGGATGGCGGCGCCATGCAGGTTCTGGACGGGCGCTATGGACCTTATGTGAAATGGGAAAAGGTCAACGCGACCATTCCCAAAGACATCAAGCCGGAAGATGTGACGCAGGAAATGGCCATCGAACTGGTCAACGAGCGCGCAGCCAAAAAGGGT
Source organism: Roseibium sp. RKSG952 (assembly GCF_009711355.1). NCBI lineage: Bacteria > Pseudomonadati > Pseudomonadota > Alphaproteobacteria > Hyphomicrobiales > Stappiaceae > Roseibium > Roseibium sp. RKSG952. The sequence continues at coordinate 8,234 of NZ_SMMF01000893.1, read as the reverse complement.
ACCAAGAAAAAAGCGGCCCCCAAGAAAAAGACCGCTGCCAAGAAGACGACCAAAAAGGCGGCCACTTGACAGTCGGCTAGGTAGAAATACCACCTACCCCTTGGTTTCATTGACTTCCCCGTGACGCGGCGGCACAACCTGCGCCATCACCATGTCATTGGGGGAGTTTTCCATGAAGAAAGTCTATGCCAATGCCACCGAAGCGCTCGATGGAGTGATCTCGGACGGCATGATGATCGCGGCGGGCGGTTTTGGCCTGTGCGGTATTCCCGAGCTGCTGCTTGAGGCCATCAAGGACTCGGGCGCTCAGAACCTGACCTTTGCCTCGAACAACGCCGGCGTCGACGATTTCGGGATCGGCATCCTGCTGCAGACCAAGCAGGTCAAAAAGATGATCAGCTCATATGTCGGCGAAAACGCCGAGTTCATGCGCCAGTACCTGAGCGGTGAGCTGGAGCTGGAATTCAACCCGCAAGGCACACTGGCTGAGCGTATGCGCGCCGGTGGTGCGGGCATTCCCGGTTTCTATACCAAGACCGGCGTGGGCACTGTGATCGCTGAAGGCAAAGAGCACAAAGACTTCAACGGCGAGACTTACATTCTGGAAGAAGGCATCTTTGCCGATCTGGCCATCGTCAAAGCCTGGAAAGCCGACGACACTGGCAACCTGATTTTCCGCAAAACCGCCCGCAACTTCAACGTGCCCGCGGCAACCTGTGGAAAGATCTGCATCGCGGAAGTTGAAGAAATCGTACCGCGCGGCTCGCTGGACCCCGATGCAATCCACCTGCCCGGCATCTACGTGCATCGCATCATTCAGGGCCAGCACGAAAAGCGCATCGAACAACGCACCACCCGTAAGAAGGAGGAAGCATAATGCCCTGGGATCGTAATCAGATGGCCGCACGCGCGGCGCAAGAGCTTGAAGACGGCATGTATGTGAACCTCGGCATCGGCATTCCGACGCTGGTGGCGAACTATGTGGGCGACAAGGATATCACCCTGCAGTCCGAAAACGGTATGCTGGGCATGGGTCCCTTCCCTTTTGAAGGTGAAGAGGACGCAGACCTGATCAATGCCGGTAAGCAGACGATCACCGAACTGTCTCGCACGTCTTATTTCGACAGCGCGACCTCCTTTGCGATGATCCGGGGTGGTAAGATCGCTGCCGCTGTTCTGGGCGCGATGGAAGTCGATGAAGAGGGCGATCTGGCCAACTGGATGATTCCCGGCGTGCTGGTCAAAGGCATGGGCGGCGCGATGGACCTGGTGGCCGGTGTTGGCCGTGTGATTGTTGTGATGGACCACACCAACAAGCACGGCAAATCCAAGCTGCTGAAGAAATGCACCCTGCCGCTGACCGGAAAGAAGGTAGTGAATCGCATCATCACCAATCTGGGCGTTCTGGACGTGGTTGAGGGCGGCCTGAAAATCATCGAGATCGCCGAGGGCGTGACCGAGGACGAGATTCGCGCTGCGACTGAGGCCAATATCGTCAACTGATCCTGTAGATACGGAAAGGCCCGCCTGAGAGCGGGCCTTTTTCAATTCAGGGTCTGGAAAACGCACCCGTCAGAAATCAGTTCAGGTGGTGTGGCGCAAAGCGCTCGGGCGACCTGAAATGCCGCCAGAACTTTGGGAACGTAATCGCGGGTTTCGGCATAGGGTGGCACACCGCTGTGTTTCCGCACTGCACCCTCTCCTGCATTATATCCAGCCAGAACCAGGATCGGATCGTTCCCAAATTCCCCCATCAGCCAGTCCAGGTATTTTACTCCACCAGCTATGTTCTGCTCGGGCTTCAGACTGTCCTTGACCCCGAAACGTTCAGCAGTCGCAGGCATCAGCTGCATCAACCCCTGCGCGCCTGCAGAGCTGACAGCATCCGAGCGCCCTGCAGATTCAACGGAAATCACAGCAAGCACCAGCGCCGGAGAGACCTCGGTGCCTATTGTTGAGCGCAGAATATCGACCCCTCTTTGCTGTACGATATTCTGAAGGGTCTTCAACCGCGGTGAAGTAACACCCGTCGACGAAAGTGCCTGAAAAGCACTATCGAGTCGGCCAGCACCGGCTTTTGCCAATTCAGGTGAAATCGCTTCCCAGAATGCCTTGTATGACCCGACAGGTTTTTTTGGCGCATCTGGCAAAGGCAGATCGGCGGGCGGTTTTGCACGTGCAATGATTTCTGGCACCACCAACTCAGTCCCCGTGCTGGGAGCTGAAGGCGATGACGCGTGCTCTTCCTCGGTGATCTGAACAGTCACGCGCGGTCGCGCGCCGGGCTTAGGAGCCTTGATTCTTTTGTATACGCCGCGTGGCTCTACATCAGCTGCGGGCACAGGCGCCGCCGTTGCGAATAGCAACGCCAAAACGCCGGCGCATGTAAGTGCGTCCCGGAGATACATTCTGCCTGCCTCATCTTTTCTTTTGGGTTGATTTGATACGCGAATCTTCCCGCAAGGCCAGAAAAACAAAGCGAAATGGGGCGATTTCGCCTCATTTGGCGTAAATTTGCATCGCCCCCCACGGTTCCGCCAAATGGCGCAACATTTTTTTCCATTATTTTTCAGTTAGTTATAAAATAAATGACTAAAAAGTTAAGCTTGAGGCGAAAAATTCGCTGTTTGGCCCAATTCCTGCCACGCACGAAGAGCAATCATAGTGCCATGCCGAGACGATCGGGGGCTGACTGAGAGAGAAAGCTCTGACAAGACGCCGAGGTTAATTAGAGTTAGATCCTTTAGGAGGGACGAAACATGATCAAGTTCATCAAGAACTTCCGTAAAGACGAAGACGGTGCCGTAACTGTAGACTGGGTCGTTCTGACCGCTGCTGTTGTTGCTCTGGCTGCTGTTGCATACAACCAGGTTCGTACTGGTGCCAGCGATCTGGCAGACAGCGTAGAAAGCGCGCTGACCGGTGTTACCGTAACCACGCCGAACTTCAACTAAGTTAATCTTAGTCACACCAACCTCCAGTACTATTCTATAGGCTGTATGGTTGACCAAGCTATCTGGGGGCCGCGCCTTTCGTCGAAGGCGTGGCCCCTGTTTATAAAATCGCTGCCAATCTGGTGAAACTATGCCGATCAATCTAGCCGAGTTTCTTTCGAACGAAGACGGTGCCGTCACTGTAGACTGGGTTGTCCTGACTGCTGCTGTCGTGGGCCTTGGAGCAATTGCTTATGCGAGTCTCTCGACATCTTTTCAGCACGTGGATTCGCAAACTGGTTCGGCCCTCGCAAATATCGAGATCAGACGGCCTAACTTTTAAAGAAGGGGCGTAAATCGCCCTTTCCCGAGACTATTTCGGTGTTGTAGTCCGTTTAATCGAGAACCCGAAGAAAATCTCCGATTGTCCCCCTTTTCGACACAATTCGTATCTATACCCAATCGAGATGAATCCGCACCTCGTGTGGAGATTTGCCTAGAGTAACAGTAATACAAGGGGACGCGAATGCGTGCTGTATTTGGACTTGTCCTGATCGTTGGGGTCGCATTGGCCGGTGGTGCCGTTTACATGGCCCGCAACTATATTTCTGAGTATCAGGCCCAGCTGGCGCGTGAACGGCAGGCCGCCCAGGAAGCCTTGGCCAATGCCAAGGTTGATGTCGTTCCGACCGTAGAGGTCGTCGTATCGAATCGCACACTTAAATACGGCGAACCGCTGACGAAAGAAGATGTCCGGTTGGTTGAGTGGCCTGAGACCGCTGTTCCCGAAGGCAGCTTTACCGATATGACGATTCTGTTCCCTGAAATCGCAAACGGCGACCGATTCGTCTTACGCACAATGGAGAAAGACGAAGCTTTGATGGAGGTTAAGGTCACCAAACCCGGTGAAGCAGCTGGCCTGACCTCTCGTCTTGAAAAGGGCATGCGCGCATTCGCCATCAGCGTTGACGTCGCATCGGGCGTTTCAGGCTTCCTGCGTCCGGACGATATTGTCGATGTTTACTGGACCGGCTCGCTGCGCGGTGCTGTTCAAGGCGCTGACGGGGAAATCACGCGACTGATTCAAACCAACATTCAGCTGATTGCGGTAGACCAGACCGCCGGTTCCGACGTCACCGGCACAACGATCGCGCGCACGGTAACCGTTGCGGCGACGCCCGAACAGATCGCTGCTTTGGCGCAAGCCCAAAACACAGGGCGTCTTTCTCTGGCGCTAGTTGGCGTGCAGGACGAAACCATCGCATCCGCGATTGAAGTTGACCAAAGAAAGCTGCTGGGAATCGAAGAAGAGGCCCCGAAAGTCCAGCCTGTTCAGGAAAAAGTCTGCACCATCCGCACACGCCGCGGCGGAGAGACAGTCACAACTGAGATTCCCTGCACAAACTGACATCAATTCAGTCTGTTAACAGGTAAAGGCCACACGTATCGTGTGGCCTTATCTATTGGAATGTTGCGCATTATCCACATAAGGAAAATTCCGGAAACCATTGATTATTGCAATAAATCCCGAATTCGCGCAGTGTTTGGCACCATAGGGCGCAAGACCCAAAAAATCGAGTGGTGATCGGAGAGGCAGGTCACATGACAATACGTTCCTGGATTAGTGCATCCCTGTTGGGGATGGCACTTGTTATGAGCCCAGTTGGCAATGCCGCCTGGGCAGAAAACATTCGCGTGGTTAAAAACGGAACAGCTGAAACGCTGGATGTTCCGATGAACCGCGCAATCGTGGTGGAAAGCGAACAGCCGTTCGCGGAACTCAGCATCGCCAACGCAGGCATCGCTGATATCTCCTCGCTTTCAGACCGCACAATCTATGTTCTTGGTAAAGCGCCCGGTCTGACCACGCTGACCCTGTTTGATGGCGCAGGTAACCTAATCACGAACGTCCGGGTGCGCGTTGCACCGGATGTCTCTGAATTTAAAGAGAGACTTCGCCAGATTCTTCCGAATGAGCGAATCGAAGTTCGGACCGCAAATGACGGCATCGTGCTTTCGGGTGTTGTGTCCAGCTCGGCTCGATTGGCACGAGCTCTGGAACTGGCAGAACGGTATGCACCTGAGCGCGTATCGAATCTAATGAGTGTCGGTGGCGTACAGCAGGTAATGATGAAAGTCCGGTTTGCTGAAATGAACCGGTCGGTTGCAAAGAGCTTAACAGCTTCGCTTGGCTTTAGAGGAGGCGACGTAACGGGCGGCTTCAATGGCCTGAACACTAATTTCGCTCTTAACAATGCACTGAACAACAACATTCCTCTGACACAGACGAATACCGGCGCCATTCTCTTTGGTTTCGGTGTAGGTTCGACGCAAGTTCGTTTGTTGCTTGAGGCGCTGGAGGCCAAAGGCTTGGCTCGCAGCCTGGCGGAACCGAATCTGTCAGCCTTGTCTGGGCAGGAAGCGGAATTCCTTGCAGGTGGCGAGGTGCCAATTCCGGTTCCGCAGGATGACGGTGTTGTTGCCATCGAATACAAGACATTTGGCGTGCAATTGCTGTTCGTGCCGCGGGTTACAGACAGCGATGTGATCAACCTGGAAATGGGTGCGGTGGTGTCGAGCATCGATCCAAACTCGGAATTCACTATCAACGGCGACCGTGTTCCAAGCTTCATCACCCGCACCACGAGAACAACCGTTGAATTGCGGGATGGTGAGAGTTTTGCCATTGCGGGCTTGATTCAGGACAACTTTACTGACTCGAACAACCAGGTCCCGTGGCTGGGTGACGTTCCGGTCCTTGGGTCGCTGTTCCGCAGCTCTCAATATCAGCGTCAGCAAAGTGAACTCATGATTATCGTAACCGCACATCTGGTATCTCCGACACGTGGCGAAGCGCTGGCGCTACCCACGGATCGGGTAAAACCGCCCAGCGAATTCGATCTGTTCGTGAATGGCAAAGTCTCACGGACGACGCGCGATGGCAGCGGCGCAGCCTCGGAAGTCGCCAAACAAGGCTTTGGCAATTCCTACGGCTACGTGCTGGATTGATTGAGAGGATAGGACCAATGCAGAAGTGGATCTTAACACTGGGTCTTACAGTCGCTGTCGCTGGTTGTACTCGCGAAGCTGGCTATGAAATCGATCAAGGTACTTTCGGTAACGCGGGTCATCACAACACTCTGGTGATGACCGGCCAACTGACATACGGACAGATTCTGGCGCGTCGCTTTGCGGCAGAGGTACCGAGCCAGATCAACTTTGCCTTTGACAGCGCCCAACTGGACGCATCAGCTCAGCGCATTCTGTTGCAGCAGGCGGACTGGATCAAACAGTTCCCCGAGGCGCGGTTCCGCGTATATGGGCATACCGACGCTGTTGGTTCGGCCGGCTACAATAAGAGCCTGGGCATGCGACGCGCCCAGGCGGTTGTATCGTTCTTTGCCCAGCAGGGGATTTCACGATCGCGGCTTGAGGCTGTCGTTTCCTTCGGAAAGACGAGACCTCTTGTTGCAACGCAGGATCGGGATCGCCGGAATCGCCGCACGGTTACCGAAGTCTCAGGCTTCTTCGACAAGCATCCGCTGGTGCTGGACGGCAAGTACGCCGAAGTCATCTATCGCGAGTACGTCGAAAGCGCGACCGCCATCAGCATCATCCAAGCGGATGATGGCGGCGACGGCGGCGGCGGCGGCGGCGGACAATAAGTCCAGATTGGGCGGCATCGTCGCCCAATTCCCTACAATTGGTTCTTTTGCGCCAAATTCTCGCCCAAGTTTCGAGTGAATTTGCGAACAATAGGGTGACCTGCGGCCAGAATTGACCGCTTTAGGGCGACAGCAGACCGAATAGCGATTTTCGACGTTCTCTCGTTTGCTGCGCTCTCACGACGAGGATTGTGTTTATGACGAGCGCCACGCCGCAAGACGAAAATACTGCCATCCTGGCCTGCACGATCAGCCGTGATGTCCAGAATTTTGATCTGTTGATCGAAGACATGGAAGCTGCGCTGGGGGAGCGTTGGGGGGATCTAGGTTTTGCCGAAGCGCTCGCCTTCTTCAGCCAGCCCGAAGCCGAATCGCTTCAGTTCGTTGCCCTCGCGATTGACGGCGAAGACGAAGACAACTTGACCCTGATGGGCGAGATCATCTCGCAGGCCAAGGAAAAGAAGATCAAGGTTGTTCTCATCGCTGAAGATGTGACCCCTGCGTCATTGCATCAACTGCTGCGCAAAGGTGCTGACGAATTCGTCCCCTACCCTCTGCCGGAAAACGAGTTGCAGGAAGCAATAGACCGGATGAACAAGCCGGATCCGGTTCATGTACCGCAAGCTGACGCTGTGCATCTGTCGAATGGAGATTCCAAAGAAGGTGCGCTTTTTGTCGTTCAAGGTCTGGCCGGCGGTGTCGGTTCGACCACATTTGCGGTCAATCTGGCCTGGGAGTTGGCAACGGTGTCCGACAAGGATGCCCCCAAAGTATGCCTTATCGATCTGGACCTGCAATATGGCACCATCTCGACGTATCTTGACCTGCCTCGTCGCGAGACGGTGTTCGAGATGCTGTCTGATACGGCCTCAATGGACGAGGAAGTATTCGGCACCGCATTGCAGACTTACGAAGAAAAGATGGAAGTGCTGACTGCACCGTCGGATATGGTGCCGCTGGATATCATCACTCCTGAAGATGTACAGCGCGTGATCGACACGGCCCGCGCCCACTTTGATTATGTCATCGTGGATATGCCCAAAACGCTGGTCCACTGGTCTGAAACCGTTTTGCAAGCTGCGCATGTATATTTCGCCCTTATCGAGCTGGATATGCGCTCTGCTCAGAACGCATTACGCCTGAAACGCGCATTGCAAGCCGAAGAGCTGCCGTTCAACAAGCTTCGCTTTGCTTTGAACCGGGCCCCCAAATTCACCGACCTGAATGGTAAAAGCCGGGTCAAACGCATGGGCGAAAGCCTGGGCATTTCAATCGATCTGCAACTGCCTGATGGCGGAAAGCCAGTCATGCAAAGTGGCGATCACGGTCTGCCCTTGTCCAGTTCAGCAGCCAAAAACCCGCTACGTCGGGAAATCGCAAAACTTGCGAAATCGCTGCATAGCCTGGGCACAAGTGACGCCGAAGCAGCCTAACATCAGCCCGAGGGGGAGCCGCAGTGTTTTCACGATATAAGAAACAGCCCGCCGGACAGCCGGTTGAAACGGCGACCAACGCTCCGGCGCCAACCCCTGATGCCGCAGCTGCGCCAGCGGCAGCAAAATCGAACGCAATCGCTCGCAAGCCGCTGCAAAAGAAGGCTGCCGAGGTGACGGGATCTGATCGGGAACGCAAACGC
>NZ_SMMF01000794.1:0-9798 GCF_009711355.1 Roseibium sp. RKSG952 | reverse complement strand
ACGATTTATCACAGAGCCCTAATGGACGCCCAGCCGGGCTTGCCTGATCGGCCCGTCATATTGGTTCTCGACAACGGGCCTGTACATACCAGCAAGCTCTCGCGCAAAGCCTTGGCCGACCTTGCTCATTGGATGACTGTCGAGTGGCTGCCACGCTACGCCCCGGAATTGAATGACATTGAACCCGTCTGGAAATCCCACAAACAGACCGAACTCGCGCACCAGACTTTTGCCGATGCCAGAGAGCTCGAAGCTGCGATCAAACTAGGCGTCGAAAACTGGAATGCCGAACAGATAAATCATCCGTGGGGTAGAGAGAGAATCTCTGCTTAGCTATTGCTAGGAGCCGGAATTGATTATTGAATTTGTGCAAACATCTTCAATTTCCACCATCATAGCATCGCCATCAACCTCTGTGACTGAAATTGGATTGCTTAGAAATCCCAGTCTTCGTCTTCGGTCGCGACTGCCTTGCCTATGACGTAGGACGAGCCGGAGCCCGAGAAGAAGTCGTGGTTCTCGTCGGCGTTCGGGGAAAGCGCCGCCATGATGGCCGGATTGACTTCACAGACACTGTCCGGGAACAGGGCCTCATAGCCGAGGTTCATCAACGCCTTGTTGGCGTTGTAATGCAAGAAGTGCTTTACGTCTTCGGTGAGGCCAACACCGTCATAGAGGCTTTCGGTATATTTGCCCTCGATCTCGTAAAGATCGAACATCAGCGCAAATGCAAAGTCCTTGATCTCCTGGCGTTCGGCCTCAGTGAGCACCTCCAGCATGCGTTGGAACTTGTAGCCGATATAGTAGCCGTGCACCGCTTCATCGCGAATGATCAAGCGGATCAGATCGGCCGTGTTGGTCAGCTTTGCGCGGCTAGACCAGTGCATCGGCAGATAAAAGCCTGAATAGAAGAGGAAGCTCTCCAGGAAGACGCTGGCTACTTTCTTTTTAAGCGGCGAGGAGGCCGCGTCATATTCATTCAGGATCAGCTGCGACTTGGCCTGCAAGAACTCGTTTTCTTCCGACCAACGGAAAGCATCATCCACTTCAGCCGTTTGACACAAGGTGGAAAAGACCGATGAATAACTGCGCGCATGGACCGCTTCCATGAACGCGATATTGGTCAGAACCGCCTCTTCATGCGGCGTTAGAGCGTCGGGCATCAGGGCAGGGGCGCCGACCGTGTTCTGTATCGTGTCCAGCAGCGTCAGACCGGTGAAGACTCTGATGGTCAGTTGCCGTTCATCCGCATGCAAGGTTGCCCAGCTTTGTATGTCGTTCGACAGCGGAACCTTTTCCGGAAGCCAGAAGTTCACCGTCAGGCGGTTCCAGATTTCCAGATCCTTGTCGTCCTGAAGGCGGTTCCAGTTGACAGCTTTTGGAACGGTGCGTGTCAGGCCGGAGACGGGTGTGTGAATGGTCATGAGTGTCTCCTTTAGAGCGAGCAGGACACGCAGCCTTGCACCTCGGTCCCTTCAAGGGCCATTTGGCGCAAGCGGATGTAATAGATAGTCTTGATGCCCTTCTTCCAGGCGTAGATCTGTGCGCGGTTAACGTCTCTTGTGGTCGCGTCATCGCGGAAGAACAGCGTCAGCGACAGTCCCTGATCGACATGCTCTGTTGCCGCCGCATAAGTGTCGATTATCTTTTCCGCGCCGATTTCATAGGCATCCTGGTAGTAGTCCAGATTGTCGTTCGTCATGAACGGGGCCGGATAGTAGACGCGGCCGATCTTGCCCTCCTTGCGGATCTCGATTTTTGAAACGATCGGGTGGATCGAAGAGGTCGCATGGTTGATGTAGCTGATTGAACCGGTCGGCGGCACGGCTTGAAGATTGCGATTGTAGAGCCCATCGGCCATAACGGCCTCCATCAGATCCTGCCAATCAGCCTGTGTTGGCAAAGTGATGCCAAAGGTCTCGAACAGACCCCGGATCCGGTCCGATTTTGGCTCCCAGATCTTGTCCAGATACTTGTCGAAGAAGGTGCCGTCTGCATAGCGGCTTTTTTCAAAACCCTTGAAGCTCTGCCCGCGTTCCCGCGCGATTTTATTGGAGGCGCGCAGGCAGTGATACGCGACAGCGTAGAAGTAAAGGCTGGTGAACTCGACGCCTTCCTCCGAGCCATAGTGGATTCGTTCGCGGGCCAGAAACCCATGAAGGTTCATCTGCCCGAGCCCAATGGCATGGCTTTCGTCATTACCCCGGCGAACGGACGGTACACTGTCGATAGCACTCATCACTGAGACGGCAGTAAGGGCCCGAACGGCGGTTTCGACCGTTGCACCCAGGTCCCCACCGTCCATTGTCCGCGCTATGTTCAAAGAGCCTAGATTGCAGGAAATGTCCGCGCCGAGATGCTCATAGGACAAGTCATCATTGAACTTCGATGCCTCGTTGACTTGCAAGATCTCTGAACACAGGTTCGACATATTGATCCGCCCGTCCACCGGGTTCGCCCGGTTCGCGGTGTCCTCGAACAGGATATACGGGTAACCGCTCTCAAACTGGATTTCTGCGATGGTCTGGAAGAAGGCTCGCGCCCGAATTTTTTTCTTGCGGATGCGCGGATCGTCGACCATCTCGCGATATTTTTCCGTGATCGAGATCTGGGACATCGGCACGCCGTAGACCCGCTCCACATCATGGGGTGAGAAGAGGTACATCTCCTCATCCTGTTTGGCGAGTTCGAAGGTGATGTCCGGAATCACCACTCCGAGCGACAGGGTCTTGATGCGGATCTTTTCGTCTGCGTTCTCCCGTTTGGTGTCGAGGAAGCTTAAGATGTCCGGGTGATGCGCGTTGAGATAAACTGCGCCGGCGCCTTGCCGGGCCCCCAGCTGGTTGGCATAGGAAAAGCTGTCCTCCAATAGCTTCATCACCGGGATGACACCGGAGGACTGATTTTCAATACCCTTGATCGGCGCACCCGCTTCGCGAATGTTAGTCAAAAGCAGCGCCACACCGCCGCCGCGTTTGGAGAGTTGTAGGGCTGAGTTGATGCCCCTTCCAATGGATTCCATGTTGTCTTCAAGCCGCAGCAGGAAGCAGGAGATCAGCTCACCGCGTTGTTTCTTTCCAGCGTTCAGAAAGGTCGGCGTTGCGGGTTGGAAACGGCCGGAAATGACCTCGTCCATCAGACGCATCGCAAGGTCTTCATCGCCGGCGGCAAGGGTCAGTGCCACCATCACGACACGGTCCTCAAACCGCTCCAGGTAGCGTTTTCCATCGAAGGTCTTCAGCGTGTAACTGGTGTAGTATTTGAAAGCGCCAAGGAATGTTGGGAAACGAAACTTTCGGGCATAGGCCGCCTCGAAAATCGATTTCACGAAGGCGGAGTCATATTGCTCCAGAACCTCTGCCTCATAGTAGCCCTCGCGAACGAGATACCCGAGCTTTTCTTCCAGCGAATGAAAGAAAACTGTGTTCTGGTTGACATGCTGAAGGAAGTACTGGCGGGCAGCCCGGCGATCGGCATCCAGCTGGATTTTTCCGTCCGCATCATAAAGGTTCAACATTGCGTTGAGGGCGTGATAATCGAGTGTTTCCGCCTGTGCTGCCGGGCGGTCTAGGACTGACGTTTCCAAAATTCTGTTATCCCGTGTTGGACCCTTTGAAGGTCACTGTCAGTTCCGGAGAGCTCAAATTTGTAGAGCAGCGGAACACCGCATTTTTTCGCGACAATGTCTCCGGCGAGGGCGAAATGTTCTCCGAAGTTGCGGTTGCCCGAGGCAATTACGCCCTTCAGGAGCGCACGCGTGAGTGCATCATTCAAAAACTGGATCACCTGTTTTGGGACCGCTCCTCGGCCACTGCCGTCCGCAAAGGTCGGCAGGACCAGAATGAAGGGCGATTGCAAAGACGGGAGCCGCTCCGATGTGTTCCGCGGAATACGGATTGCCGGATGTCCGAGTCTCTCAATAAACCGGTGCGTGTTTTCTGATGCGCTCGAAAAGTAGACGAGCCCACTCAACGGTCAGCTGAGTGCTGCGATCTTGTCCGGGCGAAAGCCGGCCCAATGATCTCCACGTACCTCGACCACCGGCACCTGCTGGTAGCCAAGCGCTTGAACGTGGTCAAAGGCTTCGTCGTCCTTGCTGAGATCAACGACGATGTAGTCGACACCTTTTTGCTCAAGTGCGCGGTAGGTCGCATTGCACTGAACGCAGGAGGGTTTGCTGTAAACGGTAACGGTCATGTCTTCTCTTGCACCCCGAAGAACGGCTCTGGTGATGAACGGAAGGCAAGCGCAAGAGGCTGTGCGATTGACGCAGTAAAGCCCCGCCCTACAGACCCTCCGTCCGTTGACGTTTTGTCGTTCAAGGCAGGTCTCCTGGCTCACGGGTCAGCGCTGACGTGATCCGCCTTCCCGGGGGCTCCCAGTGGCTTTTCGGATCGCAGCTCGCCGTTCACAGTTGCGGGGGCAGCACCGGATTTGTTTGACGCCAAACGCACCAGTTTCCCTCTTAGCCAACGATTTTGCAAAATCGCCAGACCTTGAATGCTACATATTGTATGTGATAATTCTAGGTCGTCAATATAATGTACCTAATCTTTCTTATAGGGTTGGGGATAAAGGATCATGCTATTGCAATGGCTTTCTGTCGGGCTTCAATCGGCATTGTGAAAATTCTATCTGATAGGGGGCGGGTGTCCGGCATTGAATGAAGACCTCACGATGGCCTTGATGCGATATGAGCTGCGCTTGCTTCTTACCCAAAGGAAGTCGGATCATGACAAGCGTTAGTCCATGCGTTGGCCTATGCAAGATTGATGCGACCACCGGGCTTTGCATGGGGTGCGCGCGAACCAGAGACGAGATTGCTGACTGGTGCGGTCATACCGAGGCCTGGCGGGCAGAGATCTGGAAGGATCTGCCGGAACGCTTTGAGCGGCTCGGCGTGACCTGCCGGCGCCTGCCTTGGGAGACGGAAGACATTCGCAATTTCGTTTTGCGGAGCTTGAGTGACGGCAGGGGGACGTGGGTCGCCGGCGTCGTCGGTGCTGTTGGCGAGTTCACGGCAGCCCCAGGTCAGGCTGTTCGCGCGGAACACGATGGCGAGGTCATCGTCTCCAGCACCCGGGGTGCAGGGCTGCGCTTCCGTATCGATGACAACGTTCGGGCACTGACATTTGAGGCAAAGGAAACACCGCTGGAACGTTCGCGGATCGTGCTTGCAGTCAAGCAGGAGCGAGGACACCCTGACATTGCCCACACCTTGACAGCGCTCGGGCCGGATCTGGATGCCGTCGCAGTTTCTGATCGAGATGCTCATGTTTTCGACCTTGGCATGGGACGCAAGGAAGCCCGGTTCTGCGTGCGTGCCGGGCCGGGCGAGACGCGAGAGGCGCTCTCGTCGGCAACCGGCTCGGCATTTCCCGACAACCTCGGGCTTATTGCGCCGGCGTTGCTGGCCAACAGTCCGGCACGGGTGATTGAGACCGCGCTTGGCAGGATCGAGATCCTGACACCGATCCCACCGCCCGGCGGACAATCGCCGCTTGGTCCGCACACACATCTACTACCCGCTCACCTCGCCACGGGGAAGGCCATGCCAGCCGGCATGGACCTGCCGGGCGCTTATTTGCCTGGCGCCATATTCTATCCAGCAGATTGATCCAGCGGCATGCGCGCGACCCCCGCTCGCACCCCGATCATCTGGGTGGCGAGAAGAACGGTGAAGGCCATGGCGTTTGTCCAGAGGATGAACCAGACGACCGCCGGTGCAAAGGCTGAAGCGGACGCCCCCAGAACGAGGCTTGCCGCGAAGACCGTGCCTTGCTGTCCGGCCCAGGCCGCAACGAAGGCAAGCAGTAGCCGCACTGCTGGCACTGAAGTCCGCATCAGACTGAGCGAGAGTAAGGCCGCGCCAACTGCAGCAAGCGCCGACAGCCCCAGTGCCACGCCCCAGGACAGCGTCATCGCATCGAACGGATAGCCGAGGAACCCGAACCCGATCACCTGATTGGCGAGCCAGCCTAGCGCCGCCAGAAACACCGCTCCCCGGGGAGGCAGGGTCAGGGCTGCAATTGCTCCGAGGGCCGCGAAGGGAATCCCGCAGGCAAGGGCGAAACTGAAGAGGATGGCAGCAGTCAGCAGAACACAAGTCCAGATTTGTGATTGTCCGGCCTCACGATTGTGCATGGGTCTGTCTCCTTCAAGTCTCGGTCTGACCCCGACCGAAAGTGTCACACATCGACCGCGGCCTTGCCAACCACGTTTGAGCGGAACACACAACGCGTGATGACTGCGGGAAACCCGTGAGGCCGGAAGCGCTTCCGGCGGGATTTTGATGACCTCAATTCCCGCCGCGGTGGCTCGCTACCCGACATCAGGGTGACAACTCCATTTTGAAGGACCACAGTCACGATTGCTCATGACGTCAAGTGAGGTTATATCAGAAAAACATGACAGGGATTCATGCTGAATGATCGATATCCAGCCTCTTGCCATCCTGCGCGAGATTGACCGTACGGGCAGCCTGACCCAGGCCGCCGATCAGCTGAACCTGACCCAATCGGCGGTCAGCCATGCCATCCGCCGTTTCGAGGATCGGTACGGTGTTAAACTCTGGGAGCGCGAGGGGCACAAACTGCGTTTGACGCTCGCGGGTGACTATCTTTTAGGGCTGGCGATGCGCGTGTTGCCGCAGCTGGAACATGGTGCGATTGTCCTTGAAGACTATGCACGCGGGCGGCGCGGCGCTATCCGGGTGGGGATGGAATGTCACCCCTGTCAGGACTGGTTGATGCGGGTGGTGGACCCGTTTCTGGCGGAATGGCCGGATGTCGAACTGGATGTGACGACAGCCTTCCAGTTTGGGGGACTGGCCGCCCTCCTGGGCCATGAGATCGACATTCTCGTTACTCCCGACCCGATTGAGCGTCCGGGTCTCGAATACAAGCCCGTCTTCGATTACGAGCTGGTTCTGGCGGTGGCCGAGGCCCATCCTCTGGCGCAAAAACAGCGGATCGAACCCGAGGATCTGGCGAGCGAAACCTTGATTACCTATCCCGTCTCTCGCGAGCGGCTGGATATCTATACCCGCTTCCTTGTCCCCGCCCATACCCTGCCGCATCGCCACCGCACAGTAGAGACGACCGATCTGATGTTGCGGCTCGTGGCATCTGGCCGCGCCGTCAGCGCAACCCCCGACTGGCTCTTGCGCGAGACTAGGGGGGTGAAGGGCGTGCGGCTCGGCGAGGGCATTGCGAAGTCCATCCATCTGGGACGTCGCACAGGCAATTCGACCAGCTATCTGGACGGCTTCATGGACCTGGCTGAAACCGTTCAGATCTAAACGGTCGCTGCATGGTCGCTAGATGAGCAGACGTTTGCTCGGAATCGATTGAGCGCCCAAAAGCTCATCAGCCTGAAAACGTTAGAGCATTGTGCATTGTCCTGGACAATTGGCGATGGCGAAAGACTCCGCGGCTTTGGCGGGTCACAAGGCTGATCACCAACCACATGACACTCAGTCATGTTTTTCTGAAAAGATATCATTTTTCTTCATGTTCCAGCTCGGGCATACAGCACGCATGACCTTGAACCGTCGACACATGCAGACCATCGCTTGCGCAAACTCGGGAACAAGTTCGAAAACTGCCGAAAGAGCGGGATCGACCTCGGAATTTGCATCGGCAGCCAGGACACGGGAAGACGATGACCAAAGACTTCACCTTCACGATCAAGAGCCTTCGTTTCGACGAAAACTACGAACCGGCGGACGGCACGCGACTGACGACCAACTTCGCGAATCTGGCGCGTGGAGAAAGCCGCAAAGAAAACCTGCGCAACGCTTTGCAAATGATTGACAACCGCTGCAATGACCTTGCCCACTGGGATAACCCTGAGCGAGATCGTTACCATCTGGACCTGGACATTGTCTCCGTCGAGCTGGATATCGACGGCAAGGGTGAGACCTTTCCGGCCATCGAAATCCTAAAGACGACAATTGTCGACAGCAAAATGTCCGCTCGCATCGAAGGCCTCGTCGGCAACAATTTCTCCTCCTATGTGCGAGACTATGATTTCAGCGTGGTGCTGCCTGAGCACAACAGGGGCAAGTCCGGGTTCAGCGTTCCGGACAATTTTGGCGATCTGCATGGAAAGATCTTCAAGAGTTTCGTCAGGTCCGATGTCTACAAGGCGCATTTCCGGAAACTTCCGGTGATCTGTCTCAGTGTCTCGGACAGCAAGACCTATCATCGGACCACGAATGAACATCCTGTTCTGGGGATCGAATACGAGCCGGACGCGCCGTCCTTGACCGAACAGTATTTTCAGAAGATGGGAATGCAGGTGCGCTATTTTATGCCGCGCAACAGTGTCGCGCCATACGCCTTCTACTTCTTCGGTGATTTGCTCAACGACTACACCAATCTCGAGCTGATCAGCACGCTGAGCACAATGGAAGCCTTCCAGAAGATCTACCGACCCGAGATCTACAACGCGAATTCCGTCGCCGGTCAGCTTTACAAACCGAGTTTGAAGCATCGGGACTTTTCGCAAACGCTGGTCGTCTACGACCGCGAGGAACGGACCAGACTTGCGACCGAACAGGGCCGGTTCGCTGAAGAGCACTTCATCAAGCCTTATCAGACTATTCTGCGGGCCTGGACCGAACAGCACGCGGCCTGAGCGACTGGAAGACACAAAAGGAATGCCTTACATGACCAAACTTCTCCCCACATCGACGGCCGGTAGCCTGCCCAAACCTTCCTGGATCGCTGAGCCGGAAAAACTCTGGTCGCCCTGGAAGCTGGAAGGCGATGCTCTGATCGAGGGAAAACAAGATGCGCTGCGCGTCGCACTGATAGAACAGCAGGCCGCGGGTATCGACATCGTCAGCGACGGCGAGCAGACCCGCCAGCACTTTGTCACGACCTTTATCGAGCATCTTGGCGGCGTCGATTTCGAAAAGCGCGAGACCGTCAGGATTCGCGATCGTTATGATGCCAGCGTGCCGACGGTCGTGGGTGCTGTATCGCGCGAAAAGCCGGTCTTTGTGGAAGATGCGAAGTTTCTGCGTCGGCAGACAGGCAGCCCCATCAAATGGGCGCTCCCGGGGCCGATGACGATGATCGATACCCTCTATGATGCTCATTACAAGAGCCGCGAGAAACTCGCCTGGGAATTCGCCGCCATCCTCAATCAGGAAGCCAGGGAACTCGAGGCCGCCGGGGTCGACATCATTCAGTTCGACGAGCCCGCCTTCAATGTGTTCTTTGACGAGGTGAACGACTGGGGCATCGCGACCCTGGAAAGGGCGATCGAAGGTCTGAAATGCGAGACGGCTGTCCATATCTGCTATGGCTATGGCATCAAGGCCAATACCGACTGGAAAAAAACTCTGGGCTCGGAGTGGCGGCAGTACGAAGAGACCTTCCCCAAACTCCAAAGGTCCAATATCGATCTGGTCTCGCTGGAATGCCACAACTCGCATGTGCCGATCGATCTGATCCAGCTTATTCGCGGCAAGAAGGTGATGGTCGGGGCCATCGATGTGGCGAGCAACACCATCGAAACGCCGGAGGAAGTTGCCGACACCTTGCGCAAGGCGCTCAAGTTTGCAGATGCCGACAAGCTCTATCCCTGCACCAATTGCGGGATGGCGCCGCTATCCCGCACGGTTGCCAGAGGCAAACTGAATGCTCTCAGCGTGGGTGCCGATATCGTCCGACGGGAACTCTCGGCTTTGATCGCCGCAGAGTAAGGCCAGCGCAGAACCTGACCTCATCCCGGCTGCTCCCCATTTGCAGAGTGGTCGGCCCAGGAGGCCCGAGCGTGAATATATGG
>NZ_SMMF01000386.1:0-785 GCF_009711355.1 Roseibium sp. RKSG952 | reverse complement strand
CCCCTTCCTTCAGGGCGGGGAAGACGTTAATTGCGTACGGGTGCGTCATAAGTAGCAGAAAGAAAATCTATGCTTAGAAGCGGGTGACGCTTCGTTTGGCGGGCTCCAGTGTCGTCGCAACCCGTGTACGTGGCGGGGTCTTCTTCACTGATCGGGTCGGGGCTAGAGCTTGCGCGGGCTTTGCCTGCGTCGGCGTAGAAAGCGTTATCGTTCTCGTTGTTTTGACTGGTTCCGGCGCAGTCGTGTGAGCCAGAGCTAGGGCCACTGCACGCGACTTGACGCTCTCCTGTGCGGACGGAGCGGAGGGGTTTGCCGGATCCAGACCTCCCGCGGCGAGTATTTTCTGGATATCCGGCGCGAGCTTCGCCTGTTTCTTGGCAACCGCAGACACCGGTGTTGCGAACTTGGGGCCCTTTCCCGGACCGTTTACGCATCCCGCAGCCGGCGCGCTCAGTGAGAGCGCAAGGAGTAGATTTGCCAATTTCATGACGGACCTGCGTTCGAATTCTTTATCTACCTGGAATCGTATCCCCACACCCGTCCGCGCGCAACTCTCGAATCCTTGACACAGGCTGGGGCCGACCTGATTATCAAGCTGCGCCGTAAAACCCGGCCCTTCAGATCCGGGATACAAGGCGTTCCCACGCAAGCGGGAATTTCTGTTTCCCGTTTGCTCTTGCTCTCCCGTTCTTTCCAGGGAATAAATTCCACATGCGCCGTGCCATAAATGTCAGATTGCATCCCACGAAGGATCGGACCAAAGAACTGGGCTTCCAGTTCGGCGC
>NZ_SMMF01000682.1:0-4027 GCF_009711355.1 Roseibium sp. RKSG952 | reverse complement strand
GGGAAAATCTATTGCGGGGTGGTGGGTGCTCTTATAGGTTGTTATTTTCGATCTGTCGTTTCCGGATTGGCCCTCAAAAACGGAATATTTGCTTAATTTTGCAGAATTTATTCACACTTATAGATTGCGGGCGTCCGGGTGAGTAGTGGAACAAAACGGGGTCAAATCAGGCCCGGTATGATGGGGAGCCACGATGACAGACGGAACGGCGGATCGGAAGGACCTGCAGCCGGCTTCGGCCCGGATCTGGTTGAGCTGGATTGCAGACGCATTGGTTCTGCGCCGCAGGGCGCTTCGGTTGACACGCGGGAACCGCGAGGAGGCGGAGGATCTGTTGTCTGCGACCTTGGTCAAGGCCGTGACCCATGTCGAAAGGCATCAGACGGAGGTGCGCGAGCCGCGGGCGTTTTTGCTGTTTGCCATGAAAAACGAACACATCAGCCGAATCAGGCGTCTGTGCTCGGAGCGTCAGGTCCGCGACTTCAAGGCCGATATCCACGAACCATACGGGGTGGACCTGTCGGACCATCAGCCGGGCCAGGAGGAAAAGCTGAAGCACAGGGAAGCTCTTGCGCGGGTCCTTGATCAGGTCGGCATGATGACGCCGGAGCTGCGGCAGGTGTTTCAGATGCGGTTTTGCGAGGAGCGCAGCTACAAGGACATTGCGGCCAGTCTCGGGATTTCCGAACCGCTTGCCCGCAAGCGTGTCCAGCATCTGAGGCAGTCGCTCAAGACCGCCATTGCCGAGACCGACCCTTCGGCAATGTCCAGATCCTGCCGTTTGTCACAGGCAAGCGGTTGAAACGTCCAACGAAATGACCTTGCGGGCGTGAAGGCGGCCGGAAAGCGTCATTTTTGGCAAGGTGACAGTGATCCAGATAGGAACGAACCATGGCTGATGTCGTGAATGCCCAGATCACCGATGCGGTGACGCAAACCAACGTCAAGGTTGTTGCGGAAGCGCCCGCCCAGGCGATCGCCAGTCTTTATCAAGTGGCCGGTCACGCTTCGGGATTGTCGATACAGAATGCGGTCAACAGCCAGCAGGCCATGAACCAGATTACCACAGCGGTTGTGTCCAAGGCCTGTCAGCTGATTATGGAAATCGGGGAAAGCTGAGCGATTTTTCCACAGGGCTGCGGCTCTGGTTGTAGTGTGTTTTTGACCCACCTTTGGAGGGAGTGCGGTTATGTGGCTGGATCGACTGTTCGGAAGCAGGAAACACGCCCCCTCCGGGGTTCAGGAAGGCAGCGTGACGGAAGAAACCGGGGTTCACGAAGGCAGCATGACGGACGAAGGCGTCTCAGCCGCGCCGCAGCCCGAAGGGTCATCTGCGGAGCACACGCCGTTGCCGGGTGCTGAGGACAAGGCCGACCCCCATTTGTCCAGAGACGGCAACGGTCGCTTGCGTCCGCGCGGCGAGCCGGCAGCGGAGAACGGCAATTCGCCGGAGGGCGCGGGTGAAAGTGCCCCAAAAAGGGAAGGGGGGGCTCAAAATGGAGCAGGTCCGAAGGGGAGTGCGGCGGCCAAACCCCCGGCCCGGCCAGCTCCCGACACCTCGGCGCTCAACCAGAAAATCGTTCAGGCGGTCCAGTTCGCCAACTATGAGAACACGAGTTTCGGTCCTGACATGGTCATCACGCCACCGGACCTGATGGCCGGGCAGGCCGCCGGGCTCGCTGTCCAGGATGCCGCCAATTACATGAATGCCATCATGCAAATCGCGGTCGCGGCCCAGGCCGTTGCGCTCAAGAAGGCGGCTGAAGGTCCGGTTCAGGCCGTGGAGGAAATCCCGTTGCTGCTGGAAATTCAAAAAATGGTGTCCGGGGCCGTCGAGGTCTATGGCAATGTGGCCACGACAGCTGGCAAGAACACCGAGACCTTCATCTCCGACATCAACTCTTCAGAATCGTGAACCGGGAGGCGGATATGCAAACGCGGACAGACGAGCTGTTGCAACGGGCGATCCATCGTCCGGGGCCTGCGATCAATAGTGCAGGCAATGGCGGGAAAGACGAGCCGCAAGAACCAAAGCGGCTTTCCGGCAAGGATGGCAAACGCAAGGCCGACCCTGCCGGAGGCGGCAAGAGGACCTTGAAGCAGGCGTTTGACGATTTGCCCGCAGCCGAAAAGCTGAATTTGCTCGCCGCGCTCAGGAGCATTCTCGGCCGGCGCTGAAGGATCAGGACAGCCGTTTCCGATTAACTGGAACGTCCGGGCGATCTGCCCGGGCGAACGAAGGAGGTTTGCCGTGGAACACGAACTTCAGGAGGTCGGGCGCGAGCTTGACCGGATATTGCAACGGACCCTGGTCCAATGGCTTGAGGCACTCGAGACCGATGACAGCCGCCGCAGTGAGGCGGTTCTTTATTGCGCGTACCCGGAGGAGCTGTCCCGGATCGCATCGGCACGCATGATGGTGGGATCCGCCCTCGAGACAAGACGCCAGATTGAGTGGGCTCCGGACAGGGATGGCGGGACTTCGGACGCAGGCGTACGGGGCGGTGCTTGTTGCGGTTGGCCGGCATGTATTTGTGTCATGCCGGTGTTCGAGCCTTTCAATCCGGGCCCGAAACCACGCAAATGCGGGCGGAGTGACCCGGCGCGGTCAGTCACCAGAACAAGCCGTCCGGATCGTTTCGGGGTGATGGAGGAAACCGTCAAAGTGGACGTTGCGGAGGTCGAAGTGGCGGAAACACAGGTCGAGGACGTCGAAACGAGGGAGCCTGAAGATGGTGGAGACCGAAAGACCCGGCGCTCAACGAACATCGGGGAGTAACAGGGCCGCGCAACCGGCGAATGTCCTGAAACAAGTCATTGAGGGTTATCTGGAAGTGGTAAAACTCCAGCAGGATTATCAAGCGCTCTACAAGTCCTTGCCAAGTGTTGCCGGGATTGCGGGAGAGATCCTCAAACGGAAGGAGGAAACGGACCGGGCCATGGCCGAGGCCCATGTGGCGGTCGAAAAGGTCATCCGGGAAGCGAGTGAAAAAGCCGACGCTCTTTCGAAATCCATGGCGGAGCAGCACAGCCTTCTGGAACAGGTTCTTGGCAACAAGGAAGTGCTGGACGAACTCCTCAAGGCAGGAAAGGAAGGGATGTCCATGCCAAATGCCGGTGGGGCGGGACTGGGGGGCGGTCTGGCAGGCGGTTTGGCCAGTGGTCTCGGCCGGCCGGACCAGACGCCGGCAGGGGGAGCCGATCCCAAGATCGCCTTTCAACTGAACACCATGATGGGGAACATCCAGGCGATGGTCTCGCGGGAGGTCGAGCGTCAGCTTGCAGCCTTGAGGGCCCAGGCTGAGAGAACGATCAAGAACGCCACGGACCAATAGCCGGTTCTTCTTAAAATATATTCAAGTAAATCAGGGGCTGGTAAGCGAAATTTATCTTCACACGCAGAGGTTTCAGGCGTCCTTTTAAATGCCTGATGCCGGTAAACCTGCCGGCGCAATTGAAGGAGTTCAATATGCCAGACCCTGTAACAGTAAACCCGATGGTCACCGATGCCGTCACACAGTCCAATGTGAAAGTTGTCGGTGAATCGCCTGCGATGGCGCTCAGTTCGCTTTATCAGGCCAGCTCGCATTCCACCGGGATCCTGTTCGAGAATGCGGTTGCCGCGCAGCAGCAACAGAACATTCTTGCCCAGGCCGCCGTGAACCAGGGTGTCATGCAGATCTACAGCATGGACACAATGGCGGGTGCCGGGGCAACCGAAAAGGTCGGACAAAGCGGCGTCGCGGACAATCTGACCAGCCTGCTGACCATCCTCAACGCTTTCAGCGGCGGCCGGTAAACGTCACTGCCGTTGCGGCGCAAGTCTGACCCCGTTCCGGATCGCCGGTGCGGGGTCATTCTTGGTCCGGGCGCTGAATGGGTGAATTCAAGCGCGAGCTGCAACACAGTGCAAGCTTCCCAATCTGCAGCGCCCTTTCTCAGGGAAGGCCTTTCAAGGCAAAATGTGCCTTGAAGGACTTCCTTGCGATCTTGGTACAAGGGATTGAGTGTCAAGGGTTGGAGAGCC
>NZ_SMMF01000277.1:0-490 GCF_009711355.1 Roseibium sp. RKSG952 | reverse complement strand
GCATAACCCGCCCCGACGAGCGGCGACTGTTAGGTCAATACTGTTTCATTACAACCTATAACTTCCTTTTTGAGAATATCTCGATTACTTGATCTATGGACAACTGGTCGCCGTTATGTGGATTAAAATATTTTGGGTATTTAATGAATGCGATATAGAATAATTCTTCCAATTTAAGTATATTTTCCCTATTATCAAGGTCAACGTGATCGTTAGTTAATCCCCATCCCGCGTAGAATGGTGACCCAAAAGTCGTTACTTTTTTTCCTCTGAGTAGAGCTTCAAATCCTCCAAGGGACGAAATAGTATAAATTTCTTTAACATTGTCAACTGCGTCTGCAAGCGAAACACAATTAGGGATTTCTGTGACATCTGGAAACGATGCCAAGTCTACATATCCAGGCCGCATATTTAATCCTATGCAATCTGGATGCTGCTTGAAGTACACAGGCCTTTTTCCGCAATCGGACAATGCCTGTTTAATGAGGTC
>NZ_SMMF01000063.1:0-233 GCF_009711355.1 Roseibium sp. RKSG952 | reverse complement strand
TGTTGTCGCTCAGGAGATTGTTTTCGTCGATTTCGTCGGTCATTCCATCCGTGTCATTATCGACACCGTCCCCAGCACCCAAAACCGCGGCGGACCGCGCGACATCGGTGATCCCGGAGCCTCCTTGAGCGGGTGTATTGCCCTCTGCGTCAAGGTCGTTACCGAGTGCATCGCCGGTGATCGTCACGGTTCCGAGTCCGGACGTCGAGCCGTCGATGATCACCGCATCGGTG
>NZ_SMMF01000252.1:0-435 GCF_009711355.1 Roseibium sp. RKSG952 | reverse complement strand
GGCCCGCTGGAAGAGGACGCCCGGGGCGAAGACCGGAACGTCGACGCCCTGGGCGTCAATGATGGCAGCTCCGTTGATGCCGGTGCCGTGGAGCTTCAGGTGGAAACGCCGGGTCTTGTCGTCACAACGGCTGCAGATATCGATGATCCCTTTGACGGTGAAACCTCCCTGCGAGAGGCGGTTGACTTTGCCAATAGTCTGGAAAATGGAACTGAACCCGACACGATCACTTTCGACAGCACGGTGTTCTTTGGCGAAGGCCAGCCGGTCATCCGGCTGACTGAGGGCGAACTGGAAATCACCGATGCGGTAATTATCGACGGATCGACGTCCGGACTGGGGAGCGTGACGATTACCGGCGATGCCTTGGGCAACGATCTCGACGCAGAGGGCAATACATCCGCCCAAGGCGGCTCCGGCATCACCGATGTCGCA
>NZ_SMMF01000718.1:0-5474 GCF_009711355.1 Roseibium sp. RKSG952 | reverse complement strand
TGCCTTGAAAGGCCTTCCCTGAGAAAGAGCGTATCAGATTGTGCAGCTTACATTGTCTTGCACATCTCGCTTAAACTCACGGAACTGCTGGCAAATGCGGATCTCTTGCAATTATTAAGCGAATTTTCAGAATTTGGGCGTTTGTCAAAAATGCGGCAGATTGGTCTGGAGATTTGAATGTTTAAGGGGTTATCGGTCGGAGCCCGGTTGTACAGCTTGATTGCGATGCTGTTTTTCGGAATGGCGGTGATCCTGGTGCTCTTCGCTTCCAACAAGCGCGCGGTCATGTACGAAGACCGCAAGGCTGCCTTGGCGGCGATCGTCGAAACCGCGCACTCGGCCGTTTCAAGCGTCTATCGGGACATGCAGAACGGGCGGTACTCCGAGGCGGAGGCCAGGGAGCGTGCAGCCGAAATCGTGCGCAGTTTACGTTTCGAGAATGGCAACTACGTCTTCATCAACACCTATGATGGCGTCGTGATCGCCAATGCCGCGTCGCCCGAAATCCAGGGCGACGACATTTCCCGGCTCGAAGACCGCAACGGCGTCCGGATCATCGCTGAAATGATGAAAGTGATCCGCGCCGATGGGCAAGGGTTTGTCCAGTATGTCTGGACCCGTCCGAATTCGCCGGATGACGGCACCAAGCTTTCCTTTGCGCGGGGGTTCGAGCCCTGGAACTGGGCGCTTGGCACCGGGGACTTTGTCGATGATATCGAGGCCTCGTTTTACAAGAGCCTTTATCTGATGGCTGGCGTTCTTGTTTTCGCGTTCGGTCTTGTTTTCGGCTTTGCCGTGTTGCTGGTCCGGTCTATTGCGCGGTCCCTGCAGCAAACGGCGACCGAGGCGGGCCGGCTGGCGCAAGGCGATGTGGGCGTCCGGTTTTCCGCCGCTGACCGGGACGATGAAATCGGCGCTGTGGCTCGTTCGGTTGCCGCGTTTCGGGACCAGATCTTGCGCCAGCAGACACTTGCCGAGGAAGCACGCGAGATGTCTGAACGCCACAGGCAGAGCCAGCTTGAGGTGGAGCGCTTGATAGAGGAGTTCCGACTGCAGATCTCGGACAATCTGCAAGAGGTCCGCGCCAGTGCCACCGGCATGCGCCACGCCGCGATTGCCCTGAAAGACGATGCGGTTCACAATGAACAGACGGCCAATGCCGCAATGGATGCCGCGAACCGGGCCGGTCACAACATCGGAACCAGCGCCCGGTCCGCCGGAGAGCTGACTGGCTGGATCCGGGACATTAGCAACCAGGTTGCCAAGACGACAGCGGGTGTCGAGGGGGCTAACACATCCGCAGCGCTGTCCACCAACAAGGTCCAGAGCCTGTCGGCTGCAGCCGGACGGATCGGGGAAGTTGTCACCCTGATCAAGGCGATTGCCGAACAAACGAATCTCTTGGCGCTCAATGCGACCATTGAAGCAGCACGCGCCGGGGAGGCGGGACGCGGGTTTTCCGTTGTCGCATCCGAAGTCAAGGAGCTGGCGACCCAGACCTCCAAGGCGACGGAAGAAATCGCATCCCAAATCAGCGGCATTCAGGGTGCAACCGGGGAAGCGGTTGCCGCGATCACAGACATTGCCGAACGCATCGGTGAGGTTCGCGACTACACGGCCTCGATTTCGGCAGCTGTCAAGCATCAGTTGAGCGAGGCCGGCGACATCAGCCGGAACGTCGAGGAGGCGGATCAGGCCAGTCAGGAAGCCGGCCAGTCCATGGGCGAGGTGGTTGAAACCTCGCGCCGCACACTGGCGGGTGCCGAGTCGTTCCAGGACGGGTCTGCACTGGTTGCTCAGCACACCGAAACCATGGGCCAGGAAGTCGAACGGTTTTTGTCGCGGGTTGCACGGGCCTGAGCCTGTGGGGCATTGCCTTGCGCGGCGGGGATCGTTGCCGGACAGGGCGGACACGCACGACGCTCGATTCGCTTAGCGCTATGGCCCTGCTTGTCAGTTGGCAAGCAGGGCGGGCAGGACGATTCCAATCAGGCTCCCGGCAGCCGTCCAAGCCGGCATAGTGGAGCGATAATAAAAATTCCTTTTTTAGCTTAATTTTAAAATAAAATAACAAACACAAGCAATATATCGCCGTAAAACAACCCTCTTTGGACAAACGCCGCAGACTTGCTGAATCTTCAATAAACCGCTTGACGCAAAGGGTGCATGTGAGTAATTTCCGCGCATCCCGAAGGCAGGCGGTAAGTTCGAAACGTCCCGCGCATCACGGCGCAGGATCGAGCGGTCTTAAACGCTGCCGGGTTCAAATAGGCGATACGCGTCGATTGCATGACCGCGGGGCAACTCGTGGTCCTCTGGTTTTCGCAGCGCTTGCCGCTCTTAAGGAGCGTGCGGGCGCGATTCCTTATGTCGGAATCTGCGAGGACTGCAGTTGCATACGAATTTTTGGATGGACGAGGTAAAGGGCAAACAATGCCGACCATCAACCAGCTGATCCGCAAGCCGCGGAAAGATCCGCCGAAGCGGAACAAGGTGCCGGCCATGGAGGCCTGCCCGCAGAAGCGTGGCGTTTGTACGCGCGTTTACACGACGACTCCGAAAAAGCCGAACTCGGCTTTGCGTAAGGTGGCCAAGATCCGCCTGACGAACGGCTTTGAAGTCATTGGATACATTCCGGGTGAAGGTCACAACCTTCAGGAGCACTCGGTTGTGATGATCCGTGGCGGCCGTGTAAAGGATTTGCCGGGTGTGCGTTACCACATCATTCGTGGTGTGCTCGATACCCAGGGCGTCAAGGATCGTAAGCAGCGCCGGTCCAAGTACGGCGCGAAGCGGCCGAAGTAAGGAGCACATTAGATGTCCCGTCGTCACCGCGCTGAAAAACGCGAAATCAACCCGGATCCGAAGTTCGGGGATACTGTCGTCACGAAGTTCATGAACGCAATCATGTATGACGGCAAGAAGTCTGTTGCTGAAGGCATTGTTTACGGTGCGTTCGACAAGATCGAGGGCAAGACCCGTGAAAACCCGATCGAGGTTTTCCATGCTGCTCTCGAGAACGTCATGCCGCAGGTAGAAGTGCGCTCCCGCCGTGTTGGTGGTGCGACCTACCAGGTTCCGGTTGAGGTTCGTTCCGAGCGCCGTCAGGCGCTGGCAATTCGCTGGTTGATCGCAGCTGCGCGCAACCGCAACGAAACCACGATGATTGATCGTCTGTCCGGCGAAATGCTCGACGCAGCCAACAACCGTGGTACCGCAGTTAAGAAGCGCGAAGATACGCACCGGATGGCAGACGCCAACCGCGCATTCTCGCACTATCGCTGGTAATTGTGACTTCGAGAGGCTGACGCTATGGCGCGCACGCATAAAATCGAGGACTACCGTAACTTTGGTATCATGGCCCACATCGATGCGGGCAAGACGACCACGACCGAACGGATCCTCTACTACACCGGTAAGAGCCACAAGATCGGCGAAGTGCATGATGGCGCAGCCACCATGGACTGGATGGAGCAGGAGCAGGAGCGTGGCATCACGATTACCTCTGCTGCAACCACCGCGTTCTGGAACGAGAAGCGTCTGAACATCATCGACACTCCGGGCCACGTTGACTTCACCATTGAAGTTGAGCGTTCCCTGCGTGTTCTCGATGGTGCGGTTGCTCTTCTGGATGCAAACGCTGGCGTTGAGCCGCAGACCGAGACTGTCTGGCGTCAGGCCGACAAGTACAACGTCCCGCGGATGATCTTCGTCAACAAGATGGACAAGCTCGGCGCTGATTTCGATCGTTGCTGCGTCATGATCCGCGAGCGTCTCGGCGCAAACGCGCTGGTCATGCAGCTCAACGTCGGTGCCGAAAACGAATTCGCTGGCTGTATCGACCTTCTGAAGATGAAGGCCCTGATCTGGAAGTCCGAGAACCTCGGTGCTGCCTGGGATGAGCTGGAAATCCCGGACGATCTCAAGGATCGTGCCCAGGAAGCTCGTGACGCGCTGGTTGAAGCTGCTGTCGAAATCGACGAAGCCGCCATGGAAGCTTACCTGGAAGGCACCGAGCCGACCATTGATGAGCTGAAGGCGTTGATCCGCAAGGGCACCATCAACGGCGACTTTGTTCCGGTTTTCTGTGGTTCTGCATTCAAGAACAAGGGCGTGCAGCCGCTTCTTGACGCAGTTGTCGACTACCTGCCGAGCCCGGTTGATGTTCCGGCGATCAAGGGTATCGACCCGAAGACCGAAGGCGAAGCCGTTCGCAAGTCGTCTGACGAAGAGCCGCTCAGCCTCCTGGCGTTCAAGATTGCAAACGACCCGTTCGTTGGCTCCCTGACGTTCTGCCGCATCTATTCCGGTGTTCTGAACAAGGGCGTGTCCCTGCTCAACACCGTGAAGGAAAAGCGTGAGCGCGTCGGCCGGATGATGCAGATGCACTCCAACTCCCGTGAAGACATCGATGTTGCCTATGCAGGTGATATCGTGGCAATCGCGGGTCTGAAGGACACCACCACTGGCGACACCCTGTGTGATCCGCTGAAGCCGGTGATCCTGGAGCGCATGGAATTCCCTGAGCCGGTTATCGAAATCGCGATTGAGCCGAAGACCAAGGCCGACCAGGAAAAGATGGGCCTCGCCCTGAACCGCCTGGCTGCCGAGGATCCGTCCTTCCGCGTCAAGACCGACGAGGAATCCGGCCAGACGATCATCGCCGGCATGGGCGAGCTGCACCTTGATATTCTCGTCGATCGCATGAAGCGCGAATTCAAGGTTGAGGCGAACATCGGTGCGCCGCAGGTGGCTTACCGCGAAACCATCACCAAGACCGCTGATGTGGATTACACCCACAAGAAGCAGTCCGGTGGTTCCGGCCAGTTTGCCCGCATCAAGATCACCATCGAGCCGGCCGAGCCGAATGAAGGCTTTGTCTTCGAGAGCAAGGTCGTCGGCGGTAACGTCCCGAAAGAGTACATCCCGGGCGTTAGCAAGGGTATCGAAAGCGTCATGTCTTCCGGCCCGCTGGCTGGCTTCCCGATGCTCGATATCAAGGCCACCCTCACGGATGGTGCTTACCACGACGTGGACTCCTCGGTTCTCGCCTTCGAAATCGCCGGCCGTGCCGGTTTCCGCGAAGGTATTGCCAAGGCCGGACCCAAGCTCCTTGAGCCGGTCATGAAGGTCGAGGTTGTCACGCCGGAAGATTACATGGGTGACGTGATCGGTGACCTCAATTCCCGCCGCGGCCAGATTGCTGGCACGGAAAACCGCGGAATTGTCACTGTCGTGACCGCCATGGTGCCGCTGGCCAACATGTTTGGCTACGTGAACAACCTGCGTTCCATGTCTCAGGGCCGCGCGCAGTACTCGATGGTCTTCGACCATTACGAGCAGGTGCCGCAGGCTGTCGCCGAAGAGGTTCAGGCGAAATACGCCTGATCCCGCCTCTTGAAGTTGAATAAGAATTAGAGAAACGGAGTAATCCGATGGCGAAAGAAAAATTTGAGCGCAATAAGCCGCACGTC
>NZ_SMMF01000422.1:0-906 GCF_009711355.1 Roseibium sp. RKSG952 | reverse complement strand
GGAAGGGGTTTGCCGCGCTTCTGGATCAACGCAACGGCGGTGACGAAGACTGGGCCGGGAGGGCGTCATTCATCTGAACTGTGCTCTGGAAACCCCGTTTTTTAGGGCAGGGAAGACGTTAATCGGCAGGACCAGGAGAGGCGATGCCGGGAGTAATTTGCAAAAATGTAAAGAAGTCCTTTTCGGCGAATGACGTGACTTCGAATTCTATGTTCCGGCGGTCAACCGGAATTCGCCTTGACGAATTCTTAAAAGTCGTTCTATATGAAGACCTCGGGCATGGTGCTCGAAACAGAGGAATTCGAAATTTCAGATGGCGCACGTACGCAATATCGCAGTCAATCAGAACGCAACCGCCGGGACGGCAAGGGGCGTGATTGGCATGCGCGCTGCTACGGAGGGCTACAGGGACTAAGCGAGGAAAGCAAAATCCCGGTCGGTTTTAAACCGGATCCTTCCAACGAAAACGGAAGGGTCCGGTTTTTTTACGCCTCCGGGAAAGGAAAGACATGGACGACGACGATAGCGGACCCGCGAGAGGCGGGATGAACTTCAACTTTACCTATTTTCCGGCGCGGAATTTTCCGTGAACAGGAGAGGTGTGCAAACTCAATTAAGTCATTGAAAATATTATATTTTTTTGATTTTTGGTGTTGACGAGTTCGAATTCGCCGGTTATCGTTTGAAACATGGTCGGAAACGACCTGGTCCTCAAACAAGATGAGGACGGTTCTTTGACATTGTTGGCTGAAACAAATTCGTACCACGCTTGCCGCATCGGCGTCCGCGGCGTGGAATAATGCGACGAGCGGGAAATGATGCTTCGTGGAAAGGGGCTATAGCTCAGCTGGGAGAGCGCCTGCTTTGCAAGCAGGGGGTCGTCGGTTCGATCCCGACTGGCTCCAC
>NZ_SMMF01000737.1:6047-6176 GCF_009711355.1 Roseibium sp. RKSG952 | reverse complement strand
TTTTGTACGCTCAAACTTTTCCTTTGCCATTCCTCAGGCGCCCTTTTGCGATTTGGGGGACCCTTGGTCCCGTGGTTACATCTGCGCGCGCGAGATATTTGGTTCAAAGGGGAAAATCAAGCACATCCT
>NZ_SMMF01000737.1:0-5887 GCF_009711355.1 Roseibium sp. RKSG952 | reverse complement strand
TTTGCGTTACCTCGACGGAATCCAGTGGTTGGATCAGGTCGGGCCGCCTGTCGAACCAGCCATTGTCCTTGTGTTCTTCGGCCAGCCACTCTTCAACCCGGTCGGCCACTTTGAGAGCGAGACCGCTCATCTGCTCTTCTCTGGTCCGTTCGTGGCCAGACCCTTTCAGAGCGCTGCCGCCGGTTGTGTCTTCGAGAACCTGAAACTGTTTGCCCTTGGCGAGGAACTCTTTTTTCTTCACGTCATAGACGTTGACCAGAACGATCGCCGTGCTTTTGGGGTTGTAGATCACCGGAATTCCCGGAGGGGCCAACATGTAACCCTCAAGACTGATCCCGATGTCGTATTCCTGCGCGCCAGCGTAGCGGCCCAACCGAATATCGACGGCATTCTGAATGGCGTCTTCCCATTCTTTCGAAGTGGCATCCCGCGAAACCGGTCCCTTTTTGGCTTTTTCAGCGAAGGCGTAGTTCACGCGCAGTTTGAATTCCCCAAGGCTTTCGGGTTCTTCATAGACCTGCGTCTGTGTACACGCGCCCATCAGGGCTAGTCCGGTGATCAGGGTCAGAATGCGCAGCATGTGTCTCTTCTCGATAGGCCTGTTTTTCTTTGATCTAGCGCACCGATACGGTCTGTGCCAAGCCGTATCGGCGGAATTTCACTGTTGTGGCTGCCTGATCACGAAAACTTATAGTCCCGCGGGAAGCCATAAGGCGGCTTTTTCCCGACACTTGCGCGCTTGGCCAACCATTGGCTCATGTCAGCCTCGTGGCGGGTCTTGTCGCCGCCCATGGACCATTTCAGTCCCTCTTCCCAGTTGAATGTGGTGATGTCCGACAATCCACCATCCAGTTCCAGAGTACCCTGTCGCCCACGCGCCATGTTGTACTTCTGCAGGCGCACACCCTTACCACGGGTCATCTCTGGTAGCTCTTCGGTTGGAAACACAAGGAACTTGCCGTTTTGCGACACGACGGCAACGTGATCGCCCGCAATCGGCTTACAGATCATCGCGGTCTCATCGCCTTTGACGTTCAGAACCTGTTTGCCGTTTCGGGTCTGCGCCAGCACGTCATCCTCGGGCACCATGAACCCGTTGCCTGCGTCCGAAGCCACCAACAGCTTCCGCCCTGGCTTGTGGATCAGGATGTCGATTATCTGCGCTTCGTTCGGTAGATCAACCATCAGACGCAAAGGCTCACCCATGCCACGCCCGCCCGGCAGGTTTGCGGCACTGACCGTGTAGAACCGGCCATTGGAGGCAAAAACCAGCAGACGGTCGGTCGTTTCTGCGTGGAAGATGAAACGCGGGCCGTCGCCATCTTTGAACTTCAGCTCGCGCTTCAGATCGATATGGCCGGTCATAGCACGAATCCAGCCCATCTGAGAGCAGACAACCGTGATCGGTTCTTTGTCGATCATAGCCTCAAGCGGCACTTCCTCGACCTGCCCCGCCTCGGCGAACTGGGTCCTGCGCTCACCGCCTTCGTAGTCTTTGCCGAAGGTCTTCTTGGTCTCTTTCAACTGCTCGGCGATCTTGGCCCATTGCAGGGCCGGATCGGCAAGCAGATCTTCGAGATTGGCCCGCTCCAGCATCAACGCGTCACGCTCACGCACCAGCTCCATCTCTTCGAGACGGCGCAAGCTGCGCAGGCGCATGTTGAGAATGGCGTCGACCTGAACCTCGGACAACTCGCCCTCACCCGGTTTGGGCGAAACATAGTCGGCCTCGCTGGTCGCGCGGACATGGTCGATCCCCCAATCCTCGCGCATCAGCGCGGCTTTGGGGTCGTCGTCGTAGCGGATGATGTCGATCACGCGGTCGAGGTTAAGGAAGGCAACGATAAAGCCCTCCAACACCTCAAGCCGGTGGTCGATCTTCGCCATACGGTGACGCGAACGGCGGATCAGCACCTCTTGCCGGTGATCGAGGAAGGCGCGCAGCACTTCCTTCATCGAGCAGACCTTGGGCGTCACGCCGTCGATTAACACGTTCATGTTCAGGCTGAACCGCACCTCAAGGTCCGAGTTGCGGTATAGCATGCCCATAAGAACCTCAGGGTCCACGTTCTTGGAACGCGGCTCAAGGATCAGGCGAATATCATCGGCGGATTCGTCGCGCACATCGGCGAGGATCGGGATTTTCTTGGTCTGGATCAGTTCCGCGATCTTTTCGATCAGCTTGGATTTCTGAACCTGGTAGGGAATCTCGGTAACGATGATCTGCCACTGGCCACGGCCCAGATCCTCGACTTCGTATTTACAACGCAGACGGAATGAACCACGCCCGGTGCGATAGGCCTGAGCAATGTTCTCGGGCGGCTCCACAATCACGCCGCCGGTCGGGAAATCCGGACCGGGCACGTAGTTCAACAACGTGTCATCGCGCGCATCGGGCGTCTTGATCAGGTGCAGACAAGCGTCACACAGCTCGGCAATATTGTGCGGCGGGATATTCGTCGCCATGCCCACCGCGATACCGCTGGCGCCATTGGCCAGCAGGTTCGGGAACTGCGCGGGCAGCACGACCGGCTCGGTCAGCGTGCCGTCATAGTTGTCACGGAAATCAACGGCGTCTTCGTTCAGACCCTCAAGCAGCGCTTCGGCCACGATGGTCATCCGCGCCTCGGTGTATCGCGAGGCCGCCGGGTTATCGCCGTCGATATTGCCGAAATTCCCCTGCCCGTCGACCAGCGGGTAGCGGACGTTGAAGTCCTGCGCCAGACGCGCCATCGCATCATAAATCGCTGCGTCACCATGCGGGTGATAGTTACCCATCACGTCGCCGGAAATCTTCGCAGACTTACGGAACCCTCCGGTTGCGCTGAGTCGCAGCTCTCTCATCGCATAGAGGATTCGCCGATGAACCGGCTTCAATCCGTCGCGCGCATCGGGCAACGCCCGGTGCATGATGGTGGACAGCGCATAGGTCAGATAGCGTTCGCCAATCGCGCGGCGCAGTGGCTCGGCTATCTCGCCCCCGTTCTCAGGGGTCTCCATATTGGGGTCGTCAATCGTATCGTTCATATATGATGTGATACGCCGCAAGAGCCCGCTGGTAAAGCAAGCACAGCATATTTTGCTGGGGACAAGTCGCGCTTTTTGCAACAGGGGGAGACAAGTCCCGGATTTCCCCGCTTTTTCGACTCATCACGCGAAATATGGTAGGATCTCATCAATTGAACTGCTGCCTATTTTTTGATGTTGCGATTACCGGGGGATGCGCCATGACGCGCCTGATACTTGTTACCTTTGCCATGCTTGGCTGGACCTTCTACGTGATGAGCGGAGGACCAGATTTTGAACCGCGCGGTATGCGCAGCGATCAACCACAACAAATTGCATCAGCGCCGAAGCCAAAACCGAAACCTCTGGTTGCTGCTCCGGCTGAAGAATTGGTTACTCGGGCTGCTCTGCGCCCCATCAAACCGGCTGAGCCACAAGCTGAACCAGAATCTCCTCTGAACGAGGCAGATACAGATGCGCTACTGTCGCAGGTAGCTTCGGGCCTGAGCACCAATCTGACGTTGTTCGATGATGATGGTGCTACGTTTACTCTGGCCTCGCTGGAACAGGGCGCCGCCGGTTTGCAACAAGTCGCCCCTGCGCCCCTAGACGAAACAGCCGAGACCCCC
The DNA here is from genome assembly GCF_009711355.1 of Roseibium sp. RKSG952. NCBI lineage: Bacteria > Pseudomonadati > Pseudomonadota > Alphaproteobacteria > Hyphomicrobiales > Stappiaceae > Roseibium > Roseibium sp. RKSG952. The sequence continues at coordinate 2,252 of NZ_SMMF01000737.1, read as the reverse complement.
GTCCCCGCAGAACCGGAAAAAGATATACGTGAGGTATCGGGTACACGTGTGAACATGCGTGACGGCCCCGGAACGATCTATCCAATCATCGGCAAGGCAAGAATTGGCCAAAAAGTCGAAGTCCTAAGTGAATCCGGAACAGGTTGGCTGCGCCTGCGCGTGTTGCCAGAGCAACAGGTTGGCTGGATTTCGGCCTCACTGATCCGAAAAATCCCGAACTGACGCAGAGGTGACATTGCGCGACCGAAGACCTCGCAATAGCTATGAGCGAGGTACATCTTTGGGTAGGTCATGCAAAAATCCATCCTAATTACAGGCTGCTCTTCCGGAATCGGACTGGACGCGGCACACGGAATGCGTGCGCGCGGCTGGCGTGTTTTTGCCTCGTGCAGGCAGCAGCGCGATTGTGACCGCTTGCGGGCCCAAGGATTTGAAAGCCCTCGCATAGACTATACCGATACTGAGAGCATTACCTCAGGTTTGGCAGAGGTTATTGAGGCAACAGGCGGAACATTGGATGCGCTTTTCAACAATGGCGCGCACGGGCTGCCAGGGGCTGTAGAAGATGTTCCAACGGATGGACTACGCCACATCTTTGAAACAAATGTCTTTGGCTGGCACGAACTGACCCGCCAGGTTATTCCCGTTATGCGAGAACAAGGCCATGGTCGCATCGTGCAATGCTCTTCAGTACTTGGCCTTGTCGCGTTCCCTTGGCGCGGAGCCTATGTCGCGACCAAGTATGCCATCGAGGGTCTGACCGACACGATGCGATTGGAACTTCGGGACACAGGCATCAAGGTGATCCTGATCGAGCCTGGTCCAATCACGTCCAAACTGCGCGAAAAGGCAATTCCAGTCTTCGAACGCTTTATTGACTGGGAGTCATCTGCTCTGCGCGACAAATATGAAGGCTCACTTCTCAAACGCCTTTACGAGGATTCGGGCCCGGACAAGTTTGAATTGCCCGCTTCTTCTGTCACCGACAAGCTTGCCAAAGCGGTTGAAGCAAAGAACCCGAAATCACGTTACTATGTGACAACACCTACATACATCGCCGGATACTTGCGACGCATCCTGCCGACCGGGGCGATCGACCGCATCCTTTCGGGCGTCTGAGACGAAATTACCTGTTCGCATTTTGCCTCATCAGGGCTAGATGAGGCCAAACGCAACAAAAACGCGGACGGTGGATTTATGGACCTTATGATGGTCGTCTTGTTGCTGGCCATGGCGGCAGTTGTCGTCGTGCTGGCTTTGGGCATTGCCAATTTTGGCAAAGGTGGCATGGCAGCCGCCAAGAAAAGCAACAAGATGATGCAACTTCGCATTCTCTTTCAGTTCATTGCCGTGGTGCTGATCGTGCTCTACGTCTATTTGCGCGGACAGGGAGTGCAATAAGATGGTCGTACTGAACAAAATCTATACCCGCACGGGCGATGACGGAAAAACGGCACTGGGCAACGGTGAACGTGTCGCCAAGTATTCGGGGCGCGTGGCCGCCTATGGCACTGTCGATGAATTGAATGCTTTCGTCGGCGTCGCACGCCTGGAAGCTGACGGTGATTTTGATGCGGCACTGGCCCGTATCCAGAACGACCTGTTCGATCTTGGCGCAGATTTTTGCCGCCCCGACATGGAACAGGATGCCGAAGCGGACTACCCGCCCCTTCGCATCGTACCGACCCAGATCGACCGGTTGGAAGCTGAGATTGATGCGATGAATGAAACGCTTGAACCGCTGCGTAGCTTTATTCTGCCTGGCGGGTCAAAACTCGCCGCCCACCTTCATGTTTGCAGAACCGTGTCGCGTCGCGCTGAGCGTCTTGCCGTCGAACTAACCAATATGGAACCCGTTAACGCGGTGGCCGTGAAATACCTGAACCGCCTGAGCGACTGGTTCTTTGTTGCGGCACGTTGCGCCAATAACGGTGGGCGCGACGACGTGCTGTGGGTACCTGGCGCGAACCGCTGAAGGCCCGGGTGTGGCTCGCGTTTTTGGAGCACTTGGAAAGACGTAAACTCGCGCTCTGGTTTGGGTTGAACTAAGATCAGAGCGCAGTCCGAAGGAAACTTTGTTTCGTGCCCTCACGTAAAAAATAACGAAACGCGACGTCCCGACGCCATGACGTGACGATTTTGCCCTGTTGCGGGGCCACATGACCCGTTATCTAAGCCAACGAGAGCATTGGTGGAGTCGCTACGCGGCTTACCGTTTTTGTAAGGAGCAAGCGCAGAAATGAAGGTACTCG
>NZ_SMMF01000107.1:0-261 GCF_009711355.1 Roseibium sp. RKSG952 | reverse complement strand
CTCACCGCCTCGAGGCATATCTCCTCCGTCTGGAGACGCTCCGGCACATATTGCAATGACCTGCCTTCCTGTCTCACTGCTTCGCGACAGACCTCGGGCGTCCGAAGGAACCACAGTACATGATTTAACGCCGCGCCATTTTGCCTCACTGCCTCAAGGTGTATCTCCTTCGTTAGGAGGGATCCAGGCACATATTTCAACGCCATACCGTTTTGCCTCACTGCCTCGAGACAAATCTCCGGCGTCCGGAGGGCTTCTGAT
>NZ_SMMF01000399.1:0-830 GCF_009711355.1 Roseibium sp. RKSG952 | reverse complement strand
GCCCGGGATGTAGTAGAAGCGTGCGCCGTAAGCGTCACAGACGCGAACGTAGTCGATCGGCTCCGGAGCAACCGGAAGATCGGCTGCCTGTGCAGAAGTAGCGGCAGCAGCTGCTGCAGCGCCGAGCATCAAGCTCTTAAAGTTCATTTCTGACCTCCTAAGTCAAAATCTCAAAGCGGCGCAGCCAAAACCCGGTTGGGCCTTCGAAGCCTTGCCTATCCCCGCGATATGCCGAAGCCATCCAGAGATTTATAACCACATGGAATGTTTCGGGATCAGCTCGTTCGCTGTTCGCATGCTGAAAAAACCAGAAGCAACCGATTGCTTCAAGCGCAAACACGCTGTGGAAAGGCGTTCGCGCCACGCTGTTGCATTGAATCAACACATTGAAAAACAACTATTTTCTAACGTAAAGGGAGTCTCCTTTCTGCCTTAGGGATAATCATGACAATATCATGACTTTAATTTACATTGACATTTTTTACATGTTTTTAAATACTTAAATTTTAAGCAATTTTATACATAAACTATAGATTTTTGTTATTTTTATTTAAAATATATTGATAATTTAGACGATGCGTATTTTGGATTTCGGAAGATACTCTAAATGCCGCAAAGGAAGCCGGACGGCTTTGAGCCTTTTTGCCGCTCAACCCGTCATGCTGGTGGAAAACGCGGGTTCCGCTCCGGCACCACAATCGCCTTGAAACGGAAAAACCGTCAAAAGACCTCTGCATATTGAAGCCGGTCGAGACATGCATGATTTGGCTTACGTCACCGAAGTGGCGGTGACGCCATACGGAATTGATTGTCAAGGGCGCGGAACGCGC
>NZ_SMMF01000427.1:0-943 GCF_009711355.1 Roseibium sp. RKSG952 | reverse complement strand
AGGAAGGGGTTTGCCGCGCTTCTGGATCAGTTAAGGCAAACCTCGCTTGCCTTTTGCCTTCGGTGGCAGAATAATCGGCCTCGTAATTAACAACGGAGGTTGGCATGGCCACACGAAGAAGTGATGCGGACGGGCGCCTGTTTCCATCTAGGGACTGGGATCACGGATGGCGAATGTCTGCTCAGGCCGACCACGCCGGATATCGTTGTTCCCCCGCCAGAAGGTTGGACACCCTCGAGGAATACGACACCGTGGAGGTCGTGATATACGGGCCGTTTCAGATGGCGGTGGATCCGACGACCATGGAGATCCCAGGGGACGTTCTGGCGAAGTTCACCAGCCCGGAAGAGGATGGGGTTGCCATCGGTTGCTACTTGACTATGGACGACATCAGTAAGGTGGAACTCGCCATCGCTAGGGCGAGCTTAAACCCCAACGCCGGCATACCAAGAGGCACCACGGGCTGGGCCGGAAGGCGCGTGTTTCACGGTGCTTCTGAGGACGACGCTCACGACATCGAGGAGAACGGCATCTCCATGACTAAGTCCTCAAAGGGATACTTCGGGGAAGCCTTCTACGTCGCGGAGGAGGAGGAGCTTGCGAGATCCAACTACGCGGAGTTCTCGGATGACGAGAATGACGGAGCGGTGCTGGAATTCGTCATAGCGCACGAAGCCCGGATACTAGACCTGAGGAACTCGAAGGACGCGGAGAAGTGGCAAACCTCGGGTCTCGAGAGGCATCTGGGGGAGCAAGGTCTTGCAGGAGAGGCCGTCAGGAAGGGGATAGACGGAGTCTACGACAGATCCGTCGGCGGTCTAGCGATTTACAATCCAGACATCATCCGCTGTTTGGGAATGGTCTCCAAGCCTTCAGGCGAACTAACGTCCTCTCCGCCCTGAAGGGCGGGGACTTTCGGGATGGCACCTCAAGCAACCATCCG
>NZ_SMMF01000191.1:0-345 GCF_009711355.1 Roseibium sp. RKSG952 | reverse complement strand
GCCTTGAAGCCCATCATATGCTTGAGCAGACGTTTGATAAACCGGTGGTCCTGCTCGACTATGTTATTGAGATATTTAACTTGCGGAATATCGACAAACGACCACCAGAAGCCAATCAGCAAAAGATAAATGTTGATGTTGGTCAAGCCTGCCCGGTTGGCCCCGCTCTTGTCCATGACGACCTTGTGCGGCAGGGAATTGTTACCGATGGCCTGTGTGAAGAAGGCTGTTGCCGCGGCCTCATCCCGTGTTTCGGATAGCATAAAGTCAATGGTATCGCCGTGTTTGTCGACGGCCCGATACAAATACATCCACTTGTCACGGACCTTCACATAGGTTTCGTCC
>NZ_SMMF01000607.1:0-2444 GCF_009711355.1 Roseibium sp. RKSG952 | reverse complement strand
CCCCGTCCTTCAGGGCGGGGAGCAGTCACCGATACACCTCACTCCAATCCTCACCCCACGCCAGAATCTCCGGCAAGGTTCGGCCGACAGAAAGCCCGAGCGCGTATTCCCTGAAGGACGCGATCCATTTCTTCGGATCCACCTCCTTCCCCGGGACCCCATGTCTTCGAAAGAGCAAAAACGTCTTCATTGCCGCGATCTCTGACCGATGACGCAATTGACGCTGCACCTCGAAGAGTCGGTCGTTCACATTATCCACTTCGATCAGACCCCGGTCGGCACGATCCAGCAGGGACTCGATCTCCGCCGGGTCGTAAACGTTCGACACGCATGACGACAGCAAATTCGAGAATGAACCCGGCCACGCCTCCAGCAGAACGCGATACCCCAGGATTCTAGGAAGGTTCGACATCCCGAGAAAGACGGAGGCGAGGGCGCGAGATTCACCTGACTGCCACGAGGGCATGCGATCGGCGGGAACCGCGCACCAGGAAGCGATGGTTTCCCGATTGATCGGCGTCATTCCTGAGGCTTCGAGCATGCCGAGATCGGGACGGTCCTTTCCCTCCACCGGAAATCCCTTTGACACATACCGAACGACGGCCTCCTCCGGAGACAATCCGTCCTCGATATTCTCGACGACCTCAGGAAGTGCGATGGCCGCCCACCCGGACGGGACCCGTCGCAGGAACTCACTCACAGCCGAGGCCAAATTCGCATCGTTCAGAACGAGCGAGATAAGGCGGAGATCCAGAAATCTCTCGCGGCCCGACTTGAGGCCGGGCAACGCCTCGCGCACCTCGGTCGCGATTACGTCCGACGTCTTTCCGCGAAGCACCGCCGGGATCTCGTAATCAGCTTCAACGTCGGCCAGTTCCTCCAGCCTCGGAACCTGAATTTCGGAATCCCGGTAAACCCCCCTCGCTCGGAATTCCGGTAGAAGGCCCGGTATTCGAAGTTCCGGCCAGGATGCCTCTACCTGACGACTCATATATCCTCCTCACCGAGCGATGGCGGCCTGATGAGACCCGCCTCTGCGGCATCCCGCATTCTCTGCTCGAAGTATTTGTGCGTCTCGCGCACGGTCGCGACTTCTTCCGGCACCGGATCCGGAATGCCGATCAACTCCCGTTCGTCCCAGGCGATCCGGCGCTTGGCATAATGACTATGCGAGGTCTCGGTCCCGATGTGCCCCACGAGTGCCGACACCTCCTCGGATTTCTTGATTGCCTTCATATTCGCAACGAACTGATGCCGTAAGGAATAGAGGCAATAAGTCTTCTTCCGTCCCAGCCCCGGAGCCGTGAAGATCTTTTCCGATATCTGATACAGCAGTTGAGAACACTGTGACTGATGGTGGTCGTAGGTCAGATCGTTGAGCCACGACAAGCCGCGGGTCGACATCCGGCGGATTGCCCCGACCGTGCGGTCGTCAAATTCGGAGATGTCAATTGTGCGAACGAGACCATTGCCCCGGCCGTTCGTCGACTTGGCATTCAGGACGTAGAGCCAGATCCAACGACCGTTCGGGGCGGCCTCGTCCTCTATGATTTCGATATCCGTCGCCTGCCATTCGACAGGTCGAAGTCCGGTCGTGATCCCGGCGACCAGCCAATCGGCCAGCACCAGGCTGTATTTCGACTTCGAGAATTTCGTGAGATAGGCGAGGGCGCGCTCGAATTCCGGATGCGGGAATTTCTTCTCCTTGAGGGCGCTCGTCTTTCTTTTCAGGCCTCGGCCGGACTTATCCTTCGTCGTCGATTTCTTCTCCGGCGTTTCCGCCTCGTTGAAGTCGGCATCGAAGAGAGCCATAGCGCGGTCGACATCGTCGTGCGGTAGGGTGTCGATGATCGCCTTCGCCGACTGTCGGTAAGCGCGCCAGCTGGACGGCTTCAGGGTTGGTTTCAGACTAAGGACGAAGTGGGCGAACTGAACTGGATTGATGACATCTGGCGCATCGAAGCCGGCGTTGCCGACTGCGGCCTCGGGCGGCGTTATATGGCGAACGTAACGACTGACGAGTCCCATGCCGCGAGCGATGTAGTTCGCCTGCGTCTCTTCGCTTCGGGTCATCCCGTTGACGGAGGCCGTCGATCCTTTCCCCGGATCGCGACCCGCCTTCTTGGCGCGGACGGCAACCTTGTTCCGGTGCGCAGCCCGGATCTTCCGGAAGCGGTCGCCGTCCGGCCCGGTTCGGCTTCGGCGCTTCTTCACTGAGGAGCCGGGACCGATCAGGCGGAGCTGAACGGGCGTTTCGTCGTCATCCTCGGAAACGTTGGATGAAGCGCTCGGCGTCGAAGACCCAGCCGCCGTTCTGCGCGCAGCGTTTTTTTCGCGAACGCACAGGCTCTTCTGGCCCCGGACAGCATCGTCCTTGGTGTCAACAATGCTAGAGGGGATGTCGTGGCGCTGGAGCGAAGGCGCTGAGGTGTCCTTGGTGTCAA
>NZ_SMMF01000874.1:18006-23467 GCF_009711355.1 Roseibium sp. RKSG952 | reverse complement strand
TGTTCACGAAGCATTCCGTGTGATCACGCCGCAGGAAACACAGCTGGAAGCGCTGGCTGTTCACGGTTCGCTGGACGAGTAATCAGATCGGATCGGCAAACCCGCCAAATTGTCCGCGCTTGAAGATCAGGCCTTTGCCCGACCGATGCATTACGGTCTCGACCCGGCCAACAAGGATCAAATGATCGCCGGCTTCATGGCAATCGTGCAGGCTACAGTCAAAACGGGCGAGACAATCAGCTAACTTGGGTCGTCCGGCATGATCGCTTTCCCAATCAGCGTGTGAGAAATCCAGCCCGTTGCGGGCGAATTTCAATGCCTGATCCTGTTGTTCTTGCGCCATGACGTGAATGGAATAATGCTGGCACGTACTGAACGCATCGAACCGGTTGGAATCTTTGGCCAAACACCAAAGCACCAATGGTGGATCAAGCGACACCGAAGCGAATGAGTTCACGGTGATCGCGATAGGGCCGTTGGCGGCATTGGTTGTGACCACCGTCACACCGGTGCCAAAACACCCCAGGGCCTCACGAAACGCAAGGCTTTCATCCGGGCCGGGGGTAAAGGTTTTCTCGATCATCGCGCGCTCATTCAGTAGCCGCGCCTCAGGTGCCACGCTGCGCAGGGATTGTCCATGAAAAGCTGTATCCGGATTGAAGGAATTCCAATCAGTTCAGATCTTCCAGCAATCGCCCATGTTTGCGGGTTTCCTTGATGACATCGCCAAACGTGGTCATTCCGCGTGCATTCAGGATGGGTAGCATCTTTACCAAGGCTTCAGCGGTGGCGACCGCATCTCCCAAAGCCGTATGCCGAAGGGTCTCTGGAATCGTGATACCCAGCCGCTCACAAACCGCATCAAGTGTATGCGTTTCGCTGGCCCCGAACACCACTGCCGACAGCAACACAGTATCCAGGATTGGATGAGACCACTCGACATCCATCCTCTTCGAATGGCGGTGTAGAAACGCCATGTCAAAGGGTGCGTTGTGGGCAACGATAACGGCATCGCGAGCAAAGTGGTGGAACATGCGACCAGCTTGCGCGATTTCGGGGGCACCCTGAACCATTTGGTCACTGACTTTGTGGACTTTGGTCGAGGCAGCCGGGATCGGAATCCCCGGGTCAACCAGAGTATTCAATTGCTCGCCTTCGACGATCTTTCCTTTGACCACACGAACTGCGCCGATCTGAACGATTTCGTCCTTATGGGGCAACAATCCGGTGGTTTCAGTGTCGAACACCACAAAGCACAAATCTGACAAGGCGCGGTTTTCAAACGCCTCATCACTGGGCGTCTCGAGCAGATCAAAGTCATAGACCAGTGGGCGCGCAGCTTCGGGTGGTATACGCGCGACGCTGTCTTCGAAAATCAGCATGTATCCTGGTGCATCGCCCAAGGGCTTCATGCGCACGGTATAGGTCTGCATTCCATCAGCACTGGTCAGGGTGCAGTATACATCCAGCCCGGTTTTGATGAGCTTGGCATACGCATCCGTAAGCGGTTTTCGTTCAAGGTAGTCAAATAGGGATGCGTTCAGGCGGGGGTGCGCAATCTGTGCCAGTACACCGGCGGCCTGTGCATCATAAAGCACGATCTGATGATTCGGACTGGCCAGCAGCATGGCAACGGGGATTTCAGACAACAGGTCTGTCAGCCGCTTTTTTTCAAAGGCCAAATGCGCGGTTTCAGCAGCGACAGCTTCGGCCGTTTGCATCGCGTTTTCTGCCAATTGCTCAGCAAGCCCTGCAGCGGCAGGGGCCAGATCCCCCAGATAGCGAGCGGCCTGAAGATCCAAGTCGCTGCTGACCCCGGCATGGGCACGTGCACGAAGCTCGGCTGATAGCCGCTCAATTGGTTTGGCAACATTGTCGTCAAACAGCAGCCAGACGCCTGCAATCAGCGCCAGCAGGCCGAAGGCGATCAGGATTTCCGCAAAGATATAGGCGTTGGCAAGATCAGGGTCACCAGCACGTGCATAGCTGATCCACAAAGCAACGGAACTGATGACAAGACCGCCAAAAGCCAGCAGGCAAAAGAACAGAAATATCCTCAGACGTAGGCTCAGACGGGTCAGCATGATCAAACCCCGCAGGTGGCCTCAATGATTGGATCATCGGATGGCACTTTGATCCAGTCGGCATTCAGAAGGCGTCCATCATCGGCGAAATCGGCCCCGTCTGCCAGATTGGCCCGACGGTTTTCTGCGCAGTCTACAGCCACAGGCACTTTGGATACGGGGGCCCAGCGACCGAAGAGGTACAGGTCAACCAACCGCTCGTCAGGCACTTGCTCATGGGTGCGAACCGATACTGTGTCGATGGCTGCAAAGCGATCAATGAAGGGAACAGCGTAAGTCCAGGGACGATAGAAAGCACGGCTTTCAACCTCTTGGATTACTGCCAAACCTTCGGGCAGGGTGTCCTTTGTGCGTTTGTACCAGGAGTATTCGCTGGCGACCGTCATGCTGATCATGCCCACACCGGCGGCAACCGGCGCGGCCCAACGGGGCAGGCGGCCACCCGTCATCTTGTTCAGCACCATGACGATACCTGCAAAGGCGAGCCCTGCGAAGATTGTGCCTACCAGTTCCAGAAACATTCTGCTTCTCCGTATTTCCCGCTATCTGCGCCTTCAGTTTCCCGATTTGGCCGCCCGCAGGTCAGCTCAACATACCCTTGCCATGCCCAACCGCTGATTGCATCGTTTTTACCACGACAAATGCATCGCGTAGATGACTTCGCTCAAAGTCGGACAAGGCTGAGGGCGGCATGTAGTTGTCTGGCTTTTCACCGGATTTGACCAGTCTTACCTGATGTTCAAGCCGCGTTTCAGCAATCAGATCATACGCATCCAGCAAATCCCGAGCACCTGATGCGCTGAGCACACCCGCGCTTTCGGCAGCTTTCAGGCGGGCACGTGTGTTCGCTGGGGTCAGTTGCCCTTGCAGGCTGTAGATGCGGGCGAGATCGACCACCGGCACAACGCCGTTGTGCTTCAGATCCAGAGTATTGCGATGCTCGCCCGAACGTATCGTCGCAAATCCGCGCAACAAGCTCAGCGGTGGTGTGTGCTTTAGCGAGTTGGAGATCATATGGGCCACAAAGATCGAATTGGTGTTGGCTTTGGCAAGCGTATCTGCTTGCAGGTCCGAGAACAGCTCGAACGCACCACCGATGGGGCGCAGGTCGAACATGACGGAAGCCAGCATCTGCGCCTCGGGGTTTGGCTTGTTGATCCAACCACTAAAATAATCGCGCCAGACACGGGCAGGCTGACACCAGCGTGGGTTTGTCGCCATCATGTCCCCGGGGCAATAGAAATACCCACATGCGTCCAATCCATCAGAAACAAACTTTGCCAGAGCGTGGAAGTAGGTCATGTCGGCATCGGACACGCCGTCATCCAGTATCATGCAGTTGTCCTGGTCCGATACGCCTGTCTGTTCCTGTCGACCCTGAGAGCCGCAGGCCAGCCACAGATACGGCACCGGCGGTGGGCCCATCTTCTGTTCCGCCAAAGCGAGTAGTCGGCGCGTCACCGTGTCGGCAATATCGGTGATGAGGCGGGTCACAATCTCATGCCGGTTTCCACTAGCCACCAATTGCACCAGCAGCTGCGGTATTTCGGCTGTGACCGACGCCATTTCCTCAGCTGAATTTGCCTGCGCTATCCTGCGTACAAGCTCGGCCGAACTTACAGCTTGATAATGTGTAAGATCTGTCTGGGTCACTATGCCCACAAGCCGGCCATGGTCGGTGATGGGAATATGGCCGATGCCGCGTTCCATCATGACGTGAAGCACGTCAGAGCCGATATCTGTGGGGGACAGCGTGATCGGGTTGCGCGTCATGATCGCCGAGATTGGCGTATCTGGCGCCATCGCATCTGCGACGTACTTTCCCGAAATGTCTCGCAGGGTTGCGATACCCAGCAGGTTGTCGTCGTCGGTCACGCAAAGTGAGGATATCCCCTTGTCCCGCATCGTCCGTGCAGCGTGCTGAACTGGGGTGGAAGGGGGGCAGGTCGTTGGATCCGAGGCCATCAGAATGTCGACCGAGCTGGTGGCCAGACTTTGCGGACCAGCCCGCTCACCCCGGCTGCGGTTGAAGAATTTGGAAACGACGTCATGCCCGTCAATCAACTCACGCACCAGAGCCGGAGGCAGGACTATCAGAATGGATGGGGCATGCGCCCGCGCCTTGGTGGCGGCCTTGCCGTTTTTGAGCAGGCCCCGCTCACCGAAAGAATTACGAAGACCGAGATGGGACACGATGGCACCATTCTCATCCGTGATTTCAACCTGACCTTCATAGATGACGAATACGCCGGGCAATGTATGGCCCAGATCGTAAACTTCTGAATCCTCATCAACCTCCCAGACCTCGATCTGTTTTGCGACTTGCTCGAGCACAGGGGCAGGCAGAGCGTCATAGGGATGAACGGATTTCAGGAACCGGGTGATCTGGTCATGGGACAGGGGCATCAGATTTCTCCGGTATTCTGGAAAAATCCCGCCCGGTGGAATGCCGGGCGGGAATAGTCAGTCGAAAGACGCGGCCCTTGGAAAGTAGCCAGTGGCCGCATCATGCTCAATGGTCCTGAGCTGCGCCCGCACCACGGGGAATGCGGATGCTTTCGACCATATCTTTGATCTCCTGTGGGGTCTCCTTGGTCATGCCGGAAACCACATAGGCGACGCCGAAGTTGACCATTGCACCGATTGCGCCGAACGAGGTCGACTTGATCGGACCCAGCAGCGGGTCAGCATCGGTGAACGAGTTGGTGCCCGGAATGAACAGCCAGCCCTTGTGCAGGAAGATGTAGACCAGGGTCACGGTCAGACCGGCCAGCATACCTGCAACGGCACCGGTGTTGTTGATGCGGGTCGAGAAGATCCCCATCATCAGCGCCGGGAAGATCGAGGCTGCCGCCAGACCAAAGGCCAAGGCAACCGTCTGCGCCGCAAAGCCCGGTGGGTTCAGACCCAGATAGGTTGCAACAACAATGGCCACAGCCATTGCGATCCGCGCTGACAACAGTTCACCCTTTTCCGAGATCTGCGGGTTGATTGCACCCTTGATAAGGTCGTGGGACACAGCCGACGAAATCGCCAGCAGCAGACCTGCGGCGGTCGACAGAGCGGCCGCAAGACCACCGGCAGCAACCAGACCGATCACCCAACCCGGCAGGTTGGCAATTTCGGGGTTGGCCAGAACCAGGATATCGCGGTTGAACTTAGTCAGCTCGTTACCGACCCAGCCTTTTTCTTCGGCAAGCGCCTGCATGTCGGCATTCTTGTCGTTATAGTACTGGATCTTGCCGTCGCCGTTCTTGTCTTCCCAGTCCAGCAGGCCGGTTTTCTTCCACGTGGCCATCCAGTCATAACGCGCGTCATTGTCGATCTGTTCGACCTTCACAGCACCGCCATCAATGCCACCATTGGGCCACATCATG
>NZ_SMMF01000874.1:16269-17839 GCF_009711355.1 Roseibium sp. RKSG952 | reverse complement strand
CAACCGCAGGTGCGGTCAGATACAGCAGCGCGATGAAGACCAGCGCCCAGCCAGCGGACCAACGTGCGTCAGATACTTTCGGTACGGTGAAGAAGCGCATGATTACGTGCGGCAGACCGGCGGTACCGATCATCAGCGACAGCGTAAACAACACCATGTTCAGCGTATTCGAATGATGGGCAGTGTAGTCGTTGAAGCCCAGCTCGGTCACGATGGCGTCCAGTTTGGTCAGCAGTGGCTCACCGCCGGCAGTATCACCGAACAGACCCAGAGCAGGAATTGGATTACCTGTCAGCTGCAACGAGATGAAAATGGCCGGGATAGTATAGGCGGTGATCAGTACGCAGTACTGAGCGACCTGAGTATAGGTCACGCCCTTCATCCCGCCAAACACCGCGTAGGCAAACACAACGCCTGCACCAATCAACAACCCTGTGGTGTTTGACACTTCGAGGAAGCGGCCAAAGGCCACGCCAACGCCGGTCATCTGGCCGATCACGTAGGTCACGGAAGCTACGATCAGGCAGATTACCGCAACGATGCGCGCGGTCTGACTGTAAAAACGGTCGCCAATGAACTCTGATACCGTGAATTTGCCAAACTTACGCAGGTAAGGGGCAAGCAGCAGTGCCAGCAGAACGTAGCCACCGGTCCAGCCCATCAGGAACGAGCTGTTGTCATAGCCGGTAAAGGCGATGAGGCCAGCCATCGAGATGAACGAGGCCGCAGACATCCAGTCCGCCGCTGTCGCCATGCCGTTGGTGACCGGGTGAACGCCGCGCCCGGCGGCGTAGAATTCCGATGTGGAACCCGCGCGGGCCCAGATCGCGATGCCGATGTATAGCGCAAAGGACGCGCCCACAAACAGCAGGTTGATTGTAAACTGGTCCATTCCGCTTACTCCTCGTCCACGCCGTATTCAGCGTCCAGCTTGTTCATGCGCCAGGCGTAGTTGAAGATCAGCACCAGAAAGACCAGAATCGATCCCTGCTGGGCGAACCAAAAGCCCAGATCAGTGCCGCCTACGGGGATACCTGACAGCAGCGGACGCAGCAGGATGCCGAATCCAAATGACACCAGCGCCCAGATGATCAGGCTGATGACGATAAGGCGCAGGTTGGCCTGCCAATAGCCCTTATCGGACTCGGCAGTCTGCGCGGAGTTTGTTGATTGATCCGCCATTGCGGGTTCCTCCTTGCTTCCTCCTTGGGCGACCCTTTGTCCATTTCCTCCAGCGCGCAGGGCCGCTTTTTGATATGCCGAATACCCGCGTGGCATCAGGCAAGACTTCTCCGGTCCGCCAAGGCGGGTCCATTGAAGTATTCTTTAGGAATTCGGCCCTTGTTCAGGGCGGGCCGACTTCCCTTAGTTCATCGCGTCGTTGACGATCCTTTCCAGATTGCCTGCGATGTCGTTGATATTGCCCATGGCGTTCAGGCCTTTCAGAACCCCATGATCTTGGTAGTAAGTAATCAGCGGCGCGGTCTGCGCGTGATAGGCCGCCAGACGCGATGCAACTGTCTCGGCGTTGTCATCGGCTCGGCGCTTGAACTCTGTGCTGCCACACTTG
>NZ_SMMF01000874.1:2308-16168 GCF_009711355.1 Roseibium sp. RKSG952 | reverse complement strand
CCGCCGGGACCTTGAACGTGTCGTGGTATCCTTCGCCACATCCGGCGCAGGTGTAGCGACCCGAGATGCGTTTCACCATTTCAGCGTCTTCAACCTCAAGGCTGATCGCTGCGTTGATCTTCTGCCCGGTTTCCGCCAGCAGCCCGTCCAGTGCCTCGGCCTGAACCGTGGTGCGCGGGAAACCGTCCAGAATGACGCCCTTGGCACAGTCCGGTTCAGCCAGGCGATCCCGCAGAATAGCGATGACGATCTCGTCACTGACCAGATCACCGGCCTCCATTACCGCCTTCGCGGCTTTGCCAGCCTCTGTCCCGGCCGCAACAGCGGCGCGCAGCAGGTCGCCGGTGCTGAGCTGGACCAGTCCAAACTTGTCTTCGAGCATCCTCGCCTGGGTACCCTTCCCGGCGCCCGGAGGGCCGAGAAGGATCAGAACAGCGGGTGTGGTGATCGTGGCAGCGTCCATCACATCCTCACCTGTTCGCACGGTTTTCAATCAGATCTTCGACCACCGAAGGATCGGCCAGAGTCGAGGTGTCACCTAGCGAGCCAAAGTCGTTCTCGGCAATCTTGCGCAGGATACGACGCATGATCTTGCCAGAACGGGTCTTGGGCAGGCCAGGGGCCCATTGGATTACATCGGGCGACGCTATCGGGCCGATCTCGGTCCGTACCCAGGTGCGCAGCTCTTTCAACAGCTCATCCGAAGGTTCACGGTCGTTCATTAAAGTGACGTAGCAGTAGATACCTTGCCCTTTGATTTCATGTGGGTAGCCAACCACAGCGGCCTCGGCCACAGCGGCATGTGCGACCAGAGCGCTTTCGACCTCGGCAGTGCCCATACGGTGACCTGAGACGTTGATCACGTCGTCAACACGGCCGGTGATCCAGTAGTCACCATCCTCGTCACGGCGGCAGCCGTCACCGGTGAAATAGTAGCCTTTGTAGTCTGAAAAATATGTCTTCTCGAACCGTTCGTGATCTCCCCAAACGGTGCGCATTTGGCCGGGCCAGCTGTCCTTGATGCACAGAACGCCTTCGACGCCATTGCCGTTGATCTCGACGCCGGACTGAGGGTCCAGAACCACGGGCTGAATGCCAAAGAACGGTTTCATTGCCGAGCCGGGCTTCATCGCGTGAGCACCGGGCAGGGGAGTCATCAAGTGACCGCCAGTTTCGGTTTGCCACCAGGTGTCGACGATTGGGCAACGTCCACCGCCAACCACTTCGTTATACCAGTTCCAGGCCTCTGGATTGATCGGCTCGCCGACTGTGCCCAACGTGCGCAGATCGCTCAGGTCGCACTTCTCGACCCACTGGTTGCCTTGCCCCATCAGAGCGCGCAACGCAGTTGGAGCGGTATAGAACTGGTTCACCTTGTGCTTTTCGCAAACTTGCCAGAAGCGCGAGGCGTCCGGATAGGTGGGCACACCTTCGAACATCAGTGTGGTCGCACCGTTGGCCAGCGGGCCATAGACGATATAGCTGTGGCCCGTGACCCAGCCAACATCCGCGGTACACCAATAGATGTCACCTTCATGGTAATCGAACGTGATCTCATGCGTCATCGCCGCATAGACCAGATATCCGCCGGTCGTGTGGACGACACCTTTGGGCTGACCGGTCGAGCCTGAGGTGTAAAGGATGAACAGAGGGTCTTCGGCGCTCATCTCAGTTGGCGCGCAGTAGTCATCCGCCTCAAGCGCCATTTCGTTGTAGTCATAGTCGCGACCGTTGATCCAGGTGGTCTGGCCTCCGGTGCGTTTTACGACTAGGCACTTCACGGTGTCCTTGCAGTGCAGCAGGGCAGCGTCGGCGTTGGATTTCAGCGGGGTTTTACGACCACCACGAGGGGCTTCGTCTGCGGTGATGACAACCTTGGCGTCACAGCCATTGATCCTGGCAGCCAGAGCGTCGGGGGAAAATCCAGCAAAAACAATCGAATGGATTGCGCCGATCCGGGCGCATGCCAGCATGGCATAGGCCGCCTCGGGGATCATCGGCAGATAGATAACGACCCGGTCGCCTTTGCGCACGCCCATCGATTCCAGAATGTTGGCCATCCGGCAGGTGCGACGGTGCAGCTCGGCATAAGTGATGTGCTGCGCTTCGTCATTTGGATCATCCGGTTCCCAGATGATGGCCGTCTGATCGCTGCGGGTTTTCAGATGTCGATCCAGGCAGTTGGCGGAAACGTTCAGCGTCCCGTCTGCATACCAGTTGATTCCAACCGAGCCAAAGTCATAGCTGACATCCTTGACCTGCGTGTAGGGCTTGATCCAATCCACACGCTTGCCTTGCTCATCCCAGAACGCCACAGGGTCGTTGATGGAGGCCGCATACATCTCGTTGTATTTTTCAGCGTTGACATGCGCGCGGGCTACAGTGTCGGCGGACGGCGGAAAGGTCGTGGCATCTGCCTGGGCAGCGGTTGTCATTCTGAGGCTCCTCCCTCTGGACTATATTGAACTGGGCCGATTTTGCCTGCTGAACCGGCAATGTCGACCCATATCCTCCCTGGTGGCAATAATACGGAGAGCTGAAAACAATGAAATAAATTACAGATATCTCAGGATTAGTTTGTAAATTAGTTTCATCATACCTTGAAAATCTGTAAATATAATCTCGTGTGATTTGTGAAAATACATTGAAAATAATGACTTGGCTGTAACGGATTTCTAAGGTCGCAATCGGCCTCTCGATATTCAGTAAAAGTCATTCTGGAATCATCTTTTGGTTGTTAGCGCATGACGGTTCCGTTCACCCTTGATCAGGAATGTCACCCGGGGGTTGGCACATACCGATGTTGGCGCTAGCTTTGGGCCTAAGCGCCCCGGCAAGGGGGTGCAACAATGGGAGAAATCACTATGAAAAAGATGTTGAGCGGCGCTGCTGTTGCCGCTTTGGGTGTTGCGTTCGCGTCAGAAGCCGTCGCAACAGAATGGAACGCCTCAGTCTGGGGTAAGCGCCGCGCATTCACCGAACATGTTGAAAAGCTTGCAGAACTGGTGAGTGAAAAGACCGGCGGCGATTTCACGATCAACGTCAGCTATGGCGGCCTCTCAAAGCCGAAAGAGAATCTGGACGGCATCGAAATCGGCGCGTTTGAAATGGCTCAGTTCTGTGCTGGATATCACCGCGACAAGAACCGTGCCATTACCGTGCTTGAGCTTCCGTTCCTGGGTGTAAACACGCTGGACGAAGAAGTGGCTGTTAGTCATGCAGTATATGATCATCCGGCTGTAAAGGATGAGATGGCGCAGTGGAACGCGCGCATCATCATGACCTCGCCGATGCCGCAGTACAATCTGGTCGGAACCGGTGATCCGCGGGATGAACTGGCTGAGTTCGATGGTATGCGTGTCCGCGCAACCGGTGGTCTGGGTCAGGCGTTCGAAGCAGTAGGGGGTGTGCCCACATCCGTGCCCGCAACCGAAGCCTACAACGCAATGGAATCCGGTGTGGTTGACACCGTAGCGTTTGCACAGCACGCACATTTGTCGTTCGGAACCATCAACGAAGCAGATTGGTGGACCGCCAACCTGAACCCCGGAACGGTGAACTGCCCGGTGGTTGTGAATATCGAAGCATACGAAGCGCTGTCGCCGGAACATCGTGAAGCGCTGGACAGTTCGATTGACGAAGCCATCGACCATTATCTGGCAAATTATGGCTCGTTGCTCGAGAAATGGGACGGTGTGCTTGATGAAAAAGGCGTTCAGAAAGTCATGATCGACGACGCTGTAATTGCCGATTTCCGCGCCAAGGCAGCAGACCCGATCCGCGAACAGTGGATTGCCGACATGTCCGCTCAGGGCCTGCCTGCGCAGGATCTCTATGATCTGGTACAGACGACGTTGCAACAGCAACGCAGCGGTAACTGATCGACAAAACCCGGGCGCCAGAAGGCGCCCGGTCACTTTCAGAAACAGGGGATTACCGGATGGCAGGACAGGCCACGGTATTGGAAGACGGCAGTCTGCTCAGCCGTCTTGATCGTCGTTTGCTTGGGATTGAGAAGTTTCTTGCCCTCATAAGCGGGCTGGCGGTGTTTGGATTGATGCTGCTGGCTGTGATTTCCGTCAGCGGGCGCAACGCAGTCAATGTACCCTTGCCGGGTTACGTGGACTGGATCGAACAGATGATGCCGCTGATCGCATTTCTTGGCATATCTTATGTTCAGCGTGACGGCGGGCATATTCGCATGGATATCGTAATCTCTCGTCTGCATGGTCGGGCGCTGTGGTTGTTCGAACTGTTGTCAGTCGTGCTGATCCTTGTTCTCATGCTGGCGCTGGTCTGGGGCAGTTGGGCGCATTTTGACCGGTCTTTTGATTTTGGTGCCCCGATGTGGAGCCGCGACAGCTCGATCGATATCGGCATCCCGATTTGGCCTGCCAAACTATTGGCACCCGTAGCATTTTCGGTGCTTTGTGTTCGCTTGGTTCTGCAAGTGTGGGGATATGGGCGTGCTTTCCTGCTGGGGTTGGAAACTCCGGTTGCGGTGCCGTTGATACAAGACGCGGCGGCGCAGGCAGCTGCCGAAGCCGAGCAGTTTGAAGGGCAGGACTAACACATGGACACGATCGAAATTGGCCTGTGGGTTACAGGCGGCCTGTTGGTTCTTGTCGTCACCGGAATGCGCGTTGCCTTTGCTGCGGGGTTGGCTGGGCTCGTCGGGCTTGTCTGGATTTTCTGGGCCAAGTTTGGCTATGATCCGGATCGTTTCGGAAAGGCGCTGACCGTTGCCGTAAAGACAGCGGGGCAGGTGCCGCATTCTAAGGTTGCATCACATACGCTCAGCCTGATCCCGACATTCATCCTGATCGGATACCTCGCTTATTACGCAGGGCTGACCCGGGCTTTGTTCGAGGCGGCCAAGCGCTGGATTGCCTGGGTCCCGGGGGGGCTTGCGGTTTCGACAGTATTTGCGACGGCAGGTTTTGCAGCCGTTTCTGGCGCATCTGTTGCCACGTCGGCGGTGTTCGCCCGTATCGCAATCCCTGAAATGCTGGATGTCGGTTACAACAAACGCTTTGCGGCTGGCGTGGTGGCTGCCGGGGGTACGTTGGCGTCGCTCATACCGCCGTCGGCGATCCTCGTGATCTATGCGATCATTGTTGAACAGAACGTGGGTATGCTGCTGCTTGCAGGGTTTATTCCCGGCGCCTTCTCGGCGCTGATCTATGGGTTGCTGATCGTTGGCATCGCAGTGGTCTTCAAATCCGTGGGACCGCCAGTCAGAGGGTTCACATGGAAACAGCGTTTCTCGTCATTGCCCGGTGCGTTGCCAATTGTTGCCGTGGTTCTGATCATCATCTGCTTTGTCTATAACCCGTTCGGTGAAGACGCATGGGGTACACCAACGGAAGGTGGAGCCATCGGAGCCTTTATCGTGTTCTGCTTTGCGCTGTTTCACGGCATGCGTTGGGCCGAGTTCAAATCAGCGCTGCTAGAGACCGCAAAGCTGACGGCGATGATCTTTGCCATCATCTGGGGCGTTCTGATCTATGTTCGGTTTCTGGGTTTTGCGGACCTGCCGGGGGCATTCTCGGATTGGATAACCTCGCTCGAAATGTCACCGATGCTGATTCTGATCTGCATCCTGCTGGCTTATGCGGTGCTGGGTATGTTCATGGATGCCATCGGTATGCTGCTGCTGACGCTGCCTGTGGTGTATCCGGCTGTGATGGCTCTGAACGGTGGTGAAGCTGTGAGTGCTGCCGAAAGTACCTTTGGTATGTCCGGCCCCATGTGTGCGATCTGGTTCGGCATCTTGGTGGTCAAAATGGCAGAGTTCTGTCTGATCACGCCGCCCATTGGCCTGAACTGTTTTGTGGTTGCAGGTGTACGTCCGGATCTGAGCGTTCAGGATGTCTTCAAGGGTGTCACACCGTTCTTTGTGGCTGACGCAGTTACCATCGCGCTGCTGGTCGCGTTCCCGGGTATCGTTTTGTATCTGCCATCCCTTGCAGGATAGAAAAAAGCCCCGGCCAATGGCCGGGGCGAGTTGCCTGAATGTGCGGGTTCTTATTTTGCCCGCATCAACATTCCATACAGGTCACGTGGATCGTCAGGGTCTGCGAGCATATCCAAAGGCTCAAAGAATTCAGTGCCTTCAATCGCTGTTTTGATATAGCGCAGAGCCGAAAAATCTTCGATCGCGAAGCCTACACTGTCGAACAATGTGATCTGCCGATCATCGGTTCGCCCTTTGGCCTGACCAGTCATCACTTGCCACATTTCAGTTACCGGATGATCGTCATCAAGTGCCTGAATTTCACCCTCAATCCGTGTTTGCTCAGGATATTCCACAAAGATTTCGGATCGCAACAGAATGTCACTGTGCAGTTCAGTCTTGCCCGGGCAATCGCCACCAATGGCATTGATGTGGACGCCGGGTCCGACCATGTTGTCCGTCAGGATCGTGGCATATTTCTTGTCAGCGGTGCAGGTGGTGATGATCTGGGCGCCCTCAATTGCCTCTTCAGCCGTTTTGCACGGGACAACCGTAAGCCCTTTGCCTTGCAAGTTGGTTGCGCATTTGGCTGTGGCGTTGGCGTCGATGTCATACAGTCGAACCGTATCAATTCCGCACATCGCCTTGAATGCGAGGCACTGGAACTCTGACTGAGCCCCATTGCCGATCATCGCCATCGTGGTCGCACCCTTCGGCGCGAGATAGCTGCCCACAAGTGCCGATGTCGCCGCCGTCCGCAAAGCTGTCAGGATGGTCATTTCAGTTAGCAGCGTAGGGTAGCCGGTGTAGACATCCGCCAGAAGTCCAAACGCTGTGACGGTTTGCAGCCCTTCCGAGGTGTTCTTGGGGTGGCCGTTGACGTATTTGAACCCGTAGGCCTCACCATCCGAGGTGGGCATCAGCTCGATCACGCCATGGGGTGAATGCGCCGGAATGCGGGGCGTTTTGTCAAAGCTTTCCCAACGTTTGAAATCGGATTCGATCTGAGCCGCAATTTCGGTGATCACCCGCTCGACACCGATGTGGTGCACAAGCTGCATCATGTTGTCGACGGAAACGAAGGGTACAAGGGCCTTGTCTGATGGTTGCATCATGCACTCCTATCGGCGCGAAAGGTGGATGCCGGCGATCATACACCGCACCGATCCACCTGCTGTTTCAATTGTGGGAACCGAGAGCGGCAGCGGCGTCGCGCTCGCTTCGATTGTTTGAATCTGTTCGGGTCTGAGCGCTGCAAGCGCGCGGCTGGAAAGCGCAAGGACCAATCCATCGCGTCCCGAGAGCTCGATTGCGTTTCCCGCGAATTCCGCAATCTGTTCGTGGCTGAGATCGATCACTGTTCGCCCGGATTCCTCCAGCCGGTTACGAACAGTCTGGCGGCGTTCGGTGTCTGCAATCATATCCAGACAAATCAGGGCATAATGCGTTCCAATGCCCATGAGAACATTGGTGTGATAAACGTCACGACCATCAACGTCACGTGCTTCGAATGCGATCGGTTCATAGTTGAAATGCGTGCAAAAGCGTTCAAGCAGGACCGGGTCTGCGCGATTGGATTTGACCGTATAAGCAATGCGCCCCACATGGTCGAGCACCATCGCACCAGTGCCTTCCAGTGCAAGGTCATCTTGTTCCAAACCCGAATAGTCAATCACGTCCTGAACGCGGTACTCCTGTTTGAGCAGCTCGATCACATCCATCCGCCGTTCGCGCCTGCGTGAAGGGACGAACATTGGATAGATTGCTACATGCCCGCCATGATGGGTCGAAAACCAGTTATTCGGAAACACGCTGTCCGGCGTATTGTCCTGACCTTCGTCATCAAAGACGTGAACCGTGACGCCGGCCGAACGCAATTGCTCAACAGCGCGATCATGTTCATCCCGTGCGGCCATTGAGGTCGCTTCGACTGAGCGATTGGAAAGTGTTTGAAAGGCATTGTCGCCATGCGTTTCGGGATTCGAAGTAAACGCATGTGGACGGATCATCACAACAGCGGGGGGGGCCTGAAGTGATAGCATCAGAAACTCCGCGTCGGGCGGTCAAAGATGCGACGGCCAAGCAACGATGCAGCCAGATCGACCATCAGCTTGGCGGTCCGGCCGCGCTCATCCAGAAATGGGTTCAACTCGACCAGATCCAGCGAACAGACCAGCCCGCTTTCGTGCAGCAATTCCATGACCAGATGTACTTCGCGCTCGGTTGCGCCGCCTGGTACCGTTGTTCCAACGGCAGGCGCGATGGCAGGATCCAGAAAGTCCACGTCCAGCGAAACATGCAAAATGCCGTTGGCGGCGCGGACCTTGTCAAGGAATGCCAGCAGCGGGGCCTTGATCCCGTGTTCGTCGATGGTGCGCATGTCAGCCAGCATTGCACTGTCTTTTTCCAGTGCTGCGCGCTCTTCCGGGTCCACTGAACGCAGGCCAATCATGCCGACGCGGTCCGTAGGGACGTGCGCGGCAACTTTGGGAAACGCATCAAAGCCGGGTTGTCCCGTGAAATAGGCGACGGGCGTTCCGTGCAGGTTTCCGCTGCCGGTGCTGTTCGGCGTGTGAAAGTCACTATGGGCATCCAGCCACAAAACGAACAGAGGGCGATCGATCTTTTGGGCATGAGCGGCCATACCAGTAACGGTGCCCATCGATAGCGCATGATCCCCGCCCATGAAAATTGGGAGGCCTTGCGTTGCTGCTTCCTCTGCGGCACGGCTCAGGGCCTGCGTCCAACCCACACACTCAGGCAGAGCAAACAGATGTGAATGCTCGGGCATATCGACGACATCAGGTCGTGTATCGCCTAGATCTGTGACGGTGTGGCCCAAAGTTGCCAACGCTGCTTCGATACCTGCGACGCGATAGGCGTCGGGACCCATCCGGCAGCCCTGACGCTGTTTGCCGGCGTCCATCGGAGCGCCGATCAGAATGACGTTCTTTTTATCCATACGTTCATTTACCGGCTCAGCATGGGTTGCAGGAAGATAGCAAAATGTTCAAAATGAAACCCTCTCATACAAATTGGAAAGCACATATGGACGATTTGGATAGTCGATTGCTCAGCGCTCTGCATCGGGATGCCCGTGCCTCGTTATCTGAACTGGCCGAACTGCTGGGTGTGACGCGGACCACGGTGCGCAGCAGGCTTCAACGATTGAAGCAATCGGGCGAGATCGTTGGCTTTACAGTGCTGACCCGCCGCGATGTTGCGGAAAGCCCGGTGCGCGGTCTCATGATGCTTGAGATCGAAGGGCGCGGAACCGAGAGAATTATGGCCAGAATAGCAGCCATGCGGCAGGTGCGGGCAGTACACACGACCAATGGCAGCTGGGACCTGATTGCGGAAATCTGGGCAGATACGTTGGCTGAGCTGGATGAGGTCCTGTTCCAGATACGCCGGATGGAAGGGATTACGCGTTCAGAAACCAATCTGCTGCTGTCGACCCGCAAGGGACGTTATTGACCTCTGCTTTTCAGTTCCTGTCCTTCCTGGCGTGCAGTGCTTTGAAGATCAACGAAATTGTGCCAAAGTTCGGTAACCGACCGATTTGATTTCGGGGCATATTTCTTGCTGCGAGATCCATTGGTCCAAATGCGGCAGCAGGGCAGGGAAGCTCAATATGTCCATACAAGAAACAGGCGAAGAATCGCGAGCGGTGCGTTGGGTAGAACGCATTACCGAGTTGCTGGAAAAACCTTGGGTCAGGCTGGCAATTCCACTGTTGATCACGCTGATTGCACTGACGGTGCTGCATGATCTGTCTGCGCATGTGAAGTGGGCGGATGTCAAAGCCGACATTGCAGGCACATCATGGCGTCTGTTGTTCTTTGCCGTTTGCTGGACAGCTTTCAGTTTTCTCTCACTTTCATTTTACGATGTTTTCGCGGTTCAGAGCGTCGCTGAAGGAAAGGTGCCGCTGCCGGTCGCCGGAATGGCGGGGGCTAGCGGCTATGCGGTTTCGAACTGCCTCGGCTTTTCATACATAACAGGAACCGCCATTCGGTATCGCATATACGCATCTCTGGGGCTTGATTTGGGTCGCGTGGCCGGAGTGATCGCCACTTCATGGGTCGCATTCTGGATGGGATTGGTTCTGATACTGGGCATTCTGTTGACTACTCACCCAGACGGTATCTCGAAGGTGATGCCGATAAGTGAGATCACCGAAACCTCGATCGGTGTCGCCATGCTTATTGGTCTGATCTCACTCTTTATCTGGCTTTCGAGCGGTGGTCGCCGGCTTGCTTTCGCTGGGGTTGGTTTCAATCTTCCCGGAGGGCGTCTGGCTGGTTTGCTGACTGTCGCCGCCGTTGGTGACCTGTTCGGAGCATCCATGGCACTTTATGTGCTGATGCCCGATGATCTTGGTGTTGGCTACCCGTACTTTTTTACAATTTATATCGCGGCTATCGCGGTCGGCATATTAAGCCACGCACCGGGTGGCCTGGGGGTATTCGAGGCAACGTTGATTGCCGGATTGGGCGCATCGGGGCGATCGGATGTGATCGCTGCGTTGCTGCTCTATCGGGTGGTTTACACGTTTCTGCCATTTGGTATCGCAAGCGTATCCATCGCAGTCGCATCAGCATTGACCCAACGCCATAGGATCGGTGGGGCTGCAACATGGGTCTACAGGGTGATCCGGCCAATTGTCCCGATGGTAGCAGCGGGTATTGCGGCAGTAGCTGGTGTGATCTTGCTTGTATCCGGCGCCTTGCCAGCCAGTTCGCAGAGTCTGGGTGCATTGCGAGAGTTTCTGCCTTTGTCCTTTGTCGAAGCCTCACATTTGGTGGGCAGTGCGGTAGGCGTGCTGTTGATCCTTGTGTCCCGAGGGTTGTTCCGCAAGCTGTACCGGGCTTGGATCGTTGCCATGATCCTGATGCTGGCCGGTTTCTTTGCTTCGCTTGCAAAGGGATTGGACACACATGAAGCGCTCAGCATGTTGGGTACAATCGCACTCCTCGCGTTGTTCAAGGGGGCTTTTTACAGGGTCAGCGGAGCGTCAATCTTTCGTCTGAATATACCCTGGCTTGTCAGTGTCATCGCGTTGCTGGCTGTGATCTTTTGGGTCGGCTTGTTTGCCTATAAACACGTTGAGTACCAGAACGCTTTGTGGTGGGAATTTGCCTGGAATGGTGATGCGTCACGGTTCCTGCGATCGAGTCTGGTTGTTGCGGTGATATTGGGTGTCGTTGCCGTGAATTCGCTATTCGGGCGCGAAATTCCTCAGGTAAAGCGCACTGAAATTCCCGAGGTTGTTGAACGCCTTGTGATGGAAAGCGAAGACACTGAGGCGCAGATTTCCCTGACCGGTGACAAGCAGTTCCTGATCTCCCCCGATGAAACTGCATTCATCGCTTACGCCGATACGGGCAATGCCCTGATCAGTAAAGGTGAACCGGTTGGTGAAGAGCATGCTGGTCAACAACTGATCTGGCAGTTGCGCGAGATGGCGGATCGCGAAGGAAAGCTTTGCGCATTTTATAGTGTGTCGACCAAGTATCTGCCCACGTTTCTGGATTTGGGACTTTCGATCCTGAAGATCGGAGAGGTTGCCCGCGTTCCTCTTGAGGATTTCTCTCTGGACGGAAAGCCGCGCAAGCGTTTTCGGCAGGCCAAGAACCGTGCCGAGCGAGAGGGGTATGTATTCGAGATCGTTCCGAAAGAGAAATTGGCCCCAATACTTCCGGAGCTGCGTCAGATTTCCGATGACTGGCTTGCCGGTAAATCTGGTGAGGAAAAAGGCTTTGCCCTTGGCGGTTTTGACGAGGAATACCTGTCTTACTTTGATCATGCGATTTTGAAAAATGGCGAAACGGGAAAGATCGTTGCATTTGCCAATCTGTTTCAGGGTGGAAATAAGTCCGAATTATCGCTGGATCTGATGCGGTATGAGCCTGACAGCCCCAGCTTTGTTATGGATGCTCTGTTTGCGGAAATGATGGTCTGGGGATCCGAGCAGGGTTTCCATTGGTTTTCTCTTGGCGCAGCGCCTTTTTCGGGCATTGAAAATCGGCAGTTGGCGTCACTTTGGAACCGGATTGGCGGGTTCGTCTATGAGCATGGCGAGCAATTCTATCACTTTGAAGGATTGCGCTCATTCAAACAGAAATTCGAACCGGAGTGGAGCCCGAACTATCTAGCCAGCCCTGGGGGGCTGGCTGCACCGCGTATCCTTTACGAGGTGAACATTCTGATCTCGGGTGGTCTGCGGGGGCTGACGAAGTAATCCTTCAGTTCAGGCTGGCGCGTGTTGGCGTTTCCTCTAGCAGGTCGCCCCAATCCGTACGGTAAGCCATTTCGGCAAGCACGGTTTCAGGCAGAAACTCCTGATTTTGCCGGATTTGCCAGCCGCCACCCAGTCCCTTGTAAACGGCAACCAGGTTGGCAGAAACCTGTTGCCTTGCCTCAATCAGATTGGCCTGAGAACGCAGCAGGGCGGTTTGCGTATTCAGAATTCTGGAATAGCTGGCGATGCCGTCACGATACTGGTCGACTGCGATGGCGGCCGCCTTGCGGGATGCATCGACACTGCGTTGATAGAACGTTACCTGCTTACGTGCCTCAGCATAGGCGACCATCGCGCTTTCCACCTCAGAGTAGGCGGTCAGAACCGTGTTCTGGTAGTTTGCGATCAACGCCTGATAGGCGGCGTCCTGTGCCCGGACGTTGTTCTGTATGCGCCCGTAGTTCAGCACGTTCCAGACTACCCCGGCGCTTGCCAGACCCGTGTTGCTGTTCGAGCTGAACAGATCGCGACCACCCGAAGCCTGAAGGCCAACAGAGCCAGACAGTATGAATTGCGGATAGAGATCTGCCATGGCGATACCAACCTGCGCGGATTGGGTCGCTGCAGCCAACTCAGCTGCTCTGACGTCCGGTCTCCTGCGCAGCAGTTCAGCGGGAACCCCTACAGCGACGTTAGATCGTGCGGTTGGAATGCGACCGTAGTTACCCAGCAGGTTCGTCATGCGCGACGGAGTTGCGCCAAGTAGCACCGCAAGCGCGTTCTTGGCTTGCTGCAGGTCGCTTTCAATCGTCGGCACCAAGGCTTTGGTGTTGTTCAGCAGGGCGGTTGATTCCTGCACGTCCAGCTCGGTCGTGACACCGTTGTTGAAGCGGAGTTGTGTGAGATCTGCGGATTCCTGCTGCAACTTTATGTTCTCGCGTGCGATCGCGAGTGACTCCTGCAAAGCGCGGATATTGATGTACAGCGCAGCGACGTCCCCGGTAAGGGTAACGAGCGCATCGTCATAGTTGGCAACCTGCAAGGCCAGATTGGACCGGGCCGCCTGAACGCCACGTCGCTGTGCGCCCCAAACATCAAGTTCCCACTGTGCGTCAAAGCCGACTTGTGAGGTCGAGAACTCAGTGTCCAGCGGGATGATCTGCCTGATATCGGAAACCGGTCCAAGGTTGTCACTTATCTGGCGGCGTTGCAGTGATCCGCCGATCGCTTGGGATTGAGGGTATAGCTCTCCAAACGCGATGCCCAATTGAGCACGAGCCTGAAGGACGCGAGCGCCTGCCACTTGCAATGTCAGGTTCTGGGCGTAGGCCTCGGCAATCAGCTTGTTTAGCGTAGGATCGTTGAATGTCTCCCACCACTTCACAACGGGCGCGCTGCGAGATGTCAGGCCGCTGCTCTGGCTGGCGCTTGGGCTGTTTACTTCGATCCACTGTTTTACCACAGGTGAGTTGGGGCGGACAAAATTTGGGCCAACAGGGGCACAAGCAACAAAGATCGACGCACATAGGGCCGTTCCCATAAGCCTTCCAAACAGATGCTTCTTGGAATTGGGCCATTTCATAATGCGCATCCTCAGATATCCAGTGGTCGGATGAAGTTGGCGAATGAGTAAAGCCGCATGTTGATACGGCGCAGAAAC
>NZ_SMMF01000874.1:0-2041 GCF_009711355.1 Roseibium sp. RKSG952 | reverse complement strand
GGCAGGCGGCCAGATGGCAGATATTGACCCTGTCTGGTGGCCCACCAGATCGCCTCGACCTTGCCGTTCAGAATCTCACCGGGATAAAGGTCCAGTGCGACTTCAACCGGTTGGCCAGGTTCCACGAACTTCAGGTTTTGCTGACGGAAAGTGGCTAGAATATAGGGCTCGTCTTCGGTTACGAAACTGGCGATAGCACCCAAGCGAATTTCGCCCACAACGAGACCGGGTCGGGCTTGTTGCGATACGATCATCCCGTTTTCAGGTGCGTATATCGTTGTATTTTCTAGGAAATACTCAGCTTCTTCCAGCTGAGTCTGTGCCTGAATGATCCCGGTGTTTACACCATCGATCTGTGAAGCCAGTGCGAGGTTCGCTTTTTCCAGATTGGCCTCGGCCTCTTTTACCTGTGCTTGATCCTCGGCGACCTGCTCATTCCAACGATCGAGTTCATCCTGTCGCGCACCACCAGCGGGGACCAAATTTTCATATCGTGCCTTTTGAGTCAGGGCATAGGCGAGCTGCGCATTGGCGCGTTCGATAGACTCAGTCGCCGCAATCACATCCTGTTCCAGAATTTTGGCGTTCTGTTCGGCGGCTACCAACTGAGCCTTGGCATTGTCTACCGCCAAAGAGAATACGGTATCGTCAAAGCGATACAGCGGTTCTCCCTTGGTGACCCATGTGTTTGGCTCCACCAGAACTTCGGTCAAAAGGGTTGGCTGCGTCAGTCTCGGGACGATCTGGATGGTCGAGCGAACTACGTGGCTGTCGGCAGAGAAGGGCTGAAAGAAGCGCAGTGCCACCAGAAAGATCAGCAGCAGATGCGCGCCTACCCAGAATGACACAACACCCCATGTGATGTTGAATTTCAGCCATTGTGCCTTGAAGAAAATAAACCAGACAAAAATTATGTAGAACAGCGTGATGCCGAGGGCCATGAACATGTTGTTTTGCTTCCTCTGGCCTTAGCTCTGTTCTGTATCGTCGGTATCGAGGCGATCCCGGTACTCAGGCTTTACTTTGCCGCCTAAGCGTTTGATTTCATCCCGAATTGCGTCGCGCTCATCATCCGGCATACGCCGCAGATCGACGGTGACGCCGTCATGGAAGGCCCACATAAAGGCGTGCACCCACGGAACAACGGCCAGAAAGCCCATCCATCCCATGATCTTGACGGCCTCAGCATGAGGATGATTGCGTTTGATAGCGATCCGCCCCGGCAATCCCATGAGGAATAGAAACAGCGCCATGACGGCTGCCAGAAGCAGGATCAGCGCCACGAAAGTCAGGTAGTCATAGTAGCCCAGCGGCTGGCCCAATAGTCCCATCTACGTGCCTCCTTGTGGGAAGGTTGAAACCATCCTCAATTGTTGTTGCCCAGTTCGTCAATGAGTTTGTAGCTGGTCGGCGGGTCAGCGCAAACCGTTGGGCCACATTCGATCAGTGTGGAAACCGCATTCAAAGCAGCTAGACCTAGCATGATAAAGAATGCGACTTTTGCCAGTGTGCTACCGCCAAAGCGCTGTTCTGTTGATCCGTTTTCATATTGCTTCTCGAACATCAGCATGATCGAGGTGCCGAGCAGGATCAGAAAAAAGCAGATTGCAGCCCAAGTGTAATAGTGCAGCCCCAAAACGGGAGATCCATAGTGACCGGTTCCCGGGACGATGTGCAAAAGGATTTGGCGAACGGCAACGCTCACTCCGAACAGTGCACCCAACAGCATAAGTGCATAGTGCCGAGCCCGAGCACCATAAAGCAGATTGAGGCCGAGGCCGACGCCCACCGAAACAAAACCAACCCGCTGTAGCAAGCATAAAGGGCAGGGCAGTTCATAGAGCTTGAGCTGATAGAAGTATGCCAGCACCAGGACCAGGCTGACGGCTAGTGTTCCAAGTGCATTCAGAGTGCGGGACAGTTCAGGTGTCATGGTCTTGTCCCTCGCTTACAACTGAATGGTTAGTTGGCTGGTGGCGTGATACTTCAGCCAGTACACACTCAACGCCAGCGTGATAAAGAATATGGTATTGGCTATTCT
>NZ_SMMF01000059.1:0-231 GCF_009711355.1 Roseibium sp. RKSG952 | reverse complement strand
GGAAGGGGTTTGCCGCGCTTCTGGATCACATCGAAGAGATACTTAAGATGTGCTACCCGAACAAACGCCGGATCGTCAGGGCCCTTGTGGCCTACTACCGCGTTTCGCGCGTCGAGGTCATGGACAACCTCGTCTGGTGGGTCGACCGATTGCACGACGAGGGCCCAGCCACCTACAGAAGCTTTCAATGGGAGTTTGACCGGGTTCCGGAGTTCACCGACCGCCGGATCT
>NZ_SMMF01000454.1:0-1092 GCF_009711355.1 Roseibium sp. RKSG952 | reverse complement strand
AAGGGGGACTGTAATCCGGGAGCGCAATTATGCAACAACGCCCAACAACGTCAACCCTGATCAGAATTTGCGACAGAACCAATGGCAATCTCCCTCTACATATTATGAAATGTGATTTTTTATCCATTTGCCAATTGTTTTAGCCGTGACCTCTGCCGCATTCCCTGCAAGTAGGGTAAAATGATCTGAGTTGATATCTACCGTTTCAACATTTTTACAATATCGCTCCCACCCAAGAGTTAATGTCTGTGAAAGTCGGCTAGTAGCTTTCGCGCGCACAATTAATACATCACCATCAAAATAGCCTGGAATTGGCCTTTCAATCATATAATTCGCTTGCAGTAATGAATATCTGATAAACTTTTCCGCAAATCCCGGGCTGATTTGAAACACCCCAGAGGGAATCATTCCTAAAGATTCCAAATCTTGGGTAAGCCTAACCAATTTTTGCTCTTTATTATATTTTTTTAACTCACCATACACCAAATCTCCCTCAATCTCTATTATGTAATTGTCAATTACGTCTTCCAAATTCATGGAATCAAATTTAACGTTATTATTGGTATTTTTATTCAAATATTCATCGGTTGCGTATGAATCTATTACTACTAAGCAATCAATTTTAATACCTTTGTTCTGCATGTAAGTTGCAACATCATGAGCAATTTTGGCTCCGATAGACCAGCCTATAAATACCATTTTACCATTTATTGCTTTTTCTATTCCCTGCTCAAAACACGAAAGCATCTCCTGATAATGTTTGAATGGTTTTTCTCCATGGCCATATCCAGAAATTTGTAATCCCGTAACAGATCCATATCGACCCCACTCGCTAAGTACCTGGGGCTGCGCAAACGGAAGAGGGAGTCCGCCAATCGGGGGGAAACAAATTATTGTCCTTTCCTTTTCACTATTTCCTTGGTTCTTTCGATAAAGTTGGACTATTGGCGAATATTTTGACCTTGGGCTGTCAATTTTCATAGCCAGCTGTGATACCTGTGGCGCTTCATACAAATCACGGAACTCACATCGTTGTTCATAAGTGTTATTGAAATAGGATAGTAGTTTAACGGCGAGCAATGAATGGCCGCC
>NZ_SMMF01000080.1:0-240 GCF_009711355.1 Roseibium sp. RKSG952 | reverse complement strand
TCTCAACGTCCACAAAAGCCCGAGAGCCGCCAGGGAGATTCAGGAACGCGGTGCATCGGTGCTGTTCCTGTCGCGATACGCGCCCGACCTCAATCCAATCGAGAAGGCGTTCTCAAAACTCAAGGCCCTGCTCAGAAAGGCAATGGCCAGAGCATATGACGATTTGTGGAAGGTCGTCGGCCATGTCTGCGATCACTTCACCCCACGAGGGTGCTGGAACTACTTCAAGGCAACACAATG
>NZ_SMMF01000184.1:0-338 GCF_009711355.1 Roseibium sp. RKSG952 | reverse complement strand
AAAGTGCGAAAGATCTTTGACACTACCCAACAGGACAGAATACTCCGACCCGCCCAAGCGAAAACGGGAAAAGATCACGGTCCGGTTCAAATCCGCCCGCCAAGCCCAACGGTTCGTGTGCGGCCATGATCAAGTCAGCATCCTTTTCCGCCAGCGCCGTTTCCAACTCTCAGCCGCTTCTTACCGCCATGCCAGAGCCGATGCAGTCGGTCTCTGGACCGACTACGCTATGGAAATGGCTGCCTAAAATTTGCCGATGGCGGGCACTGACAACCCACATAAAATAACTTGATGGTGTGGACAGCCCCACGTAGCAGCATCGAATGTGCCATGTTGAT
>NZ_SMMF01000041.1:0-218 GCF_009711355.1 Roseibium sp. RKSG952 | reverse complement strand
TTTCGGACGAGCCAACGATGATGTCGTCACCGGATGTTCCCCGGAGAATATCACGCCCGTAGGACCAGGCATCAACTTCAATCGCTGACAAGACCGTCCCGTCGGCAAACTCGGCATACCCGCTCTTGCCGTTCTTGGCCCAGCTCATGCGCAGGACATCGCCGCCATTCCCGCCGATACCGTTCGGATCAAGCTCAAGGGTCAGATCGGACAGAACC
>NZ_SMMF01000791.1:0-9565 GCF_009711355.1 Roseibium sp. RKSG952 | reverse complement strand
TGTGTTGCACTTCGCGCCTGAATTCACCCAATCGTTTTCCGCAGCGAAATCAACGCCAATCCAGTGGCTATCAGAACCATGGATTTTTCGGGATTGGCACACACGTGGCGTTCAAGGCAGCCAGTCTGTTACCGGCACCTTCTATGCTTGCCAGAACCGGGCCCTGCCCAAGAGGTCCGGTGGCGCCTTTCGCAGTTTGACAGGACCGCCAGCCTCTGCGAGGAAGCGAAACCAACTGATCAGACTGACCTGGAAGAGACGTTACCGTGAAGATTGCAGATACCGATATCCTTCTCATTCCCGGATATGGCGGCACGGAAACCGGCCATTGGCTGCACCGCTGGCAAGCGAAAATGGCCAATGCCTGGATCGTGGAGCAACAGGACAAGCACCGCCCGTCACTTCATGTCTGGGAAGAAACGCTCCTGAAGCGGCTGGAAAAGACCACACGTCCGGTGGTGCTCGTGGCACATTCGCTGGGCTGTGTATTTGTGGCCCAAGCAGCCCACCGCCTGAAGGACAAGATCAGGGGAGCCTATCTGGTCGCCCCGTCCGACTGGGACAGGGAGGGGCTGATACCGGAATTTGACGGAGCGACGTTCAAGCCCATTCCGATGCATCCGTTGCCTTTCCGCACGCATCTGGTCGCAAGCCGGAACGACCCCTATTGCGGCTTTGACCGGGCAAAGGCTTTTGCCAGCGCTTGGGGCTCCACATTTCAGGATGCGGGCGAGGCAGGGCACATCAACATGGCCAGCGGCCACGGCCCCTGGCCCGAAGGGCTCATGTCCTTTGCGTTGTTCATGAAACGTTTGGGATAAACTTGATCGCCCCTCAACCGAAAGCTTGCGAATGAGACTGACTGACATTTTTCTGGCTGTCCTGGTCGCCGCGTTGTGGGGCTTCAACTTCGTAGTCATTCACCTGGGCATTGATGCCTTTCCGCCGCTTATGTTTTCGGCGCTCCGCTTTGTTCTTGCCGCATTCCCGCTGGTGTTTTTCCTGCCCCGGCCCAAAACCGGATGGGGCATTATTCTCGGGATCGGGACTGTCCTCGGCGTCGTCAAGTTTGCCTTGCTGTTTCTGGGCATGGATACCGGCTTGTCGGCAGGGCTGGCCTCTCTCGTGCTTCAGTCCCAGGCATTCTTCACTGTAATCCTGGCAGCGTTGCTTCTCAGCGAGCGTCCGTCGGCGAGACAGCTGGCCGGTATTGCCCTTGCCTTCACCGGTATCGGCATTGTCGCCCTCACGATGAACGGTCAAACGACACACACCGGACTGACCCTCGTCCTGTCCGCGGCCATGGCCTGGGCCCTGTCCAACCTGCTCATGAAAAAGGCCGGACAAGTCAATATGCTGAGCCTCATGGTCTGGGTCAGTCTGGTTCCTCCAATCCCGTTGATCTGCCTGTCGCTGATCTTCGAGGGATGGCAGGCCAGTGCCGATGCGATCACCGGCCTTGACCTCACAGGGGTCGGCGCAGTGCTTTACATCGCCTATGCCGCCACAATTTTCGGGTTTGCGGTTTGGGGCAAGCTGATCAGCCAATATGGAGCAGGTACAATTGCGCCATTCTCCCTGCTCGTGCCCGTTTTCGGCATGACATCTTCGGCTGTGTTCCTGGGCGAAGATCTCGGCGCCACCAAATTGCTGGCCGCCGCACTTGTCATCTCCGGCCTGATCCTGACAGTTTTGAAACCCTCTAAAATCACGCGACCGTTGGCTGGGGCACAGTCGCGGTCGTGAATCACTGCTGCCCATAAACTCCCGACGAAACTGACGGGCAGTTTAACCGTCAGCTGCCAGGTAAGCGGCCTTTTTGAGCGGCATTTTTCGCGGCTTCCATGAACAGCGCCATGTCCATGCCGTAGGCCATGAGTTGATATCCTGCATTCCGGGATTCCTGGACCTTTTCCGGCGTCATGCAAAAAATGGATGCGATCTTGCCGGCCGCCCGGGCGCGCGCCGCGATCTCCGCTGCCACCCTCGTCATCTCCGCGCCGTTCGGGTCAACACCCGCCCCGCCCGACAAGGTCAGCGACAAATCGCTCGGGCCAACAAAAACGCCGTCAAGGCCCGGGACAGCCAGAATGTCATCGAGCGCAGCCAGTGCCTCCGCTGTCTCCACCATTGCAAGCGCAAGCATGTCGCGGTTCGCACTGGCGAAATAGGCCTGAGGATCCTGCCCGCCCAGCATGGCACCCCGGTGGGGGCCCCAGCTGCGGCGGCCGCGCGGCGGATACTTCATGAAGTCGGCGAAATCCGCCGCATCCGCCGCCGAGTTTATCATCGGGGCAATGATCGCCTCGGCTCCGACATCAAGGAGCCGGCTGGCCGTTGCAAAATCCCCGACCGGAATTCGCGCGATCCGGTGGGCATTCAGCCCGCTCATTGCGGCGAATGAATCGCGGGCGCTGGCGATATCGTGCATGCCATGCTGCAAGTCGAGGGTCACCGCTTCATAACCGCTGCGGGCCAGAAGTTCGGACAGGATCGGCACGGCCAATCCCGACCATGCGGTCACAACGGTCTGTCCCGAATTCAGTTTTTCGGCAAGCGATTGCATGACGGCCCCTCCAAAGATGATCGACAGGACCAGTCAAGACCCGGAACGGAACACCGCGCAAGTCTCGAGCGCATTAAATTCCTGCAAGTCCGGGCAGTACGTCATAAAAAAGCCTCCGCAAGATGATTGCGAAGGCTGGTAAATCAAATTTTGACGGTCAGAGCCGGTCAGCCCTCGTTCTGAATCTGGGTGATGGCTTTTTGCATCAGCTCGTCCATGGTCCGGCGGATCTGGTGATCGGACTGCGCGACGTTATGAGCGTCAAAATCGGACCGGATCTTGCGAAACACGTCCTCATCGCCCGGCTCCTCGAAATCGGCACGCACGACTTCCTTGGCATATTCTTCCGCGTCAGCGCCGGACTTGCCGAGAAGCTCTGCGGCCCAAAGCCCCAGAAGCTTGTTCCGACGCGCGCTGGCTTTGAATTTCAGCTCCTCGTCATGCGCGAACTTGTTTTCAAACCGGTCCTCACGCTTGTCGAATGTGCTCATCCTGGTGTCTCCTGAAGTGCGGATAGGCCTACTGCTCCAATTATAGGAGAGATTTGCGACATTCCATATCCCCCGAACCTCCTCAAATCAATCAAGGATCGCGAATTTGCCCCAAAACCCTGATAGAGTGCCCAAAAAGGCTGTTACGGGCCGATTGTACTTTTCACCCGCATCGGGTAAGTTCCGCGCCGCTAATGCGGGGAAAGGGCACTGTTGCCAAACCCGGGCCGCGCGGTCGACGCGCCTTGGGAGGAACAGAGATTGCCAAGGACAAACCCCGATCGATGGATTTTCTCAAACACTCACGGTACGTGCCAATGAACCGCCGCCGGCGCATTTACGAGGGCAAAGGAAAGATTCTTTATGAAGGTCCTGAGCCCGGAACGCTTATCCAGCACTTCAAGGATGATGCCACCGCCTTCAATAACAAGAAGCATGAAATTGTTGACGGAAAGGGTGTTCTGAACAATCGGATCTCCGAGTTCATATTCGAGCACCTGAACACCATCGGCATTCCGACCCACTTCATCCGCCGCATGAACATGCGCGAGCAGCTGATCCGCGAAGTCGAGATCATTCCGCTGGAAGTGGTCGTGCGCAATGTCGCCGCAGGCTCGATTGCCAAGCGCCTCGGCCTTGAAGAAGGCACCCAGCTTCCGCGCTCGATCATCGAGTTCTACTACAAGAATGACGAGCTGGACGATCCAATCGTCGCCGAAGAGCACATCACCGCCTTTGGCTGGGCGACACCGCAAGAGCTGGACGACATGATGGCGCTGGCCATCCGCGTCAACGACTTCCTGTCCGGCCTGTTCCTGGGTGTCGGTATCCGTCTGGTCGATTTCAAGATCGAATGCGGCCGCCTGTTCGAGGGCGACATGATGCGTATTGTTGTTGCGGACGAGATTTCGCCTGACAGCTGCCGGCTGTGGGATATCGAGACCAACGACAAGATGGACAAGGACCGCTTCCGCCGCGATCTCGGCGGCATGCTGGAAGCCTATCAGGAAGTCGCCAAGCGGCTCGGAATCCTGAACGGCAACGACCGTCCGGCAGCCACCGGCCCGACTTTGGTGAAGTGATACTCTCACTCCACCACATAATTGGCAAAATTTGCCATGCATGATTGATCAGGACACCAATAGCCCCTATGCCGCGCAAAACGCGACATGGGGGTTTTGCTTTGAACACATACAATCTCGTCCGGAATGTCTTTACCGCCGGTTTCCTTTGCCTTTTCCTGGCTGCCTGTCAGACGACAGGACTGAAACCGGGCAGCATCGAGACGGCCTTCGCACCCAAGGGCTGGATCAGCACCCAAAAAGGCAGCGATACAATCTACACCTGCCTGCCGAATACCTGTAAATCCCGGCAATTGATTGTGGTTTCGCCCCTGAAAGTCAAAGGCAGCGCCGAACAAGCAATTCGGGAAAACATCCTGAGTGCCGGACTGATGTCCGAGGTCGGAAAATCAGTCGCACGTGCAACTGACGGCGGTGTCAAAACGCTCTCGACCAAGAGAATAACAAACGACACCTATTCCGGATTTGAAATGCTGTTCCAGTTTTCAGCTCCTGGAAGAAAACCGGTATATGCTGCTGCGCGCTTTATTGTTCAGAACGACAGAGGCACCGGCGTTGCTTCGATCGGCCCGTCTGCCAAGGTAGCAAAAGCCAATCTGCGCAGGTACCTCGCAAGCACGACGATCCGGCGTCTGCCCTAATTCCCGGCATTTGTGCAGATCGGGTCTTTTGTTGATGGGGTTCCTCGTGTATGGGAGCCCCATCTTTTCCTGCCGGACCTGAAACCGGCAACGCACCCCGGAGAAACAGCACAATGAAGGCACGTGTGATCGTCACCTTGAAAAACGGTGTTCTCGATCCTCAGGGAAAAGCCATCGAGGGAGCCCTTGGCGGCCTGGGTTTCGACGGCGTCGACAGTGTTCGCCAGGGCAAGGTGTTCGATGTGGAACTCGGCGGAGCCGACAAGGACGCCGCGCGCACCGAACTTGAGGCGATGTGTGAAAAGCTGCTCGCCAACACGGTGATTGAAAACTACGCGATCGAAATCGCCTGACGGGGCCGGATATGGATGAAGACGCCGCCAAAGCCATGAGATTCATGGCCATCAAGGCCGCGATCTTCGTGCTCTTTCCAGCCTTTGCCGCCGTAATGGCGGTCCTGTTCCTGCTATAAAAGACCGACCGGGACCCGAGAACCATGAAAACCGCTGTCATCGTATTCCCAGGCTCCAACCGTGACCGGGACATGTTCCATGCTCTGGAACTGATCACCGGGTCCCGCCCGCAGTCGGTCTGGCACACCGAATCGACCCTGCCCGATGTGGACCTCGTTGTGGTTCCCGGCGGTTTTTCCTATGGCGATTACCTGCGTTCGGGCGCGATTGCCGCACGGTCTCCGATCCTGAAGGATCTGGTTGCGCAAGCAGCCAAGGGCGTTACGGTCCTGGGTGTTTGCAACGGCTTTCAGATCCTCACCGAGGCCGGTCTTCTGCCCGGAGCCCTGATGCGCAACGCCGGACTGACTTTCGTGTGCAAGGAAGTCCTTCTCGAAACGGTGACAGACGCGACGAAATTTTCGAAGAAATTCGAAAAGGGGCAGGTCTGGCGCTGCCCCGTCGCCCATCATGACGGCAATTACTTCGCCGATGCCGACACGCTGAAGGCCGTCGAAGACAACGGCCAGGTCGTGTTCCGCTACGCGAACGGCACCAATCCGAACGGCTCGGTGAACGACATTGCGGGCGTCATGAACGCCAAGGGCAACGTCCTTGGCATGATGCCCCATCCGGAAAACCTCGTCGAACCGCTGCATGGCGGTCTGGACGGAAGACTTGTGTTCGAAAGCCTTCTGGAAACTGCCGCCTGACAGGAGGAACGCACCGTGTCCGATCTTCAGCTTGACCGGAAACAGAGACAGGCGCTCGCCCAGGAGCTGCGCCGGTTTCTGGAGGACGAGCTGGACACGGAGATCGGCAACATGGACGCAGAGCGGCTGGTCGACTTCCTGACGGAA
The DNA here is from genome assembly GCF_009711355.1 of Roseibium sp. RKSG952. NCBI lineage: Bacteria > Pseudomonadati > Pseudomonadota > Alphaproteobacteria > Hyphomicrobiales > Stappiaceae > Roseibium > Roseibium sp. RKSG952. Next base: position 3,473 of record NZ_SMMF01000791.1, on the reverse strand, counting down.
AGCTTTGCGCCGGAGTTTTACAATCTCGGCGTCCGCGACGCACACGCCTTGCTGACCTCAAGGGTCGAAGACATGGCGGACGCGTTTTACGGGTTGGAAAAACCGCTCAGGCGCCGCCGCTGACCTGTGGCCTATGAAAGGCCGGACAATACGTCCTGACAGCAAGACCGCGCTTCATTCCAGCAAGCTCTTGGTCATGTAGACACGCTGCACGCCATTCGGATAGTCAAAGGTTCCGAAACAGCGGTAGCCTTGGCGCTCGTAAAATCCGCGGGCCTGAAAGCTGTATGTATCGAGCAGAGCGGTCCCGGCACCGCGCCTGGCGGCCTCCACTTCAAGCCGGGTCAAAATGCGGGCTGCGAGCCCCTGCCCGCGAAAATTTTCATCGACCCACAAGCCGCGCACCTCGACTGCGCCCATCCGGACGACACCATGCACCCCGGCGACGATTGCTTCGCCGTCGCCGGCAATGACGACCGACAGTGTCTCGGTCTCCCAGTCCACTTGTGTTTCATTGTAGGCGACAAGGTTGGCGTTGATTTCCTGATAGGCATCCGCGCCTGGCAGCAGCACTCTGAGTTCCAACAGTTTCTCCGGTTTGAAGCATCTTGAACAACCGTATCGGCCGGGCGCCCGCCCCGTATAACACGCCATCTATGGCGTCCTTGGCCTGCACTCATAGAACACAATCAGCCACCGATCTAATGATAGCCAGCTGAAAACTGGAGCCTAATCCGTGGCGGCACCCAAAGGCACGCAACTGTCATTGATTGTGTAACAGTTGCATTATGCCCATTTGTCGCAATCATCTCCAAATGGGTCGCCATGAGAACTTTCATTAAATCCGGCACTCCCTGTAATATAAAAACAAATAAATAGAATACTTTCTGAGCACAACCCATCACCAATCAGATTTTCGAAAGTAAAAACAAAACAATGGCGGGGTTTATAAAATGGCAACAGAAACAATTAACGGCACATCCGGAAATGACACAATAGACGACACACGTACCATCGGGTCCGGAATTGTCGGTCTGGATTGGTATTATCTGTTCTTGAATGGCGACGAACAGTACCGCGAAGTTTCACCGGTCACCGATGTGGAGTTCTACGGTGGCAACGGCAATGACACGGTCGACCTCGATTGGTTCAACTATATCTTTTACGGCGGCTCAGGCGACGACACAGCGATCGGCTCGGGCACGTTTTATGGCGGCGACGGCGACGACACCAAGGACGGAAACGGCGACTTTGATGGTGGCGACGGCAACGACACCATGACCGGCTACGGCACTTTCACCGGCGGCGCGGGTGACGACACATTTTACGTCGAGGATGGCAAGGGGGTCTTTTACGGCGGAAGTGGCGACAACTTCTTCTTTGCCAACAATGGGGATAAAAACGATACCGTAGAAACCGAAGACGGTGATGATACGATCTATACCGGCAAGGGCAACGATACGATCATAGCGGGTGCCGGGGATGATTTTGTCGATCCCGGTGACATCAACTCCGGCGACTCTGACACGGTCACGCTGGGCGACGGGAATGATATCCTCTATCTGGGAGACATCGGATCATCCGATGCATCAGAAAGCACTGCTGACTACTGGGCAACCTGGGCGACAGCCAAAGCCGGCTCCACCAGTCTTGACGTATCGAAATCACTATTCAAACTCGCCGCTGATAGCTTGCTTAGTACCAACCCGATTGCCGGGCTCGTCCTGGACACTGTTACTTCCCTTGGCAGCGCGGCCCTTTACTCCGCCCTGAGTGGTGCGGCAACTTCATCGAACGCACGTGTTGGCGATCAATCGTCGACAGTTGAACTGACCGATTACGACCCGCGCTACGACATGGTCATTCTCCCGACCGTAAGTGTCGACGACCCGATCCCGCTTGACGGAAATGCCGCCAATGGAACCTTTGAGTATTGGCTCGACGCCGATAACGGCGGCGAATTCCTCGAAGCCTCGTTTGACGAAGACTATTATGACGACTTCATCACCGCAGCCGGCCTGTCAGGGGCAACCGTCAACAAGGCCACCGTTTTCGAATCAATTCATCAGGCGATCTGGGATTCCCGGGTCAGTTTTTCCAAGAACAACAATGGCGACATAAGCATCAGTCAAGGCGACACTGTCCTCGACGACACAACATTTGGAGATCTTTACGATACCGTCGATTCGGCTCTGAACAATGGCGAAGCACTCTCGATCATGGGCAATTTTGCCGGATACAATTTTATCGCCGATGATGATCACCGGTTCGTTTCCGGCTCCTCCTACAGCGACGTGATCCGGACCGATTCGACCAATACCACTGGTGGTTCCAGCTACTACATGGCCTTGTGGGAAGGGGACGACACCGTTGTTGTCAATTCGGATCGCGATGACCTCTACTACAACGGCGGCGAAGGAACCGACACGATTTCCTTCACAGGCCTGAACAGCGGCATTTCCGTTGACTTGGGAGATACCGGTCAACAAAACGTCCGCAATGAGCTCGATATCACTTTGGTCGACGTCGAAAATGCTATCGGAACCACTGCGAATGACACGATTACCGGTAGTGACGTCCGGAACATGATCACCGGCGGCGGCGGCACCGACGACATCGATGCCGCTGGTGGTGATGATATCATTTTCATTCAACAGGGTGACAGCTCGACCATCGACGGTGGAGACGGTACCGACCGGATTGTTGTTGACCTGTCCGACAGCGACAGCCGTTTCGACGGGGGGTTCGGCTCAAGCAGCTCCTATTTCAGTGGCACGGCAACCAATATTGAAGGATATGGTCTCGTCCTCTCTGACAACAATGACAATGTCAATGGCATCACCGGCGGAGACGACATTGCCTTTGGCGCTGGCGGCAATGATTGGATAAAGGGCGCGGACGGCGCGGACGAGCTCTATGGCGAAGACGGCAATGACACGCTGCTGGGCCACTGGTGGAACAGCGGCGGCGATGATGCCGACAGCCTTTATGGCGGTAACGGTGATGATGCGCTTTATGGCGACTACCGATACGGCACCGGCACCGGAGGCAACGATTTCCTCGATGGGGGTGCGGGCAACGACACCATTGTTGCCGGAGGCGGGAACGATACGATCATTGCAGGCGATGGCGATGATACCCTCACCGGCAATGATGGAGACGACCGGTTCGAATTCGATACCGATGACGGGACCAACATCATCACCGACTTCGAAGTCAGCGACACGTTCAACACGATTGCGTTTGAAGGTGATGTATCGGTCACTGCGACCTATGACGGCGAAGACACGACCCTTGCCGCTGGCGATACAACCGTCATTCTGACAGACTTTGAGTTCGATTTTGATTACGGCTCTGTATCCTCATACTTCTACTATCGTTCTGACAGCGGCATGACCGTTTATGATGGCGGCAAGAAGGATAATGGTGAGACCGTCATCTGCACCTACATGCATGAAATCGGCGTCATTCCG
>NZ_SMMF01000954.1:105773-175999 GCF_009711355.1 Roseibium sp. RKSG952 | reverse complement strand
TCGCAGGTTCAAATCCTGCTCCCGCAACCACTGAAAATTGACTCCCGGCACGCAAAACAGCTCCCGGGAGTTTTTCTTTTGGAACACTTCCATAAGCTCCTAAAATTCCAACACAATCTCCATGCAGGGTGATCGCGTAGCCGTCTAGTGCTTCATGATCAGGCGTGAGGACGGCCGTCTCGATCATACCTGACAGAGCCTCATGGGCGCGCTGAACGACATCTGGGTTCCGCAGAGTGTCTTCAAGCGAGCGAACCAGTGCGCCGTAGGCCGCTGGCAGGTCGGGCATCTCAAACGGCTCCTCAGCTGTATGCTTGAGGGCATCGAGCTTGGCGGCCAAGGCCTCACGTTCGGTTCTACGTTGCTCCAGTCGCGGTAACAACAGACCCACTTGACCAGCGCCGTCTTTGATCTGGTCCAGAATGCGCTCCATCTTCAAGTCCAGTGCTGCAATCGCTTTTTCCAATGCCTTCCGGTCATCACCTTCTGACTTTTGCAGTGCATTGAGCTCTCCGCTGACTCGGGTGATGAAGGCTTCCAGGTTCTCCGGTGCAAGCAGCTTTGACTTGAGGCTTGCGAGCACACAGCCCTCGACTTGCTGTCGGGTTATTGTGGTTGCGTTGTCGCAAGCACCGGTGCGTTTGCGATTGGAGCAGCCGTAGCGGTCCTTGGCCTGGATTGCCATATTGCCTCTACAGCAACCGCACTTGAGCAGCCCAGAGAGCAGGAACTTCTTACGGTGAGAACGGTTGAGAGCTAAACCAGTCTCTGGATCCGTATCCATCTCTCGCGAGATTGACTTCAATCGGTTCGCGACGGCGTCCCAAAGGCCCTGAGGAACAATCCGCAGATCAGGGGCATCGACAGTGAGCGGATTGTCCCCGGGTATCGAAGTTCGCTTGCCGGTCTTCGGATCCTTGCGAAACCTCATCTGGCCATACACGACTTGTCCGATGGAAGCGCGATTGCGTAGAATGCCGGTTTGGCGTTTTGCATTCCCTCGGATCGTCGATGATTGCCAGAGGCCACCGGAAGGACCGGACACACCTTCGGCATTCAACGAGGACGCAATCTTTGCCGGTGCCAACCCGTTTGCAAAATCTTCAAAGATACGACGAACAACCTCGGCCTTCTCTACATTGATGACGCGGTTCTGGTCTGTGGCGGGCGAAACATCATAGCCATACGCTATGCCTGCCGCGACGCGCCCGCGGTGTGTTGAGCCGACCTGACCACGTTTAGTCTTGGCGCCGAGATCTTTGGAAAACTGTTCCGCCACTACTCCAAGAATAGCCGCATGAAACTGCGTGATCTCACCAACATTGACCGCGTAGAGCAACTGACCCTGAAAGGCGAGTTGGTCACGTAGATCGGTGATATCCGCTGTTCGGCGGCTGAGGCGATCGATCGACTCTGCGAGAACAATGTCGAACGCGCCTGCCTTTGAATCACGCAGCATGCGTTGATAGTCGGGACGCGCCGCGGACTGCCCAGAAGCCTCTTTGTCGCTGTAGATTGCCGTCACTTTCCAGCCTTGGCTCTCTGCATACGCTTGGCACAGGCGAATCTGGTCTTTTATGGAAGAAGCATCCTGCAGGATGGATGAATAGCGTGCATACAGCGCGACAAGAAGGGCCATGTTTATTGTTCCTGTTTTGGTTGAGGCGGGCGGTTGTCGTTTGCGGCCGTGAGCGTCGCGATGAAGCGCTCGGCAAGAAGTCCAATAAGAACTTCAACAGAAGCGGCGGAGCGGGCGGTGGTATCAGGCGTGGTCGACACGAGAGGTGTCCTCATCAGGGGGAAGCGGGCCTCCCGGTGGTTGTGATGAAGAAGATGAACTCTTTGAAAATCCGCCAAGCTGGTTTGATAAGAAACTTTCCGGCCTGACGAAAACGCCCGTCAGGCCATTGATTTGCATAGAAAAGAAATTTGGGATTTAGCCGCGAATTCCACGATGCCAGCCGACATCCCGCTCGGCCGCGAGCAAATCACGTACACGATTAGAGAGCGAAATCGCTTGCCTCAAACCGCTCGTGATCTCTGCGCAAGGCCCCGATTGCTCTGCGTCAGAAAGTTGCGCGCAGAGTTCGGTTGCTGCGTCGACAAAGCGATCGTTTAGCAGCCTGCGCTTCTCGACAGCTTGTTGAAGTTCAGCAAGGCTTGCGGCGGTAGAGCGATCAAACTGCATCGGCAAGGACGTGAGAGCATCGAGCGCAACGCACGCGGCTTGCAGCCCGTCTGCAGTGAGTTCTTCCAGCCGGTCGAAGTCATCTCGAGGTGTCGGCTGCAAGAATAGAGCGACGCGGTGTGAGTTGTCGTTCGGGAAATGTGTAGGAGCAGGGATCATTGTGTCTCTTTCTGGGTGGGGCCTGCACCTGCTCGACCTCACTCCGAGGGTCGACAAGCGCTGGCGATATGGAAGAAGGCGGCGGGCGCATCGGCGCCTCCGGGATTTGCAGTCAAGTCATGTCTTCTCCGCGCAGGGTCTGGGCGATTTGCTCAGACCGGCGCAGACGACCGAGCGTCAAAAGCGCACAGCGCAACTGCATCAGAGGCTCGATCTTCTCGTGCAGATCCTGAGCACCTCGGCGCAATATCTGATCGAGAGGCCTCCCAGAGGTGTGTCGCGATGAGACACGGGCATCTGCGGGTGGTCCTCCACCCTCCGCAACTGCCATCAAGGGCAGCAGAACTTGTTCCAGCGCGTTGTGCGCGCTGGATGCCAGTGTCAGTGCCTGAAACACCGCCGCTCCACAGTGATAGGGCGAAGGCCGCCCGCATTGCGCCGCTGACGCCCGAGAAAATCACGCCGGATGTCTCGTTCCGCGTGAATGCGCGCACGCACGCGCTGCATGCGATCACTGGCCGGCCCGGTCAGGCGCCCGAGCACCGGAGTGCCGATCTTCGAGCACAGCTCAAAGCCGGGATGGTCGAGCGATACGAGGACACGCCGTGCAGCATTGAAGCGGGTTGGACGATGAAGTGCAGCAGACGCGCGATCCGTCTCGGAGCGCACATCGACGCAGCAGGCGGCTTTGCGGGATCGGGGATTAGATGTGCCGTAAGCGAGAGATGCGAAGCGACCGACTTCAGTCTCTTCAACGTCGAGCACGAGCGCAGGACGGACCTTTGGATCGTTTGAGCCGTCAGTCTCATGAGGAAAGCGAAAAGCGACAACGTCGCCTGTTTGCAAGCTGTTTTGCCACACCCTTGGAAGCGCGATGCTGGTGGATAGAGTATCGGTCATTGGGATCTCCAATTGGAACAATCATCACGTCTTCTTCTGATCGGGGCCGGACCCCGTTCTCAGATGCGCGACACAAGGTCTGCGCAGCTGAGAACGGGCGTCCTACACCGGTGGCACACACCGGCATGCAGCCTCAACGTGGCCAGCGCTGGAAGGGGTTTTGGGGAAGGTCGGCGCAAGGACCTTCCTCAAGAGCACGGGGTCTTGGGGCGGTATGCGGAATACCCCCTGAGCCTGTCCGGAGACGCCGATGGTTTGCAAAGGAGCTTGGCGAACGTTCCTTTGCCGCCCGCCGCGTAGGTGGCCTGCGGCAACACGGGGTTCGGGGCAGCGCCCCGACGAACGCCAGCCCGCGCGGTTTCCAACGGAAACTGCGCGGGCTGATTAGTGAGTAACTTTCCCTGCGCAGCCAAGCAGCGCTTCGTTCAAGTTGGAGCATCAAACCTTTGATGCACAAGTTTGCGACCAGGGACCCACTTCCCGTCCTCAAGAAGAGAGGGCGACATCATGGGCGAAGACATCAAGAAGGCCGACAAAAGACATCCAGTGGTGTTGCGGATGAAAGGGCTCTTTCCGGCTGATTTGGTCGGCTATGAGCGGCATCGCACGCGAAAAGGCGGTGATCTTGGTCACGTGGATGAGATTCGATCGGGTCTCAATCGACGCCTGATCGGGGATGAGGATTGGGCGCAGCGTGCGCTCAAAGAGATCGAAGAAATGCGTGTGGAGAATTTTGCCAAGGAGCTTGAAGGGCTCAAGAAACGGCGGCGCAAGGCCGAGCTTGCCAAGCGGGTTGTGGAGGGCCCCAAAGACCCATGGGGGGGACGCGGCATGGGCCATTGCGTGAGGTCATCATCACAGCGCATCAGGATTGGTTTGCCTCGTTTGATCAAGGCAATATGGATGATCTGTTCGGTGACTGCCGCGAAGACCGCTTTGAGCAGATAGCTGTGGCATGGGTCAAAGACAGTTTTGGTGAGGATGTGATCCACGCCCGTGCGGATCTCGATGAAACCACGTATCACATCCACGCAATTGTCATGCCGCGCGGTATCACCAAAGACGGGCGCAAAGCGTTGCAGCCGTCTGTGCATCCGCTGATCAAAAACTATGAGAAGGCACAGGACAGTGTCGGGGAGTGGTTTGCAGAACTGGGACTGAAACGCGGTGAGCGGCGAAAACAGGTGTTGCGCGAGGCGGTGCAGAAGCACCGTGCTGAACAGGGAGTGGAGGGCAACAAAACTGTGGAACCAGCGGAACTTCCGGAGCATGTAGAGCACGTTAGCCCGCGCCAATGGCGGGAAGAGAAAGAACGACAGTTGGCAGACCGTGAAGCCAGGGTTGGCAAACGCGAGAAACAAGCCGCGACCGTGACCAAGACCGCAAAGGCTGTTGCCGAAGGGGATCCCAAAGTGCTTGCGGAGGTGGCGCAGCCGGATGGGAAGTCCGCCGCCGCGAGCCTGTTTGGAAAGGCCTTTGCTACTCTACGCGCCAAAGCCCGCAAAGATGCCAGGCAGGAAGCCTTGGGTGAAGTGCAGACGCAATTTGACGAGATCAAAGCGGCTGATGATGCGATTGTAGAAGCGGCTTCTGTGTTGCCGGATGCGGCAAGGCAGAATGTCGTCAAAGCGCGGGAATCACTGGTGGGGCGCATCACCGCGCTCAAGCGCGCGGTTCACAAGTGGACCAAGTCAGACCCCAAAGACCGCTCGGAAACTTGAGGGGAGTAAAACCTCTCTCAAACTTTTTCTCTCCGAACGCCAACGATCCTACCTGCTGATTGTCGAATGCGGCATTGCGCTGTGTCAGCATTCGTCGGGAGCGATCGCTCCCTAAACTCACATGGTCAAAAAGAGGGAATTCCCATGGACCTACCGACAAGCTTCTCTTCGACGCAGTTGCGCGCCCTTGGCGTCATTGCAGACATCGGCAAAACCCAAGCTGAAGATACAGCAAAAATCCTTGAGGCTTTTGCTGCCACGCTGCCCGCATTCCTGAAAGCCGCAAACGAGGACGAAGCCTTCGTCCGCAAAGTGTTTGTCCTGATTGAAGCTGTAGCCAAAGCTGGCGACGCGAAGAAGATGCGACGTCACCCACTGCGTCCCGACGGCATCGACCCTGAGGTCGAGAAGCTGCGTGAGGCAAGAAAGGCGAAACCGAAGGTGAAACAAAAGCCGGAGCCAAACCCCGAAGCATGACGCGCTTGCTGCAACCGTCACAAACAAAAAGGGCGCGGCTCATGCCGCGCACCTATACGTATTGAGAGACTATGTCGGCTCCTCAGGCCCGGTCTCTGTGTCGAAGCGCTCAAGCAAAGCTGACAGGTCTGCGTGAGTGTAGAGACCAGATGACTCAATCGCCCTGCCGATGCTCAGCCAGTGCAAAGCCTGCGATTGGATCGTTCGGTTCTGAAGGGAGGCTTCTTGCCGTAACTGTTCATAAAGATCGGGACGGAGCGTTATGTATCGTGGCATGGGAGGCCTTTCTAATTTGATGCACTGCAATCAAAAGCGCAGAAGAAAGGAAAGGACAGTGACCGGCCAAGGCGTTGTAAAAAAAACCGATTTCACCGACACCCTTTTGGGGTGAGAAGTCCGCGTGGAAGCTCAGAAAAGAAAGGCCCGTCGCGATGTTGCACGCGTGTTTATTATCGTCGGCCGAGATCTAAAGGCAGTGTCCGGCACCTGATCGGCAGCATTCGGCACTTGACCGGCGTTGTTCGGCGCATTATCTATCGTTTGGAAACTATATAGGAAGATCCGATGTCGGACGACGTGATTTGGAAGAACGAAAACCTCGGTGCCGCAAAGCGTGTAGCTTATTACCTTGCCAATGAGGTGGGGGAAGGTGAGAACTTTGATGTCTCGACCTTGCGGGAACAAATCCCCAAGGTCACTCAGCTTGATCGGCGCATGCGTGACTTGCGTAAAGTCGGTTGGGTAATTCGCTCCTATAAGGACTTGGGCGAGTTGAAGCCGAATGAGCTCAAGTTGGAAAAGATTGGCGAGCACGTTTGGGAAGATGGGTTTAAGTGGCCGGAACAAGGCTTGAACGCAAAAACTCGCCGTCTTGTTTTTGAGCGTGACGGCAGCCGTTGTTATGTGTGTGGTATCGAGTTTGGTAGTCCTTACCCACACGCTCCGAACGTTGTTGCCCGCGGCACTGTTGGCCACATTATTGCGCGTGAAAGGGGTGGCGGCGATGATTTGGAAAACCTTCGGCCTGAATGCCATTTGTGCAATGAGCAAGCAAAAAATTTGACCGGCAGCCCCGTGGATGTTGGACTGTTGGAGCGGAATATTCGCCAACTCCCTCGCGCAGACAAAAAAGAACTATTGAAGTGGATGGTGGCGGAGCGCCGTCAGTTCTCTAAGGCCGAGAATCTCTGGATTGAGTATCAGCAATTGCCGACGTCCCAAAAGGAAAAGGTCAAATCTGAACTCTTGACGCAAATCTGATATGATCGGCGCTTGCCTTTTGGCGGCAAGCGCCGATCTCCTACTGGCCGCTTCTCTTCGAATTGGCAGGTCAATTCCAGTGTTTGTTCAGACTGCGTCTGTAATCTCTGCTTTTGGGGGAGGCGACCATATTCTCAGGACAAATGACAAAAAACCTATGATGCCATTGCAACCAGTCGGCGCTTGCTCAGAGCAACATTCATGCGTTCTGCAACGGCACGGGCTACCGGTGGAGGGAACGCGTTACCAACTTGTCGATAAGCGTGGGTCTTTCGTCCAACAAAATGCCAGTCGTCGGGGAATCCTTGGACACGTGCAACCATAGGCACTGTTAAACGAGGCATTCCAACAAAGTCCCTTTCAGGGGGGGCCTCTGCAATCGTCTTTCCATTGACGCCGAGAGCTTCCCAGGCACGTTTGGCTCGTGTTGGCCCTAAATCTGGGCCGCCGTGTTTCTTGGAGCCGCCCACGATCGTTGGCGCAATTTTGTCGGCCTGATCACGCCAATCCTCTGCACCTGACCAGCCTTGAGATGCCATCATGTCGTAAAGCGCCTTACCTACTGTCGGTGCGTTCCCATGCTGTCCATCTGGCCATACGAAGGTGTCTGCGAACTCTCTCTTGATCGCCACGATCACGACTCGAGGGCGAAGTTGAGGAACGCCGAATTGCGACGCGCTTAGAAGGCGCCAATCGGTGGTATAACCCAACTTGTTTAGCTGTATCTTTAGGCCTTCTCGATAGTCTTGGAAAACAGCATCCAAGAAGCCTCGGACGTTCTCAATCATGACCGCTTTAGGACGGACATCTTTGATAATATCGAGCGCATCAGGGAACAGGTTGCGCTCATCTTTTTCGCCCAGCTGCTTGCCAGCAACCGAGAATGGCGGGCAGGGAAGGCCGCCGGCGACAAGATCAACACCTTCGAAGTCGGATGCGCGTTCTTTGAAAACCCGGAGGTCTTCTTCCAAAACGTTCCATTGCTTTCGGTTGTGCCTGAGCGTCTCGCAGCAGTGAGAGTCGATCTCCACGAGTGCTTCGTGACCAAAGTCGGCCATCTCAAGCCCCAAGGCCTGTCCGCCTGCACCGGCACAAAGTTCCAAAGAGGTCAACATATTGTTGCGTTCCTTCCAGTCATCTCATTTCCTTGTGTAGTATAAGCGGCCGAAGTTGTCAGCCAGAAACCGTGTTCACTTCCTGTTCTCATTTTAATTGTAGGTAGAAGTCATGATTATTTTGGCTTTATCTGTCGTAAGTTCGACCCAAAAGGGTGTCCAACCAAAGGGAAATCAATCCCTTCCAGTGTAGCCTCGAAGGCCGCCAGAAGAATTCACAAGTGAGTTTGAAAGACCAAAGTTATTAAGCATCGGGATCGTTTTCTTTCTGTTTGGGGCCAGCACAGAACTGACTTCACAAAAAGGGTCAGCTCGGAGCTGGGGCCGATGAGTCAGGAACGATCGCGAGCGATTTAGTCGCGGCAGGACGCTTGATTGAATTGCAGGTTGGCGTGTAGTCTGAGGGGAGTGAAATCCCTTGGTGAATTGTATCTGGCGCTTCAAAACGCTGGGGCAAGCTCTCGTTAGCCAACCTCTTTGAGTTAAGCCTAATTTTTGCCACCATAGGACAATGAGCCAAAGGCGCGTTATCGGCGGAATGTCAGTCAGCTCTCGGTGGTATCAAGCTCCCGCAACCAGCGTCAGAAAATCTCAATGCAGCACGTTCAGACTACAATTGATCCACTGGATCAATTGCTTGACGTCTTCACATCGTCAGGCTCATAACCTGAAGCGCACAGGTTCAAATCATACTCCCGAAAGCAGGTCGAATAATCTCAAAAAAACCTTCCACACCACAATATACAACCCAGCAAAATACGAAAATCGGCAAGCTCAATAAGTGAAGCAAATGCCGTCACAATTGCGACCAAGTCTCATATTTTAGTTGCGACACCACGGCGCTTGGACGAAGTTCAGCGCGGAATTGATTTTAGTACCTCATATGTAGGCGATGGGTTCAGGACTATTGGTATCAAAGTGTTTAGTCTTGTCAGGCGTTCTGTGTGCTTTAGCCGTAACCGTGAAGGCGCAGTACTTACTTGAGGATGGCTCCGAAGTTACCGATCTCGAGATGTTTCAGGAGTGCGATGTTTGTCCTGAAATGATTGTTCTCCCGCTGGGTGAATTCACTATGGGAGGTCCGCCGGGTGAGTCGCGGGAGAATGTGCATTGGGGGGAAGGCGAGATTCGCTACGTCACTCCCGAAGATCCATATATTGCATATCATGAGGGTCCCTTACATCGGGTAGAGATCAATATCCCGGTAGCTATGGGGCAGAATGAAGTCACCTACGATCAGTGGATGGCTTGCGTTCAAGATGGTGGATGTGGTGGTTACATCCCCCAAGATTATGTACTTCAAGAAAATGCACCGAGAGCAATAATCAGGGGCAAACACCCTGTGATAACCGTTTCGTACGAGGATGCACTGACCTACACCGAATGGCTGAACAAAAAGGTTGGAGCAGATGTATATCGCTTACCAACCGAGGCAGAGTGGGAATATGCGGCACGGGCTGGGACTCAAACACCCTTTGCGCAAGGTGAGGAAGTCACGACAGATCAGGTGAATTTTCTGGGCAGCGCGACAGAGATCATGCTGAACGAAAAACGTCCGGACCTCATATCACGAGGCAAGCCAGTGCCCGTTGACGAAATGGATGCGGCAAATGGGTGGGGTTTGCGACACATGTCGGGGAATGTTGTCGAACGGACATTGTCGTGTTGGACCGAGCGGCATGAAGGTTGGCGAACGTCCAGTGAGCATCTTAAACACGCGCTCAACCCATTTTGTGAACGGCGTGTGGCGAAGGGCGGCGCTTATCCGGCAGGTATGGACTACTCGAGATTGGGCGCCCGCGCGGGTCCTGATCCCAAAAACAGGTCGTCTGTAGCTGGCTTTCGCGTTTTGAGAGAACTGTCATTTGAAGAGCAAAAGGAATAATCGACGCCTTGTCATAGCTACCCAATACCTAGTTACTTGTAATGCCCTTATCGTAAATTCATGACGATCAGAACCAGGCAGAAGATGGTAGGTGCGTAGCCGAAGTCGTCACTCAGGTCTGTGTATATTCTGCAGGCTCCTGAGAAGGACTGCTATTGCAGCGTAACGACTCTTGAGATCAAAGCTGAAAATTGTGGCGGAGTTCCAATAGTATACGATATTTATCAGAGTTTCCTGCCGGCCTTATGCTGAAACGGCTCCCAACGTTCGTTGGAAGCCGCGCATCTTTAGGAGAGAGGCTGTTTATACGACTAAGCGTGCCCACCACCGATCAGGCCGATACCCGAGGTCAGACCAAACCAGGCTTTGACCCGCAGACCGACCGCCTTGATGATGCCCATTGCCTGGATCCCGTGAGCGACAATTGTTCCTTCCATGTCACCCTCGAAATTGGTGGTGTAGGATTGGACGATGCAACCACTACCTGGCACCAAAAGATCGCGGTGCTCTGGGTGTACAAGGTCAAGATGTACAACGATCTGTCCCCGCTTTGCCTTTTCACTGGGCTCGATCAGGCGACCGCTGGGCGCAAGCTGACCGGAGGAAATCGAGTCTTGAATGCGTACAATCCTGGCCGGAAGAACGGTGTTGCGCATTGAGATGTTGAAGTTGCTTTCACACGCCACCTCTGCTGCCATTCCTTCGTACAATTCGGTACGGGAGACCTGAGAGAAGCCAGCAACGATACGTCCCCGCTCGGCATCTTTCCGGTCGGGTACGATCAGCATAGCGGGGCTCATTGCGGCTTGTGCTGCGCGCGATCCGACATTCAGGGTGACTTGTTCAACTACACCATCGACCGAGCTGAGCGTCAGAGTTTTTGACAGCTCCACTTGAGCTTGCTTCAACGACGCGCGCGCCGATGCAAGTTGAGCAGGAAGAACAGCAGTCGCCTGGACTTGCGCTACACCAAGTTGCGTTTCGGCAGCCTCAACCTCTGCTTCCCGTGTGCTCAAGGTTGCCTGCGCGCGCTCCAGCTGACTCACCTGAAATGCTGCAGAGCCCTTTGCTTGAAGCGACTTGTGATCCATAAGCACCAGCTCGGCCTGCTCTCTGGCAGTAGTTGCGGCATCCAGCACGGCTTGCGCAGTCTGAACTTGCAACTCAGCTGCGAGTTTTGCGCTTTCGATCTCCTCAACTTTGCGTGTCGCAAAATCTACAGCGGCCTGTTCAGACGCGTTCTCGACGGCAAACAACGGATCGCCCGGTGCGACGTGATCACCGCCCTTTACATAGATATCTGTGACAGTTCCGCCATTCTCGGCGACGACCGGAACGGTTCTGAAGGGCACAAGGCCGGTGTAGGATTTGGGGTAATAGTAGAACACGGCAAAGAACACGATCAGGGCCAGGACGAACCACATGAAGAGCGCCCGGTGAACATTGTAGAGGGTGACCGGCAGCCCACGCCATTTCAGGTAGATCACGCGCAGGACAAACGGAAAAGATGTGACGAGCAGCTCAATCATTTTACCAATTCCTCTTTCGAAGGACGCCACCACAACATGAAGTCGCGGGCGATCGCGGTCAGGATCAACGCGCCTGGTAACAGAATGCTGAAGTGGCTGAGTGCGGGCATCAATTCGTACGCCAAGGCTATGGTAAGCATTACCGGAACAGTTGTGCGCAGCGGAGTGCCGATTGATTTGCGCTCGGTGTAGCGCTCAAAGCGCGCATAAAGGTGTACGACCAGTAGGATCGCCAGGAAGAGAACGATCAGGCCAACCCAGGCATAGGTGTCGGTTTGATTGGGTGAGACCCACCATCTGGGGTCGCCGCCAGCGGCGAGGGCAGGAGTTGAGATGACGCCGATTATGGGCGCCATCAGGAACGCGGGTGGTTTCATGATTCAGGTCCTTTTGTTCGCAGTCGCGCTGCGGAAGTTGATTTTGGATTTAGGAAACGTCAGTTCCCGGTAGGTTGTTGTGATGGTTCTGAAGGCTGTTCCGCTGGAGCGTAGGGGGGATCCCAGCGACGCCCGTTCGGTGTTTTCTCGCCAAGCGTCGAAGCCCGCAGGCCTTGAACGTTGCCGCCGGACCATTCCTGTCTGGCGCAGTCGTGGATTGTTTTGAAAACGCGGTAGTACCTTGCGAAGTAGATCATTGCCTTGTCCTTTCTGATGACCCGGACCTAACCGTCGTCGCGCCTCCGATCCTTAGGGTTCTGGACATTTGTTGTTGGCTTCTGGACAATTGCAGTGACTGCAAGGGGTTGCGTGCCAGTCAGGGGAGGATGCAAAAGTGCCACGCATCAGCGCTTACAGATTGCAAAGTGTTGGGCTGCGCTATGCGCAAGAACCCGGCGCACGCATTCCGTTTACAGAAATTCTGGAAATGGCAGGTGCACCTTCAGATGTCGTCGACGGCCCGGATGCCACTGTCGAACTGCTGCATGAAGCGGGCACCGTTGAAACTGTGTGCCGTGTTCTCGAAGACAAAACCTTTGCTGCGCGGGTAGGGCTTTCTGCGCAAGGCCCGGGAACGCTTTTGGCGTACATTGTACGGGCAGCTGAAACGGTCGAAGATGCGCTGGCATTGACACAGCGCTTTTATGCTATGCAAGACCCCGACCTGCGTCTGGACGTCGTAGGAGCGCCCGATGAGCCCAAGATTACGCTAGAAAGCAATGTGATCCCGGCACATCAATATCCTCGCCATCGCGAAATGCTGATATTTGGTCTTTATAAGCGCGTTCAGCAGATCACCTCGGGCGGGCTTGCTCCGATCTCAATCGAGTTGGAAACGGACGACAGCGAGCATTGCAAAAAGCTCTCTGAATTGGCGGGATGCGAAGTCGTAGGGTTCAAAGCCGGATACGCGTTGGGCTTACCCACAAATGGCATGAGCTTTCGGATCCCGACCGCAGACCCAACTTTGCTGGGGCACTTGCGTCGGCATGGCGAAGAGCAACTGAAGGCTCAGCCCGATGCGGTCCGAAGCCTGTCCGACCGAATTGTGGATATGCTTGGAGAGCGTCTTCCCGGACCGATACCTAACGGCGACGATATAGCCGCAGAGCTGGGCCTGACGCGACGCACCATGACCCGGCACCTGTCGGCCGAAGGAACTAGCTATAAAGCACTCTTGGAAGGTGTGCTGTGTGACCTGTCCAAACGGATGCTTCGTAGTGGAGAGGGTGTGGCTCGTGTTGCCTTCATGCTTGGATTTGCGGATCAGGCCGCCTTTTCGGTGGCGTTCAAGCGATGGACAGGTGAAACGCCTGCCAGGTTCCGTAGAACTGGCCGCTAAGCTTGAACCCTGCAGCGCGCGGGGCCGAAGGATGTCCAAGATCCACAAAACCTTGTCCCGTCTCCAAAAGAAAGCTGGCCATCGGGTCACCTAGTTCAATGGCACACAGCAGCCGAGGTGGTTGCTGACCCAGAACAAGGATGAACCCAATGAAGACCTCGAAGAAATTCTTTATCGCCCCGATCTCAGGCGCGCTTCTGATCACCATGGCGGCCACAGCTCACGCTGATTACGTCACCGATAAAGCCATCAAAGGCGCAGTTGTCGGCGCAACGGTCGCCGGTATTGCTGGCGAAAGCATCGTGGGCGGCGCTGCCGCTGGCGCCGCAGTCGGTGCCGTGGGCGGTGCGATCCAGAAGGACAATTTCGAAGACGCGCAGGACGAAGCACAAGAACGTCGCGACGATTTCAAAGAAGACCACAAGCACTGGAATGAAGACTGAGCTGTGCCTGGGGCACTACAGAAAAAGGAGGAAACACAGCCGAACACACTTAGATGGTCAGTATGAGGTCCGCGCTGTTAGCATCCAGATGCAGCCTGACTGACCACCCCACACAGAACTCGCACAGTTTCTGATAGGTTGCCACCCAGGTCCGATGGGACCGGGTGGCAATTTTGTTTTGGGCAAAGAACACCAAGAGTATCCAAAAGTCGCTGTCTAAATTTCCGGCACTCTATCCCCGATGGCGAGATTGGTGTTATGCACCTTGCTTGCCGCATGTGAGCTGAGTCTGTTTGGACGTAACAGCCATCCATCAATCCACGAGATTTCAGACTTGCGGGACAACTGGCGAATGTCTAAACACTGCTGCTGTTATTGCCTCAATAGCTCAGCTGGTAGAGCAGGTCCTTCGTAAGGACAAGGTCGGGGGTTCGAGTCCCTCTTGAGGCACCATATTTGACAGACAAGCAGCCAAGATCGCTGGTCTGGTCCACTGCAATCCCGTTTTTACGCACGCTTTTCGCCAATGGATGCAACGCCAAGAGTCGATAGGACTTTGGCCTCGATCTGCTCAGCGTTCATGCCTGCAACAGCGTACATATCTGCCGGGCTGGATTGGTCGATGAAGATATCCGGCAATACCATTGAGCGGTATTTCAGGCCGTGATCAAAGACGCCCTCTTCCGCCAACAACTGTGCGACATGACTGCCAAAGCCTCCCACAGCACCTTCTTCAATGGTGATAAGGGCTTCGTGGTTCTCAGCCAGTTCAAGGATCAATTCGCGATCCAATGGTTTGGCGAACCGGGCATCTGCGATTGTTGGCGTTATGCCCTTGGCCGATAGCATTTCAGCCGCTGACTGGACCTCAGCCAGACGCGTGCCGAAGGACAGCAGGGCAACGCGAGAACCGGATTGAATCAAGCGACCCTTGCCGATTTCAAGAACCTCACCTCGTTCAGGCAGATCCACTCCAACACCCTCACCACGCGGATAACGGAATGCGATGGGGCCATCGTTATGTGCGGCCGCCGTGGCCACCATATGCATCAGCTCGGCTTCATCTGCTGCGGCCATGACAACCATGCCCGGCAAATTCGCAAGGTATGCGATGTCAAACGATCCCGCGTGGGTAGCGCCATCTGCTCCGACCAATCCCGCACGATCGATGGCAAATCGAACGGGCAGGCGCTGAATGGCCACGTCATGCACGACCTGGTCGTACCCGCGCTGCAGGAACGTGGAATACATCGCGCAGAACGGCTTCATTCCTCCGGCAGCTAATGCAGCTGAGAAGGTAACCCCATGCTGTTCGGCAATTGCCACATCAAAGCAACGTGACGGGTAGCGTTCCGCAAACAGGTTCAGTCCGGTGCCATCCGGCATGGCAGCGGTGACAGCGACGATTTTGTCGTCCCGTGCGGCTTCTTCAACCAGCGTTTTTCCAAAAACCGACGTGTAGGAGGGCGCATTCGAAGGGGTCTTTTTCTGCTTGCCGGTAACAACATCGAATTTTGCTGTTGCATGGCCTTTATCGCGTGCCTGCTCTGCCGGAGCGTAGCCTTTGCCTTTTTTCGTTAGCACATGGATCAAGATTGGACCGGTTGCCCGTGCTTTGACCGTACGCAGGACGGGCAGAAGCTGATCCAGGTCGTGCCCGTCGATCGGACCGAGGTATGAGAAGCCCAGTTCTTCAAACAGGGTTCCGCCGACTGCCATACCCTTCAGCATTTCCTTGGCGCGTTTTGCACCCTCGCGGAATGGTTCAGGCAACAAGGACACGGCACCTTTGGCCGCAGCCTTCAGGTCGTGGAACGGCTCTTCGGCATAGATGCGGGACAGATAGTTCGATAGTGCCCCAACCGGTGGAGCGATGCTCATCTCATTGTCGTTCAGAATGACGATCAGGCGCTTTTTCAAATGGCCGGCATTGTTCATGGCCTCAAATGCCATGCCCGCAGACAGCGATCCGTCGCCAATCACCGCAATTGCATCACCCAGCCCTTCGGGGGTGACACCACCAAGATCGCGCGCGACGGCAAATCCAAGCGCTGCGCTGATCGAAGTAGAACTATGTGCCGCGCCAAACGGGTCATAGGGGCTTTCGCTGCGTTTGGTGAAACCGCTTAACCCGTCCTTTTGGCGCAGCGTTCGAATCCGGTCGCGCCGTTCGGTCAGGATTTTATGCGGGTAGCACTGGTGGCCTACGTCCCAGATGATCTTGTCCCGGGGTGTGTCAAAAACAGCGTGCAGCGCAGTTGTCAGCTCTACAACACCCAGACCTGCGCCCAGATGTCCACCTGTAACAGATACTGCCGAAATCGTCTCGGCCCGCAATTCGCTGGCCAGTTGGTGCAGCTGCGCATCCGAGAACTGCTTGAGATCCGCCGGGCGGTTCACAAGGTCCAGCAGGGGCGTATTCGGGCGGTCAGACATTTGGCGCGTTCCTGGCTTAGCTGTCCCGGGCAATAACGAAGCGTGCGGCTTCCTTCAAGGTTTCGGCTTTGGGTCCGTAACCATCCAATGCCGCGCAGGCCTGATCAATCAGATCGGTTGCACGGGTCTTGGCTGCGTCCAGTCCCAACAGCGAAACAAAGGTTGCCTTGCCTGCATCGGCATCCTTTTGCAGGCGTTTTCCGGCTTTCTTGGCATCGCCCTCTACATCAAGGATGTCATCGGCGATCTGAAAGGCAAGCCCCAATGCTTGGGCATATCGGCGCAATGGCGCAGGATCGGCCTGTGCCAACCGGGATCCGGCGCAGGCGGACCACTCGATCAGGGCCCCGGTCTTTCCTGCCTGCAGTCGCGTGATTTCCTCCAGCGTCAGAGGATCAGGGGCTGTTTCAGCGGCAATGTCCAGCGCTTGCCCCAGCACCATACCTTGTGCCCCGCTCGCCTTGGCCAGGGTCAGAGCCAATTCGGCGCGCACTTCAGCACTTCCTGTTTCCGCTCGTGCACAGAGTTCAAATGCAAGGGTCTGCAGCGCATCGCCAGCCAGAACGGCAATGCCATCGTTCCATTTAACGTGAACCGTCGGACGTCCGCGCCGCAAGTCATCGTCGTCCATGCACGGCAAGTCGTCATGTACTAGAGAATACGCGTGTAGCGCCTCAATACCCGTCGCAGGCCAGATCGCGTGTGATTCATCAATCCCATGCAGACGGGCGCTTTCTAGAACCAGAAAACCGCGGAGGCGTTTGCCGCCCTGCGTGGCATAGGCCATCGCGCGGGTTACATCGAGATCGTCCAGTACGCCGAGAACCAGATCGAACTGCGTCTGAATGCGGTCTGCATCCTGCGCAAGAATTTCGCGAAACATTCAGAGCCCTTCGACAGGTGTCGTCCCGGTCGGCTGACCATTGGCGTCCAGCGTGATGGCGGCCACCTTTTCTTCGGCCCGCTTCAGCTCGTCCTCGCAGCGCTTTTTCAGCGCGGCGCCACGTTCATAAAGCGCGATGGACTGATCCAAAGCCACATCACCACGCTCCAGCTGGCCAACAACGGCTTCAAGCTCTTTCATCGCCTGTTCGAACGTCATCTGATCTACGGGAGTATCTGTCATGGGGCTGCCTTCATCAGTTCCTGCACATGGGCGCGTGTCGCCTCGGCCAGTGCGTTCAGATCATAACCACCTTCAAGAGTCGAGACGATACGACCATCGCAGATTTCTTCGGCGATCTTGCACAACTCGGCGGTGACCCACGCGAAATCTCCGGTCGACCAATTCAGATTGGCCAGCGGATCGTCCTGATGAGCATCGAAACCCGCTGAAATGATGATCAGCTCTGGTTTGAAGGCGCGCAAACGCGGGAATGCCTGCGTCTCGTAGGCTGCGCGCATCTCGGCCCCGCCAGTTCCGGGTGCAAGTGGAATGTTCAATACGGTGTCATAAGCACCGGTCTCGTCGGGTCGCCCCGAACCGGGCCAAAGTGGCATCTGTTGGCTGGTGATCACCAGTGCACGTGGTTCGTCCCACAGCAGATCCTGTGTCCCATTACCGTGGTGTACATCGAAATCGACCACAGCCACGCGTTTTAGTCCGTGATGATCCAGTGCGTGCTTTGCAGCCAGTGCGGCATTTCCGAACAGGCAGAATCCCATGGCGGTTTCGCGTTCTGCGTGATGTCCGGGTGGGCGGATGGCGCAGAATGCGTTTGAGGCTTCACCTCCCAGAACCAGATCGACCGCCCGAACAACCGCCCCGACTGCGCGATAGGCGGCATCGACTGACCCTGGCGACATAAACGTGTCTCCGTCAATCTGCTTGAATCCATCGTTGGGTCGGTTGCCGCGGATATCCCGAATGTGGCTTTCAGGGTGAATGCGCAACAGATCATCATCTGCCGCGAGCGGCGCAGTAACCCGTTGCAGATCCAGCGGCTCGAGCGCATGAAGGATGTGTTCCAGCCGCTCCACGCGTTCGGGATGTCCCTGCGGCGTGACGTGGCCGAGGCAATCAGCATGAGTGATCAGGGCGGTTTTCATACTGTTTTCCTGTTTTCTTGTTGTGGCCGAAGCTGCGAATTAGTCGGGGGCCAGCATGTAGCCGGCACCGCGCACGGTCTGCAGATAACGCGGCTGTTTTGGATCCTGCTCGATCTTGCGGCGCAGGCGTGTGATCTGAACGTCCACGGCGCGTTCCTGGGCCTGACCTTTGTCGCGGCCCAGATCCTCAACCAGTTTGGCACGGCTGATCGGCTCGCCGGGCTGGCCGGAAAAGATCTTCATCAACTGGCTTTCAGTGGCGGTCAGACGCACCGGATCCTCACCCTGCCACATCTCACCACGTTCGATGTCATAGCGTATCGGTCCCAGATGCAGAATTTTCGACACTGCATCCTGAGCAGGCGTTTCCGGCATCCTGCGCAGGATCGCATTTATGCGCAGCAACAGTTCCTTGGGTTCGAACGGCTTGGCCAAATAGTCATCCGCGCCAGCCTCAAGACCTGCAATCCGATGTTCGGTTTCACCACGCGCGGTCAGCAACAGGATCGGTGTTGTATGTGTTTCCCGCAGGGCACGGGTCAAACTGACCCCATCCTCGCCGGGCATCATCACATCCAAAACGATCAGGTCGAAATCCAAACCAGACAGAACCCGGCGCGCATGGGCGGCATCGCGGGCTGCGGTCACAAGAAAGCCATTACGCATCAAAAACTTCTTGAGCAGATCGCGAATACGCTCGTCATCGTCGACGATCAGCAGATGGGCGTCCATATCGCTCATGAGGTTGTATCCCGCAGTTTCGTATATGCACGACGCATATCAGCATCCATCATCGCTTCAAGCACTTTGCGAAATCCTGCCACGGCCTCGGGGCCTGCATCCTTGTAGGCGGCGCGCATCCGGGCGCGCTGTGCATCCGATAGCTTGGATTCCAATGCCTTGCCTTTCTCCGTCAGAAACAAATGGCGTTCCCGCTTGTCTACGGTCCCGACGCGACTTTCGACCAGACCATCGTCAATCAGGGTTCTCAGTACCCTATTTAGAGATTGTTTCGTCACGCCAAGGATAGCTAACAGGTTGTTTACCGTTGTTCCGGGGGCGCGGTTGATAAAATGGATGGCCCGGTGATGGGCGCGCCCATAGGCCATCTGGGTCAGAATTCGATCCGGATCTGCGGTAAACCCTCGATAAGCAAAGAACATCGCCTCGATTCCCTGCCGCAACTGCTCATCGGTCAGAAACAACAGGCTTTCTCCGCCAAAGACAGGCGCGGGGCGGATTTCGGACATATCATGCCTCATTCGTTACTCAGGCTGACTTTATGTCAGCGTTATTGACATTCCAAGTGCGTACAGGTATCGAATCGCAGTTTTTGCGCAACATTATGTCCGCTTCGGTCTTAAATAGCGCAACAATCGAAAATTCAGCCCGGTTCAGGAGGTTTCGCATGGCGGGGTATGACGATCGTGATGGTGTCATCTGGTTGGATGGCGAACTGGTGCCTTGGCGCGAGGCCAATGTGCATATTCTGTCCCACGCGATGCACTATGCCTCTTCGGTTTTTGAAGGTGAGCGGGCCTATAACGGCAAGATTTTCAAAAGCCGGGAACATTCCGAGCGCCTGATCGCCTCGGCCGAGGCACTGGATATGCCGATGCCCTATTCGGTTGATGAAATCGAAGCGGCAAAGGAAGAGGCGCTGAAGGCAAGCGGCCTGCAGGATGCCTATGTACGGGCCCTGGTCTGGCGTGGTTCCGGCGAAGACATGGGCGTTGCATCGGCCAAGAACCCTGTGCGCATGGCCATCGCGGTCTGGCCATGGGGCGCGTATTACGGTGATGCCAAGATGCAGGGTGCCAAGCTGGATATCGCAGAATGGAAACGCCCCAGCCCGGAAACCATCCCGGTTCACGCCAAGGCGGCGGGGCTTTACATGATCTGCACCATTTCAAAGCACAAGGCCGAGGCCAAAGGTTGCTCGGATGCGCTGTTCATGGACTATCGCGGCTATGTGGCCGAGGCGACCGGCGCAAATGTATTCTTCGTCAAGGATGGTGAGGTTCACACGCCGCTGGCAGATTGCTTCCTGAACGGGATTACCCGGCAGACGGTCATCCAGATGCTGAAAGACAAAGGCATCACCGTACATGAGCGTCACATCATGCCCGAAGAGATGTCTGATTTCGAACAGTGCTGGCTGACCGGAACTGCGGCCGAAGTCACGCCTGTTGGTCAGATCGGTGACTACACATTTGAAGTAGGCGATCTGACGCGTGAGATTGCGGAAGACTACGAAAAGCTGGTTCGCTCCTGATCTCACGATAAGAATTCTTGAAACCCTCGCTTATGCGGGGGTTTTTTGTTGCGGTGCGTGCGGAATTCCATGCCAATCGTTCAGACAGGTGGACGAACGCTCTAATTGAGATAGGTTCGGGCCATGTTGGATTTGCTCAGCGATATTCTCACCCGTTTGTCTTTGCGGGGAACATTTTACTTTCGCACGTCTTTCACTCCGCCTTTCGGGATTCAGGTGCCGAGCTTTGAAAACGTGGCACGATTCCATTTTGTTCAGCGGGGTGAGCTGAAGGTCTACGTTTCTTCCACCGGCGAAACCATTCGTCTGCGGCAGGGTGATCTGATCCTTATCCCTCATGGTGCGGCACACGCACTGCTGTGCAACGAGGTCAAGCCGATGGACGCGCTGCCGTTGGAACAGGTTCTGGAGGCTTCGGGTTACAAGGGCGACGGTGTTCTTGTGTATGGTGGCGCGGATGAGGACAGGGATACGCAGCTGATCTGCGGGCATTTCTCATTCACCGGACCCGCCGGTCGCCGTGGAACCGGCCATATGTTGATAGACCGGTTGCCGCCATATATTCTGATCGAAAACTATGGTGAGGACGCGGGTGCCTGGGTCGAGGCTACTTTGCGCATGATCGGTTCCGAAGTGGCCGGAGCGCGGATCGGGGGCGATCTGATCGCGCTGAAATTGTCAGAGGTTCTGTTCGCGCAGGCCATCCGTGCATACCTTGAACGTCAAAGCACAAGTGATGCAGCTTTGGCTGGTTTCGCCGATCAGCGCATTTCCCGCGCTCTGACAGCTTTTCACCAATCCCCCGCTCAGGAGTGGAGCGTCGCCACCTTGGCCAAAGAGGCAGGCATGTCACGCACCGCTTTTGCGCAACTGTTTGCAGAAAAGATGCACACGACGCCAATGCAGTACCTGACGGATTGGCGCATGCAGATCGCCTGTCATGGATTGACAGAAAGCCGCTGGAACGTAGCGGATGCTGCGGCCGAGGTCGGATATGCCTCGGAGGCCGCGTTCTCTCGGGTGTTCAAAAAGCAGGTTGGCCTGTCCCCGGCGGCTTACAGGGCCATGCACTGATAATCCGAAACTTCTGAACGATCGGCAATGTTTCTGAGACGATCTGGGCTGCACCGTCCGTCCCGCGCTTCCTATTCTTTGGTCATATCTCATCAAGGAAAGGAAATTCAGATGTCTCTTCGTTTCGTAACCCGTTCGGTCCACGCATATCTGGATTATCCGGTGGCCATTGCGTTGATGATCCTGCCTTTTGTCCTGGGGCTGGGGCAGTCGAACCCAATGGCGATTTGGTTGTCTGTTGTTACCGGTGCTGCTGCTTTTGTTCTGACCGTCTTGACCGATCATCATCTGGGGATCTGGCGGGTTCTGCCTTACAAATTCCATCTCGCGGTTGATCTGATTGTGGGTATCACCTTTTTGTTTGCGCCCAGCCTGTTTGGCTTCTCGGGACTGGATGCGATCTACTACTGGCTGAACGGCGCTGCCGTCGTTGCTGTGATCTCACTCAGCGCACCAGAACAGGGCGTAACCGCCTGACAGAGCGTCCGCCTCTGTCACCACATCTGAGCGCTACGCTCAAAAAAACTGAGCCGCCCGTGTTAAGCACCGGCGGCTCAGGCCGTGGGATTGGCCATCACCTGACTTTAATTTTTCGAAACAGCGAGAAAGAGCGCGCAGGTGGTTGGATCAAAAATTTTCGCTTCAGGGCTTGATAAATCTGACTAAATTAATCAGATATAGCGCAACGCCAGATACGAGATGATCAAGCCTTAAGTTTCGAGGCGGTTTGCGCGCTTAGCGAATTCCATTGTGAGGGCGCGCCACCGTCTCGGAAACGAACCAAGGGGTGGCAATATGCGCGATCCGATCGATAAGTTGGTCTCATTGCAGGGCACATCCGCGATTGGCGGATGTTCAATGGACGACGATATTGCCGCCTATCTGGATCAAAAGTGTTGTGAAAATCCTGAAGGTTGCTGTGATCCGTATCCCGAAGATCGCGAAGAACCACGCCAATCCGTTCGCAGGCTGCACGAAAACAGCGATCCCCGCCCGAAAACATAAGCTCGAACGGGGCTTAGAATATCAAAAGTCCACGCCGCGCTGAGCTTTGATGCCAGCCTGAAACGGGTGCTTTTCTTCGGTCATTTCGGTCACCAGATCCGCATATTCCCGCAGTTCCTGGGGTGCATCACGGCCTGTCAGGAAAACGCTGGTTTTGTCTGACCGGGCTTTGAGACCTTCGATAACGGTCTCGACCGAAAGATACTCATAGCGCAACGCAATGTTGATTTCGTCCAGCACGACCAGATCATAGTCTCCGCTTGCCATCAGCGCACATGCTTTGTCGAAGGCAGCGGTTGCTGCGGCTATGTCGCGTTCGCGATCTTGGGTGTCCCAGGTAAAGCCCTCACCCATCGTGTGCCAGGTCACCAGATCCCGCTCTTCAAAGAAACGGCGTTCACCGGTTTTCCACTTGCCTTTGATGAATTGCACCACGGCAACCTTTTGGCCCCACCCCAGCGCGCGGATTACGACACCAAAAGCGGCAGAGGATTTGCCTTTGCCCTTGCCGGTATTGATCAGAACCAGACCGCGCCCGGGGTCGACCGCCTCGGACACTTTCTTGCGGTGCTTGGCCTGCACCTCCTGCATCTTTTCTTTGTGATCCTGTGCGTCGCTCATGGGGATACCTCGTCAAATCTCCGGCCCAAACTAGGGAAAGTTGTGAAAAGGTAAAGTCACGCTTTCGGGTCTGTCACCGATCGGGCTTTGCCACGCTCCAACCCAAGTTGATGTTCACGCCAGATCACCACCACATTGCCAGCAATGACGAGCGCTGCACCGATCAGGATGGCAAGTGTCGGCAGTTCGTCAAACCAGAGATATCCGATGATTATGGCAAACAGCATGCTGGTATAATCATATGGCGCCAGCATCGAAGCCTGCCCGAACCTGTAAGACGAGGTGACAAGTATCTGGGCAACGCCACCTGTCAGACCCATCGCAATCAGGATAGCGGCCTGTTCCCACGTGGGCATGGTCCAGCCCCAGAAAACGGTTAGCCCGGACAGCAGCGTCGCCGTCATCGAGAAATAGAATACGATCGCCGCAGGATGATCGACCTGAACCAGCTGCCGAATGTGAATCTGAACAAAGGCACGGGCGATGGTTGCACCAAGAACGCACAGAGCCCCGATGGTGGCCGCCACTTCCAGTTCGCTACTGCCGAGGCGAGGCCAGATCATGATCAAGACACCCAGCAGCCCGATGGCGACTGCGCCGATGCGTATCATTCGGATGCGCTCACCCAGCATGACTGCGGCAAGAATCAGAGTGAAGATCGGAGTGGCGTAGCCAATTGCCGTGACTTCGGGCAGCGGCAGCAGGCTAAGCCCCGTAAAGGTCAGGCCCATCGCCATCGTGCCCAGCACTCCGCGCCAGAAGTGGCCCATTGGTTTCTTCACGACAAAACCCTGCGCCAATTCTCCGCGTGATATCAGCCAGATAATGATGACCGGGATGGCAAAAAGTGAGCGAAAGAACACCAGTTCGCCGGGCGGAAAGTCTTCTGACAGGGCTTTGACCAGCGCCGACATAGCCGTGAACAAAAACAGCGCGCTGAGCTTCAGCGTCACGGCAAGAACAGGTCGATGCGATGTTAAGGATTTTGCCATCCGCGCGACCCTGCGCCTTTGTTTGGCAAAGATCAATGTCTGCTGGTCGGGATTATCGATTTGCCCAGTTTCGTGGCAGCGTGCTGCCAATCTCATCTGCGAAGTCTTCGAGAAACCGGATCATGCGCGCGGTTCTGGTATGTGCAATTTCTTTGCCTGCTTCCGTCAGCATATCGTCCGGCAACTTCAGGAGTTTGACCTTCCAGTGATCAATAGAGAATTGCAGATCATTCAGGGGTCGCTGTTCTGCGAAAGGATCAGAAGGATCATAAAGCGGGCGGTCCAATGCACCAGCAACTGAAAAAGTACGGGCTATACCGATGGCACCCAGAGCATCCAGACGGTCGGCGTCACGCAGGATGCATGCTTCGTCCGTTTCCGGAGGAACCCTTGCAGAGTAGCTGTGGGCAACAATTGCATGTTGAGTGTTCTGAATTTCGCTCACGGCAAAGCCCAGATTCTTAAGAATAGACTCTGATCCCTCGGCGGATCGCCGTGAGGCCAGATGGCGGTTCGGATCGTCTTTTGCCAGATTGACCAGATCGTGAAGGTAACTCGCAGCAAGTAGCACGCGCATATCGTTCTGGTCATTCGCAATGGCCTGCACATTTACCCAGACCCGGTCCAGATGGGCCAGATCATGGGCTGGATCTGTTGCCATGCGGGCCTGTACGATGTCGCGCAGGCGGTCGCGAAGTTCAGCCAATCCGGCCACGGTTCTCGCCGATTTGGCCGCGATGCAACAGCAGGTGATCCAGGATTACGCAGGCCATCATCGCCTCGCCCACTGGTACGGCGCGGATGCCAACGCACGGGTCGTGTCGGCCCTTGGTGATGATCTCGGTCTCTTCACCGGATTTGGTGATGGTCTTGCGGGTGGTCAGGATCGACGATGTTGGCTTGACTGCGAACCGCACGACGAGGTCCTGACCCGTCGAGATCCCGCCGAGAATACCGCCAGAGTGGTTCGAGCTGTATTGGGGGCCGTTCTGCCCCATGAAGATCTCATCGGCGTTTGCCTCACCCGTCAGCTCGGCGGCGGCCATACCTTCACCGATCTCAACGCCTTTCACCGCGTTGATCGACATCATCGCAGCGGCCAGATCAGTGTCTAACTTGGCATAAACCGGCGCGCCGATCCCGGCAGGTACGCCGCGTGCCACAACTTCGACAATCGCGCCAACTGAGTTTCCAGACTTGCGCAGGTCGTCCAGGTAAGTTGCCCAGTCCTCAGCCGCTTGAGCATCGGGGGTCCAGAACGGGTTCTGTTCGATCTGGGACCAGTCGAAGTTGTCCCGATCGATCTTGTGCGGCCCAATCTGGGTCATGTAGCCGGTGATCTGAACGTTGGGTGCGATCTGCTTGATCGCTTCTCGAGCCAACCCGCCAGCAGCTACACGCGATGCGGTTTCCCGTGCCGAGCTGCGCCCGCCGCCGCGATAGTCGCGGATCCCGTATTTCTGCCAGTATGTGATGTCGGCGTGACCCGGACGGAACTTGTCCATGATATCGCCGTAGTCTTTCGAGCGCTGATCGGTGTTTTCGATCATCAGCTGCACTGGCGTGCCCGTGGTCTGGCCTTCGAACACGCCGGACAGGATTTTCACCTGATCGGGTTCACGCCGCTGGGTGGTGAACTTGTTCTGACCCGGTTTGCGCTTGTCCAGCCAGTGCTGAATCATGTCCTCATCGATCGCAACGCCCGGAGGGCAGCCATCGACGGTCGCACCCAACGCGGGCCCGTGGCTCTCACCCCAGGTGGTGACGCGGAAGAGGTGGCCAAAACTGTTCATCGACATGGGGCATGCTCCTTTGAGCGTCGTGATTAGCGGGCAAGGCCCTTGGCCTCAAGCGGATTTGCGGTTGGGGCGTGCTTGCCCCAACCCAATGAGCTTACGCAGCGGTGGCGAGTTTTGCGCGCGTCGCGTTGATTTTCAGCACAGCTTGTGCGGCTTCGCGGCCTTTTTCGACAAAATGCGCGCGGTAGATTGCGTTGTGGTGATCGGTCTCCTGATACTGATGCGGCGTCAGGGAAACGGACAGGACCGGTACGCCTGTATCCATGCCAGCGCGCATCAACCCATCAACAACGGCCTGTGCGACAAAATCGTGCCGGTAAATACCGCCATCCACAACAAACGCTGCGCAGGCGACGGCTGCGTAGCGGCCGGTCTGGGCCAGATCGCGGGCCAGCAGCGGCATCTCAAACGCGCCGGGGACGTCGAATACGTCAACCTGATCGGCGGGGATGAGTTCCAGAAACCCTTCTAGGGCCTGATCAACAATATCGGAATGCCAGTTGGCTTTTACAAAGGCATAGCGGGTGTGTGTCATCATGATCTCCTTTCGCAACAGACACGTCACCCAAGGCGATCACGGGCAGGCACGCGGCAAGGCCGACGCGCTACACGTTCTCTTTCATCCGGACTGTAACCGTCGGCTCTGGCTTTTCACCAGATCTGCTGACACCCCATTAACCGAGGCCGCTCGCGGGCTTACGGGTCGCAGCCCGCATACCGCCGGTGGGGAATTTCGCCCCGCCCTGAGAACATCGCAGAGCTTGCCAAGGACTGCCCGGTTCTGCAAGTGCTGTTGGCAGGAGGACAGGTATGCACCCCAACCCAGCCTTTCGCGCCGAAGATCGCGCGCGCCATGTTACCTTCGCCCGGGATCGCGCGTTTGGTATTCTTGCCTTGTCGACGCAGGATGCGCCGTTGCTAAGCCATGTCCCATTCCTTCTGGATGAAGATGGGCAAGTGGCAGAGCTTCATCTTGTACGTTCAAATCCCATTGTTCGGTTATTGAAGCAGCCTCAGACTGTGCGGATCGCAGTTTCCGGGCCAGATGGCTACATTTCTCCGGATTGGTATGTAGTCGAAGATCAGGTGCCGACCTGGAATTATGTCGCGGTGCATTTGACCGGCCAACTTGAGCTGATGCCGCAGGATGCATTGCCTGATCTTCTGGACCGCCAGTCAGAATTTTATGAAACACGCCTGTTGCCAAAACCGCCTTGGGTCACAGGTAAAATGTCCGAGGGCGCATTGGAGCGGATGATGCGGATGATCGTGCCGTGCCGCATGCAGGTCGAAGATGTTCAGGGCACTTGGAAACTGAACCAAAACAAGACAGAAGATGCTCGATTGGGCGCTGCTGATCAGGTTGAGGCTGCGGGTTTTGGTGTTGAAACCGGACGGCTGGCCGCGTTGATGCGGACGACGTGACCAGCGCCGGACCTGGAAACTTTTTACTGATCGCTGAAGGTGGCGAGATAGGCCGCGACATCGTCGGCCCCTTTCTTCAGCTTAACGCTCATGTTGGGGCGGGCTGATTCGTCATCCAGATACTCCTGAATGAAAACGATTGGGTTTTCGGAGTAAGCCGCGATGTTTTCTTCAGTCCAGACCAGACCTTCATCACCCGCACGGATCATATCATCGGTGAACATACCGATGGGCAAACGCTCGCTTCCATAGCGATAATCGTTTTCGGATCCGGCAACTCGCCCGACCACCCCATAGAGATTCGGTCCGGTGATGCCGCCTTTGACCAGAACTTCGCCATCCTTGATGATCGCGTGGCAGGATGAGCATCTATTGTAGAGTTTTTCACCTTTTTCCGGATCACCGGCAGCCGAGGCCTGAGTTGAAATCGCAATCGTTAACAACACCGTGGTCACAGTGACCTTTGACATGAGTTATCTCCTGTAAGGAGTTCGCGCGATTTGGCCTTTCGGACATTCTCGTTTGGGGTGCAACAGGAATCTGCCTCTCGGGGCGGATCTGGAAATATCTATTTTAAATTAATAATTTAAACTAAATACAATACCGCTATGGTTGCGCAATTCCGTTTCTGATTACTGTCCAATCCACCCGTTCGAAACGGCGTCTGAGTGGTGGTCGGACCTTCAGCCACCGCTTACAGAGGAAGCGGATTCCGCCGAATCAGCAAGTTTGTTGCCGAGTGCTCTAAGTGATGAAACAGATTTAATCCGCTTCATATCTTGAAATAATTGGCCTTCGTTGTGACATGAAAGCCCGGATGCGGCGTAATGCGCGCCTATGACCGCTGGACGAACCGATTTCTCCCCGATAGATACCCCGTTTAAGACACCGCATTCGTGCGGTGCGCGAGCTATATGCCCGTACGCGGGCGCCAGATAATCGGAGAAAACCTCGTGTCCCACGCAGAAGACCACGAAGGCACCCGCAGAGACTTCCTCTACTACGTCGCTGGCGGCGCAGGTGTCGTAGCAACGGGGGCTGTTGTTTGGCCCCTGGTCAACCAGATGAATCCTTCGGCAGATGTACAGGCTCTGTCCTCGATCCGCGTTGACGTAAGCGGGGTCGAGCCTGGAACGCAGTTGACCGTGAAATGGCTGGGTAAACCGGTCTTTATCCGTCACCGCACAGGTGCCGAGATCACCGAAGCCCAGGAACAGGATGCAGAAGGCGTTGATGCGCTGCCTGATCCGCTGGCCCGTAACTTCAACCTGAACCCTGATGCTCCTGCGACGGACGCCAACCGCGTGATGCCGTCGCCCGAAGGCGAAGCGCCGGGTGCATGGATTGTTCAGATGGGCGTTTGTACGCACCTCGGCTGTGTGCCGCTGGGCGACGCCGGCGACTTTGGTGGCTGGTTCTGCCCCTGCCACGGGTCGCACTATGACCTTGCCGGTCGTATCCGTAAGGGCCCCGCGCCCGAGAACCTTCCTGTCCCGCCCGCAGAATGGGTGGACAACAGCACAATCAAACTCGGCTAAGGGAGACCCAGAATGTCAGGAATTCCCCACGACCACTATGAGCCAAAGACCAAAGGCGAGAAGTGGCTGAACAGCCGTCTGCCGATCGTCGGCCTGCTTTATGACACCCTCATGATCCCAACCCCCAAGAACCTGAACTGGTGGTGGATCTGGGGCATCGTTCTGGCATTCTGCCTGGCGTTGCAAATCGTTACCGGCATTGTTCTGGTGATGCACTACACCCCGCATGTCGACCTGGCCTTCGCCAGCGTCGAGCACATCATGCGTAACGTGAATGGCGGCTACATGATCCGCTATCTGCACATGAACGGCGCGTCGCTGTTCTTTGTTGCGGTCTACATTCACATGTTCCGCGGCCTGTTCTACGGCTCGTACAAAGCCCCGCGTGAGATCACGTGGATCATCGGTATGCTCATTTACCTGATGATGATGGGTACTGCGTTCATGGGTTACGTTCTGCCTTGGGGTCAGATGTCCTTCTGGGGCGCAACCGTGATCACCGGCCTGTTCGGCGCGATCCCATTTGTTGGCGACGCAATCCAGACCTGGCTGCTGGGCGGACCCGCAGTGGACAATGCTACGCTGAACCGCTTCTTCTCGCTGCACTACCTGCTGCCCTTTATCATTGCGGCGCTGGTTGTCGTGCACATCTGGGCCTTCCACACTACCGGCAACAACAACCCAACAGGTGTTGAAGTGCGTCGCGGCTCAAAGGCCGAGGCCGAGAAAGACACGCTGCCGTTCTGGCCCTACTTCGTGATCAAGGATCTGTTCGCACTGGCCGTCATTCTGGTCGTGTTCTGGGCCATTGTTGGCTACATGCCGAACTACTTGGGTCACCCGGACAACTACATCGAAGCCAACCCGCTGGTCACACCTGCACACATCGTCCCTGAATGGTACTTCCTGCCGTTCTACGCGATCCTGCGGGCCTTCACCGGTGAGGTATGGGTCGTTCAGTTCGCCAGCTTCATCACCGGCGGCATCATCGACGCCAAGTTCTTTGGTGTGATCGCGATGTTCGGTGCGATCCTGGCCATGGCCCTGGCGCCCTGGCTGGACACTTCGACCGTGCGTTCGGGCAAGTATCGTCCGATGTTCAAATGGTGGTTCTACCTGCTGATCGTCGACTTCTTTGCGCTGATGTGGCTGGGTGCGATGCCCGCAGAAGAGCCTTATGCGACCTTCTCGCTGATCGCGTCTGCCTATTGGTTCGCCTATTTCTTCGTGATCCTTCCGATCCTGGGTGTCATCGAAAAACCCGATGTGCCGCCGGAAACCATCGAAGAAGACTTCAACGCGCATTATGGCAAGGCTAACGCCGATGCCACGCCGGCCGAGTAAGAAGAGGGACCGGAATCATGTTCAAGAAACTTGCAATCGGTGCCGCGTTTGCTCTGGCCCTTGCGCCCGCCTCAACCTTTGCGGCAGGTGGCGGTGAGCAGCACATCGAGGACTTTGACTTTTCATTCGAAGGTCCGTTCGGCACCTATGATGAACATCAGCTTCAGCGCGGCCTTCAGGTTTACACCGAAGTCTGCGCGGCCTGCCACGGCCTGAGATACGTGCCTCTTCGTACCCTTGAGGATCTTGGGTACACCGAAGAGCAGGTCATCACTTATTCGGCTGACAACTTCGAAGTGTTCGATCCCGAGCTGGACGATTTCCGCCCGGCCATCCCGACCGACCACTTCCCGGCCAACGACGCCGTTGGCGCACCTGACCTGAGCCTGATGGCAAAGGCGCGTGCCGGTTTCCATGGTCCTTATGGTCTGGGTATCAACCAGCTGGTCAAAGGCATGGGTGGCGCGGAATACATCGCCTCTCTGCTGGATGGCTATACCGGTAAGGAAAAGGAAGAAGCGGGTACGATCCTGTACGAAAACACCGCATTCCCCGGTGGCTGGATCTCTATGGCCCCGCCGCTGGCTGAAGATCAGGTCGAGTTCGCCGATGGTCACCCGGCCAGTGTTGAAGCGATGTCCGAAGATGTTTCTGCGTTCCTGATGTGGGCGGCTGAGCCCAAGATGATGGACCGCAAGAATGCAGGCTTCGTTGGCGTAATCTTCCTGACGATTATGTCGGTATTGCTTTATCTTGTGAACAAGCGCCTTTGGGCACCTCACAAAGGTAAGATCCGTAAGGACTAAGGTCTTAAGTGATCGCAAATGCAAAACCCCCGCACCGGATGGTCGCGGGGGTTTTTTTTAGTGATACCCGAATTCGCAGGGTGGTTTTCCGGATAGCGAATGCGAAAGGGACCACAGCCTGATCCATCAAGCGTTCAGAGGCCGATCCTGCTGATGCGACTGCGGAGCTATGCCCGCAATTGCGAAGCAGATTTGCCGGTAATGACGCCGCTCACAATCGTACCTTCGATTTGCGCTTGGTCGAACGTCACTTCGGTAAACTGTTCTGTGCGGCCCATATGCGGGTTTTCCATGAGGATCTGATGTGTCTTGCCAATTTGAGCCTCAAGGTGGCGGACAACCTGCTGCTCGCCGGCCTGACGAAGCCTGGCTGCGCGTTCCTTGATCGTGTTTCCGTTCACTTGTTGCGGAATGCGTGCGGCGGGTGTGCCTTCGCGTTTGGAATATGGGAAGACATGCAACCAGGTCAGATCGCACTCTGTCACCAGCTTTAGCGAGTTTTCGAAATGGGCATCCGTCTCTGTCGGGAAACCGGCGATGATGTCTGCGCCAAAAGTCATTTCAGGGCGCAACCTGCGCGCCTCTTCCGTAAAGCGGATTGCATCATCACGCAGGTGACGGCGTTTCATCCGTTTTAGGATCAGGTCATCGCCATGCTGCAGGGACAGATGCAGATGCGGCATCAGGCGCGGTTCAGTCGCGATGGCCTGCATCAGGTTCTCATCAACCTCAATCGAATCGATCGAGCTGATCCGCAGGCGCGGGAGGTCGGGCACCAGCTTCAGGATGCGCATGACCAGATCGCCCAGTTTGGGCTGCGCGGGCAGATCTGCCCCCCATGAGGTCAGGTCGACGCCGGTCAGAACAACCTCGTTATAACCTTTGTCCACCAGCCGCTTGATCTGATCCACCACAACGCCCGCTGGGACGCTGCGTGAGTTGCCGCGGCCATAGGGAATGATGCAAAAGGTACAGCGATGGTCACAGCCATTCTGGACCTGTACATAAGCGCGGGATCGGGTCCCAAAACCGTCAATCAGATGGCCAGCTGTTTCAGTCACCGACATGATGTCATCGACCTGCACCGCTTCGGTCTCACCTATGAAATCAGCGGCCATACCTTTCCAGGTTTCGGGCTGCATTTTCTCGGTGTTGCCGATGACCGCATCGACCTCATCCATCTGTACAAATGTCTCAGGCTCGGTCTGCGCAGCGCAGCCCGTCACGATCAGGCGCGCATCTGGGTTTTCACGCCGCAGCTTGCGAATCTCCTGCCGGGCTTTGCGCACGGCTTCGGCGGTCACGGCACAGGTGTTTATGATCACCGCATCCTGCAACCCGGCTTGCTGCGACAGCTCTTTCATCGCCTCGGTTTCATAGGCGTTGAGCCGACAGCCCAGTGTTGTGAATTTTGGTGCGCTCATCCCAGCGACTCCAGAAACTCTGGCGTCAAAGTGCCAGAGAAGACATGGCGAGTTGGCCCGGTCATCCAGACACCGTCGTCGCGCCAGTCAATCCAGATGGTGCCACCGTCCAGTTCTATCTGCACCTTACGCCCTGTCAGGCCACGCCGAGCCGCCGCAACCGCAGTCGCGCAGGAAGAAGAGCCTGAGGCGAGCGTGATTCCGACACCCCGTTCCCAGACGCGCATCCGGATATGGTCGGTCCCGATGATCTGGGCGACCTGTACATTGGTGCGTTCGGGATAAAGTGGGTGGTACTCATATCGCGCGCCAAATTCCTCAAGCGGTATTGCCTCGGCATTCTCAACGAAAAACGTGCAATGCGGATTGCCCATACCGGTCGCGGTCGGTGCGCCTTCGATCGGCAGCTCCAATGTATCCATCTCCTCGGACAACGGAATTTCCTGCCAGTTTAGCTGAGGCTGCCCCATGTTAACGGATGTCAGACCGTTTCCCGCATCGCGGGCGAAGAGTGTCCCGCGTTCAGTCGTCAGCGTAAGTTCGGATTTCCCGGTTTCCTCCATCAGAAACCGTGCAATACAGCGGGTGGCGTTCCCGCAGGCCGCCGATGTAGAGCCGTCCGCATTATAGAACACCAGGTGCGCGTCCGATTCGCCGCTTTCGATGACGGCTAGCTGATCGAAACCAACACCAAACTGTCGATGTCCGATTCCTTTGGCCAGAGCCGGAGTAATGGCCGCAGAATGAGCGCGCGCATCGACAATGACAAAGTCATTGCCCAGCCCGTGCATCTTCATAAAGGGCAAACCGGTATCGTGTGAGTGTTGCATGGCGGGCATATAGCGATGGTCACAAAATGAATCCACCCTGTCACGCAGATTCCTGAAAAAAGGGGTTGACCCCCCTGCGCCACCTGCCTAATTAGGCCGCCTATCGGGACGCCGGAAACAAGTTAAACACCGGCGAAACGAGGCGCAAAATAAGGGCTTGAACCTGATCGGTAAAATGCCTTAGAGAGCGCCACGGATCGACAAGATCCAACAAAAGAGTGGGCCGTTAGCTCAGTTGGTAGAGCAACTGACTTTTAATCAGTGGGTCGCAGGTTCGAATCCTGCACGGCTCACCACTTTTTAAATAAAAACAAGTATTTGCGTAGACGCCAGTAGTGGCGTTGAAGTTCGGTCGCTCCGTGCCCACCTAGCGCCCGCAAATTCAACATCCTAATTTATAGCATCTCGGTGAGGCAGGTTTCGTACTTATTAGTTCGCCTATCAACCATGCGCTGCAAACTTTGTGGCGACTATTCAAAGCAGACGGGTCGCCATGCCGCCATCCACGGCTAGTGGTGAACCGGTCACAAATTTTGACCTGTCTGACAGCAAGAACAACGCAGCTTGCGCAATCTCCTCTGGCTCTGCCATGCGTTTCACAGGGTGCAGATCAGCAATAAAGTCATGTGTGGCGGGGTCATCTCCGGCCATGTCGGTTTTTGTGCCACCCGGTAAAATAGTGTTAACACGAACACCGTTCGCTGCGTGATCAGATGCCAAAGACTGTGTGAGCCCAATCAACCCGGCTTTGGATGCGGCATAGGCCCCCATGCCAGGCATTCCTCCATTGCTGAAGCCAACAAAAGTTCCGGTGAATACGATGGACCCACCGCCGCGCTGCTCAATCGCCGGCAGCTGTGCTTTTGCTGCAAAAAAAGCGCTGGTCAGGTTTGTCGCAAGAACTGATTGCCAGTTGTCGGATGCCATCTCCGGAACCGGCCCCATCTCACCCATCAAGCCCGCGTTGTTAAATGCGCCATCAAGGCCGCCAAATTGACGTTCGGCAAGATCGACAAGCTCTTTGGAGTAGGCTTCGTCAGTCACGTCTCCCGCTAGACAAATGGCACGCCCATTGCTCTGTGCGATCTGCTCTACAATTGTGTTCAAGCGCAGTTCACGGCGTGCACCCAACACAACATTTGCTCCTTCTGAGGCAAACAGAAGTGCGGCAGCAGCACCTATTCCACTGCTCGCCCCCGTTACGATGATGGTTTTGTCTCTCAGTTCCATGGCTATGCCTTTCCGTAGTTGCATGCCAATCAACTAGGGAATGACGCGAGCAACGTGCGACCCGTATCTTGCGGGTCTTGAGAAACTTGAAGTGGATGCGCAAGAAACGGGTCGGTTCACAACTTACAGCCGTAAGCGGGCATTTGTGTCCATTGTAGCATCGGTTCATTTGTACTCAGGGCTAGCTTGCACAAGCATGATGAGCTGAGATCGAGGCAACGAGGGCGGCAATGCAGGCAAGGTCCGCGAGTGCGCGAGAGACCGCAGTCGAGTAAAAATCGACCAAAAACCGTTTAGGTTGTTGAGTCAGAGATATCACTCTGATAGTTAGGGGCACTGGAAACCCTGATTTAGGAGAGAATAGATATGCTGAATCGTCAGACCTCAATGCTTTGCGCGCCAGGCGCAGTAGCCCGTTAAAGCGGTCTGACAGGTTTCCAATCTGAAGGCCGCCTCGTGAGCGGCCTTTTTTATGTTTTCCTCACGTGGCGGCTTTCCATCAATTCATGGAGAGTACAATGCCAAGTTTATCACTTTACATCCCCCTCAGCCGGTCGCGCAGCCTATTGCTACAGTTAGTGGCCGTTTTCGCCCGGCGGCCCAGCGGAGATCAGCCCGTTCTGCTCAGGAGAGCCGATCTGCCGGAATATCTGAGGAAAGACGTGGGCCTCCCGCCCGAGGTTGAACACCCACCTCCTTCGCACCATCGGTTCCCGTTTTGAGCAGGCGATCCAGCAAGGGCAGATCTATGCCCTTGCTTTCCTAATCGCACATTGTTCGACGTACAGGACAATGCTGGCTTACGACTTATGGCGAGATAGTTGTCTTGACCATTACTGCTGTCTCTTCATCCCCAAAGAACTTACGGCCTTGCTCAATGTAGCCTAGCGACGAGTGGAGTTTTATCGCGATGAGGAAGACGAAACTGTGAGTTCTCGCAAACCTCGTTCGAAAGCAACCTTTTTAAGCTTTCCCGCCAAGTTACTTCCAATCCTTTTGCGGCGCAGGTCGGATGCGACAAATACAGTATTTAGTTTAAAGCCTTGCGGCGAGCCTGTGCTAATGACCTCTTCATCAGATAAAACGACGATAATCAGCCTGTTTTTGAAGGATCCAAGATCATGAGACGTCGAGAAGTTGCGGACATAGCGCCAATTCGCTGCGTTTGCTCGGATGTCGGCAATTTAGCCATGCTTGGGTTGGTACTGCATCTTCAGCGATGCCTCCGAATTTTGCCTGTCATTCGTAAACCATCACGAATGTTCAGTCCCATCATCGTGAGGTTGGCCGCCCCGGCGATTAGTTCAACCACCTGAACCGTGTAAAATGTGCCGTCGAATTCGCCAGCGGCAGCTTTGCCGGCCAGAAACCAAGCGGCGGGTACGAGGACCAGCAACCCATTCAGCGCAATGATCGGCATACGGGTCTTCTTTGCTCTTGTCAGCGCATCTTTGCGTTTCCGGCCCATTGCCATGCCCGATCCGCCAGCAATGGCCATTGCCGGAATGAGAATGAACATGCCCTTCAGGATCAACGCTTTGACAGCTGCGATTGTTTCATGGCTCGCAAAGAGTTCGCTGGTGACCGTTGATGTCCAGAAGAGGAGGATCATCACAAAGCCGATGCCGCCCGCGATGGCGTGAATCTTTGTTTTCATTGCGGTTCCCTCAAATTGGCTTTTTCAAAGGGCATCGTCACGCCGTGCAGCAATTTGGCACCGCAACCTTCTCGAACAGGTGGGGTGCTGTCACAGCGCTTGAAGGATAGTGGCTGAGCTGCTGCTGAAATTCGGGGTTTGAAAACGCGGCGCGGAAGTCCGCAACGGAATCCCAGACCGCGTAGTTCAGGTACATGCTGCCATCACCAATAGCTTTATGCAGTTGCGTGCTGATGTAACCCGGTTGCTTTTTCATCCATTGGGCATCGCTCTTCCAGGCTTCAACCAAGGCGTCTTGGTCAACGGGATCGACTGTGAAGAGGTTGACGAGAACGACGGGTCCAGCGTCGATGCTCAATTGTTGTTCAATGGGAAACTCAGGGTCGAGGGGTTTGAAACTCACCATTTCGGTACTCCTTGAAAGTCATTTTAATTTGGTGCCATGTTGTCATATTTAGGAAGCATCAAGCAGAATGACAATATGTTGTCAAATAAAGCGAGGAATCGACATGTCGGATGACCGAAGGACCGAAGAAGGAGAAGCCGTGACAGCGCTGATACTGGATGTGTTTCGGTTGAACGGTCGATTGCAGCTTGCCGGAGACCGCCTCGTATCAGAACTCGGTCTGACAAGTGCCCGGTGGCAGATTCTTGGCGCCATTGCCTATGCTGATCAGCCGGAATCCGTTGCCTGGCATGCGCGGACGTTGGGTGTTCACCGGCAAGGCGTTCAACGGATCGTCAACGAGTTGAATAAAGAGGGTGTCGTCAAGTTTCAGCCAAACCCACACCACAAGCGGGCGCACTTGGTCGTTATGACTCGAAAGGGGCAGGAGTTGTACGAAGCCGCGATTGCGAGGCAAATCCCTTGGGTAAATGAACTCTCGGAAGGCCTGTCGCCAGATGATATTTCGACAGCGCAAAACATTGTAGGCCGTCTCAAGATGCGTCTCGAAGAAGCCTCGTCGCAACAAGACCAGAGCCAGAACCAAAGCTGACGCTCGTAAAGGGTTCAGCATCGGTCTTTCTGGGCTTCTTGCCACCGTTCTCTGCGGTTAGCTTGAAGTGGTGGTAAATGCTCAGAGCTGCCGTTGCTCCCACTTTCATCCTTCGTCCCTTCAGCAGCTTGTGAGGGTACCCTCAGAACGCGAAACGTTTTCAGCTTTGGCAGCGCCCAATATAGGGCCAACATATCGCTCCCGACACGAGGTTCTATTTCTTCTCGAAAAACAAAATCACCTCACCAAGACGAATACCGAAGCGTGAGACGTAGGCGCGGTTGAGTAGTCTGTCGTCTTCCAATAGCCACATCCAATCGTCAAAATTCACGCGCATCGTGCCATCTTTGACAGGCAAATCTATCTTGTACTTCCAGTTAAAGGTATCACCCCGTTCGACCCCGCTGGCTGTTCCCAGAACACCCGGCGCGGTCCCGGTCCACGTGTCCTCGCCAGTTTTTGTCAGTGTCCAGACCCGCTGCTCGGTTGCGCCGTCATCATAGATGAAATCCTCTACCAGAGTCAGCGTCTTACCATCCCAGGTACCGTCGATATCGACCGTGAACCGGCGCGGGACATTGCCCAGAACGTCCTGGAACTGGCCATAGGCCACAGTTTTACCCTCGAAGAACTCCTCAAGGTTCAGCTGACGGTCCGATAGAAATGTCTTTGGAACGCGTGGTTTGGCTGAACAGGCGGCGAGTATTACCAACCCTGCAAGGGCGACGATTGCTACAAGGGTGCGGCGGGCGATCATTGCAATGGCCTCAGTTCAGAGTCTGTATCATGACCATTAGCGCCATGCAGATGGGCCGATTTTATCTCGGGCGACGGGCGCATCGTGGCAACCAACTCGGCCACCTTGATGCCGAATTTTCGCATCTCAGAGCGATTCATGATCGCGCCGTTCTCGGTCAGGTACATCCAGTCGGTCACATCCAGCGTATGCCCACCGGCGTCCTTGGGCAGGATGATCCGATATGTCAACTTGACGGTTGCGCCGGAAATCACACCCTTGCCCTCGCCCACGATGTCATCGGCCGTTGCTGTGAACGTATTGCCGGTGCCCAGCGTCAGGTACCATTTTCGGGTCATCTGTTTACCGTTGGAATAGGTGAAATACTCGGACAATGTCCCGGTATTACCCTCCCATTCGCCCATCATACGCGCGACGAAGCTGTTCGACATCTTACCATTGGGACCATAGATCAGACCCTCTGACAGGATTTCTCCGTTTAGATGTTTCTTAAGTGAAA
The DNA here is from genome assembly GCF_009711355.1 of Roseibium sp. RKSG952. Taxonomy (NCBI): domain Bacteria; kingdom Pseudomonadati; phylum Pseudomonadota; class Alphaproteobacteria; order Hyphomicrobiales; family Stappiaceae; genus Roseibium; species Roseibium sp. RKSG952. The sequence goes on along the minus strand of NZ_SMMF01000954.1, from coordinate 137,784 downwards.
ACTGGGGGCCTGTGTTTTCGTAGTCGGCAGGTGCCTGAGCGCGAAAACTGAGAAATCTGCCCTTTGCTACGATCAGGGCGAGGGTGGCGAACAGGATGACTGCGATGAGTTTCATTTGGCTGATACCTCTGACGGCAGCGTCAAAACCATCCCGAACGCGCCGAGTTTGAGAATGCAGGGAAGGACAGCATAGGCAAAGTTGAGCGTTTCCAATGCCTGCGCCGAGTTAGGTTGCCCCGGGAAAAAACCGCTGCGTTCAAGCAGTGGCAGTGTGAAAAAGGCGGCCAATGCGAGGCCTAGTTTGCCTGCGAATGACCAGATGCCGAATGCGGCTGATGCGTTTAGTCCCGCGCGGGTCAGTACGACCGAGAACATGGCGGGCAAAACGACCATATCGGCCCCAAGTGCCGCACCGGATGCGATACAGATGACAGCGAAACCGGACAGGTTGCCTGCTGATAGTGTCGCTGCGCCTATAAACCCGGCGATCGACAGCGGCATTGCAATGATCAGTGTCTGTTTCGGGCCAATCCGGTTGCTCAGGCGAGCCCAAAGAGGAACACTTGCTCCTGCGCTCAGAAAGAAAAGGATCAGCAAAGGGCCGGCCTTGCCCGGCAGTTGCAGCCGATCTTCTACAAAAAACAGAAACAGGGTTGAGGTGATCGCAACCGGTAGGCTGTTGACCAGCGCAAGGGCAAGAAGTCTGAGCCCGCCAGATTTGCCAAGGCCCGCGAAAGACAGCCCCTCTCCGGTGATCGGTGGACGCCGCCAGATTGGAAATGTCAGTACGATTGTAATGACTGACAGCACGCCCAAGAACAGACCAAACGCAGGGTAACCCTGTGCACTGGCGCCCAAAGTCACGAACAGTGCAGGCGCACTGGCTGCAAGAATAACTCCGGTCAACTGCCCACCTTCGCGGTAGGCGGCGAGTGTCATCAGCTCTTTGGGATCTGGACGTTTCGCCAGAGTGGCGCTGCGTCCATAAAGCAGGATGGTGCCAAGGCTGTAGGCCGAAAAGAGTAGAACGAGAATGGCGATCAGCGTGCCGAGACCGGCGCCGTCAGTGAGCATGAAAAGCAGTGGAAAGCCGACGGCTAACCCGATCGCGGCAGCAGCGGCAAACAGAGTTTGTGCATCTGGCCATCGGTCAATTGCCCAGCCGATCAAAGGGTCCTGAACCAGATCAACCAGCCGGATAATCAAAAGGACTGTCCCGATAACACCTAGGCCGATACCCAAGTTTACCGCTGCAAATCGTGGCAGGTGGATGTAAAGCGGGATGCCTGCAGCAGCGAGCATCAGAGCATACAAGCTGACCCTGGGATACAGCATCACTGCCCCTTGAGCTGGCTGGTAAACGATGCAGATCGGGTGTTTGAGCCCAGAAAGATCGACATAAATCCGCGTTTGGCACCCGAATACGACAATGTGCAGGTCTTGCGCCCGTTCCGCCAGAACCCAATGACATTGGGTCCTTGCGAGATCGCCAGATAGGTATCGCCTTTACTGACCGCTTGAAAACACTGTTCCAACTGAGCGCGCGTGGGCGCGTTGTTACCCTGGCGCGCAATCTCTTCCAGTGTGGAATTAACCAGTGCTTTTTGGGTCAGGTTTTTCCGGTAGGTCAATTCCAGCCCAAAGTCTTCATTCCAACTGAAGGGCGCACCGCCGGGCGTGTATAGCTTTGCATCATAAAGGGGCAGCCCGAGAAATCGGAACGTGCCGCTGCCAAGCAGCTGCGCATTGTTCAGTTCCTTTGATACGACCGAAGCTGCCAGACCCGACGGGACCAGCAGCGCAATCACCAGAAGCGCTGCGCGAAGGCTATCAAAGATCAGCCGCAACGGGTATGGCCGGGTCTCTTTCAAGAATGCCATTTTCAGCTCCGATGGTCTGCGGGATACCTTCGATGCGCTCAACAACATGCATGGCGCTGGCGATCCCGTCTTCGTGAAAACCGTGCCGGTTATACGCCCCGGCAAACCAGGTCCTGTTTTGTCCCTGCATTTCGCGGATATTGCCTTGTGCCCTCAGGGCAGCTTTGTCGAAAACAGGGTGGGCGAATTCGACCTCGTCATAAATCTTGTCTTCATGGATTTCTGACGAAGCGTTCAGGGTCACAAACAGCGGATCGTTGTCGGGGATGTTCTGAAGGCGGTTCATCCAATAGGTGACACCCACATTTCCTGCCTGCGAGCGATAGGTCCAACTGGACCAGCAAGCACGTCGGCGCGGCATCTGGCTTGGATCGCAGTGCAGAACTGCCTTGTTGGGTTGATAGCGAATGGCACCCAGCGCGTCTGCTTCATCCCGGGTCGCGTTGTCTCCAAGTATGGCCAGCGACTGATCGGAATGTGTAGCCAGGATGATCTCATCAAACAAATCTGCCTGCCCATGGCTGTGCACACTCACCCCCAGAGAATCCCTTTGGATGCCCTCAACCGGGGTGGCGACACGGATATCGCAGCCACGGGCGCGCAAGGCGGTTTCAATTCGGCGAACATATTCGACACTGCCGCCTTTAACGGTCCACCATTGGTGCTGTTTGGCACGGCCACTGGCGAGCAATGCGTGATTGCGGAAAAACTGAACCAATGAGCGTGCGGGGAAACGGTCAACGAATTCGACAGGCGTAGACCAGATCGCACCGCACATGGGCATCAGGTAGTTGTGTCGGAACCAGTGGCCCAACCGCAGTTGATCAACAAGCTCACCGATCGTGGTATCATCATCCTGCGCGGCAGCGGGGGCCTCTTTGCTGAAACGCAGGATGTCGGCGATCATTTTATAATAGGCGGGCCGGGCAAGATTACGTTTTTGGGCCGTCAGGGTACGGAGATTGTTCAGCCCGTACTCGATGCGACCGTTGTCGATCGTGGCACCAAAGCTCATTTCGCTTTTGGTGACCGGGACATTCAGTTCTTCGAACAGACGGGTCAGATAAGGGTAGGTCGCATAGTTGAACACGATGAATCCGGTGTCGACGGGCTGGTCTCCGTTTCGTCCGGCAAGCACGGTGCGGGCGTGACCGCCCAGTCGGGGCTCAGCCTCATACAGTGTTACATCATGAGATTTGGATAGATAATAGGCTGCGGATAGACCTGAAATGCCTGCACCAACAATCGCGATCTTTTTGCGTACGCCCCGAGTTTCGTCGAACATGTCATCCTCTTTGTGTGACATTTTACAAGGGGATACGCTGGGTGATTGTTTGCGGATCATTCATGCTAGAAAAATATTTTAGACGCGCTAAATCATGTCTCTGGGCTATGAGCGGCCGATTTGGTGTGATCCGACGGTATCGCGGGTTCGTATTCTCTCTAAAATGACCGGAATGGCGTCCTCTTCCCTCTAAAGCCACGCGTTTTCGTGCGAATAGAAAGACCCGATCATGAGTAAGTTCGAAGGTAAAACCTATTGGATCATCGGCGCGAGCGAAGGATTGGGTCTTGCTCTGGCCAAGGCGCTGAGCCGTCAGGGTGCACGCCTGATACTGTCGGCGCGCAATGCCGATCGTCTGTCCGAGATTTGCGATACGCTGTCCGACGCGCGTGCTGTGCCAGTTGATGTAACCGACCTGAATGCAGTTCGGGATGCAGTTTCTGAGGCCGGGGATATCGATGGTCTGGTCTATAACGCCGGAGCTTATGAGCCTATGAAGGCGGCGGACTGGGATACCGAAGCCGCGCTGGCAATGAGCGACGTCAACTTCACCGGGGCACTCAGGGTATTGGGCGAGACCGTGCCCGGTTTTGTCCGCGCTGCACGCGGAGATATCACGCTGATCGGATCGCTTGCGGGGTATCACGGATTACCGGCCGCGATTGGATATGGTTCCAGCAAGGCTGCGCTGATCTCTCTGGCAGAAACGATGCGGCACGATCTGGCGGGCACCGGCGTTACGGTTCGGATCGTCAATCCCGGCTTTATCAAGACGCGGCTGACCGAAAAGAACAACTTTAAGATGCCGATGCTGATGACGCCCGAAGACGCAGCCGATCGGGTTCTGCGCGCTATGTCCCGCCGTCGTTTTCGTACAGATTTCCCTGCTCCGTTTTCCTGGGCCATAAGGTTTTTGGACTATGTGCCGGACTTTCTGGTTTACCGTGGAAAATAGACCAATGTTGCGGGTGAAAGTCGGGAAACTCAGCCAAATCTACCCACAGGTCAGCCGCTGAATTACCCCTGCGCCGTTTACATAAACGTTCAGCCGATCAATGCGATAATCCTGCGTTGCGATGTCATCAGGCCCCAATACACGTGATCTTTCAGGCAAACTGGCCTGAATCGTTGAAACCGGCTGGCCCACAGAATCGGCAAAGGGTTCACCCTTGCAGAACGCCAGATCAACGGCTGCAGCCTCGGATGTAGAAGCGCTTTCCTCAGTCACAGTTGTTTCCGCACAGGCGGCCAGAACGAACAGGATCGGGATAAAACGGTGCATTGGCGCTCCTTTTTCTGGCAATGTCGTTTCTGTAATATCAATTGTTTAGCTAACCTGTCACGAAAGCGCAGTTGAAAACACCCTGTATTTGACGCAGGGTCGGGTCAAATTTGACAGGGAGAATAGCAACATGCGTACCCGTGCAGCGGTTGCCCTTCAGGCGGGCAAACCTTTGGAAGTGATGGACGTGAACCTTGAAGGGCCCAAAGCGGGCGAGGTTCTGGTCGAAATCAAGGCCACCGGCATCTGCCATACTGATGAATTTACCCTGTCGGGTGCCGACCCCGAAGGCCTGTTCCCTGCCATTCTGGGCCACGAAGGCGCTGGCATTGTGGTTGAGGTCGGGCCGGGTGTCACCAGCCTGAAGCCGGGCGATCACGTGATCCCGCTATACACTCCGGAATGCCGCGAGTGTGAATACTGTCTGCATCCCAAGACCAACCTGTGTCAGGCGATCCGTTCCACTCAGGGCCAGGGTCTGATGCCCGATGGCACATCGCGCTTCTCGACGTTGGATGGTGACCCGATCCTGCACTACATGGGCTGCTCGACCTTCTCGAACCACACAGTTCTGCCCGAGATTGCGCTGGCCAAAGTGCGTGAAGACGCGCCCTTCGACAAGATCTGCTACATCGGTTGCGGTGTAACCACCGGTATTGGCGCGGTGATCAACACCGCCAAGGTGGAAATCGGCAGCCGCGCCATCGTATTCGGTCTGGGCGGTATCGGTTTGAACGTGATTCAGGGCCTGCGTCTGGCCGGGGCCGATCAGATCGTCGGCGTTGACCTGAACCCGTCGAAAGTTGAGATGGCGACCAAGTTCGGCATGACCGATTTCGTGAACCCGAACGAAGTCGAAGGCGATCTGGTACCCTATCTGGTTGATCTGACCAAAGGTGGCGGTGACTACACCTTTGACGCCACCGGCAATGTCGGCGTGATGCGCGCGGCATTGGAATCGGCGCATAAGGGCTGGGGTGAATCGATCATCATCGGCGTTGCGCCCGCAGGGGCCGAGATTTCAACCCGTCCGTTCCAGCTGGTCACTGGCCGTTCGTGGCGCGGCACCGCCTTTGGTGGCGCGCGTGGCCGGACCGATGTGCCGAAGATCGTTGACTGGTACATGGAAGGTAAGATCGAGATTGATCCGATGATCACCCACACCATGGGTCTGGATGACATCAACAAAGGGTTTGACCTGATGCACAAAGGCGAGAGCATCCGGTCGGTGGTTGTTTACTAAGGCAACAACAACCTAACTCATTCAAAATTTTGACGGCGTGCTCAAAAGGCGCGCCGTTTTTCTTTGTGTGCACGAGGTCAGGCAATTCGTGCTGGTTTAGCTAAACATTTCGGCGACTTACTGGTGTCGACAAAACGCAGAAATCTCCGACACAATGACGAAATTACCTGCTATTTCGTCAACACGCATGCTGTGTGCCGGACAACCTCCGCTCCATAATTCTTATTAATCAACGAATGGAGGAGGCAAATCTTGGGCTGGAATGTTTGCATTGTCGGGGCAGGGAAGATCGGTCAGATGATCGCAACCTTGCTGAAAGGCTCACCACATTATTCAGTGACGGTTGCGGATCACGATCTGAACGCACTCTCGGCATTGAACAAGCTTGGTATTGCCACAAGGCAAATAGATGCGGGTGATGAACAGGCACTGGCCAAAGGTCTTGAGGAGTTTGATGCGGTTATCTCTGCAGCGCCTTTCTTTCTGACACCCGCGATAGCCAAGGCTGCCAAGGCAGCAGGCGCACATTACTTTGATCTGACCGAAGATGTTGCGGCAACCAATGCTGTGCGTGAACTGGCAAAGGACAGCGAAACCGCATTCATGCCGCAATGCGGTCTGGCCCCGGGGTTTGTAGGTATCGCCGGTTCCGCGCTTGCATCAGAGTTTGATGAAATCGACAGTCTTCATATGCGGGTCGGTGCGTTGCCGCTCTATCCGACCAATGCGCTGAAGTATAATCTGACATGGTCAACTGACGGCCTGATCAATGAATACTGCAATCCCTGCGATGCCATCGTGAACGGTAAGTTGGTCAAGACCGCACCCCTTGAGGACTATGAAATCCTTGGTCATGACGGCGTCGAGTATGAGTGCTTCAACACGTCCGGAGGCCTTGGTACCCTGCCTGAGACACTGGAAGGCAAGGCGCGAGCGGTGTCCTATCGTTCCATCCGCTACCCGGGTCATCGCGATATCCTCAAGCTTTTGCTGTCAGACCTTGGTCTGGAGCGCCGTCGTGATTTGCTGAAGGAAATATTTGAGGCGGCTCTGCCACGTACCGATCAGGATGTGGTTCTTGTCTATTGCACGGCTAAGGGCATGATCGATGGTCAGTTGCGGGAGAAATCCCTGATCAACAAGTCCTTTGCGCGTGTCATCGATGGACAAGTCTGGAGCGCAATTCAGATCACCACGGCTGCAGGTGTGCTTGGCGTCGTCGATCTGATGCGAACCGGGGCGCTGCCTTCCAAAGGCTTCATCCGACAAGAGCAGGTAAATCTGAAGGATTTCCTGAATACCGAATTCGGCCGGCTGTATCGCGCTGGCGACGTAACCGAACAACACAAGGCGGCTTGAGACATGAAAGACGTTGTCATGACAGCAGAAACCACACTCGCAAATCTGGATCTGACTTCGGCGGACCTGACCGGAGGCACGCTTACCGTAACATCCCCGATTGACGGCAGAGTTCTGGCTGAGGTCCATGAAACACCGGCCTCTGAAATGAACGCGATCTTTGCCCGGGCAAAAACCGCGTTCCGGGAATGGCGTGTTGTGCCGGCCCCGCGACGGGGCGAGTTGATCCGCCTGCTGGGCGAAGAACTGCGTGCAGCCAAGGATGATCTGGGGGCATTGGTCAGCTGGGAAGCGGGCAAGATCACCTCTGAAGGTCTGGGTGAAGTGCAGGAGATGATCGACATCTGCGACTTTGCCGTTGGACTGTCGCGCCAGCTCTACGGTCTGACCATCGCATCCGAACGCCCCGGGCATCGGATGATGGAAACCTGGCATCCAGCCGGCCCTGTTGGCGTGATCTCGGCCTTCAATTTCCCGGTCGCAGTATGGTCATGGAACGCAGCGCTGGCCTTGGTCTGCGGCGATCCGGTTATCTGGAAGCCATCCGAAAAGACCCCTCTTACCGCGATGGCCTGTCAGAAGATATTTGAACGCGCACTGGTCCGGTTTGGTGATGCACCTGAAGGCTTGTTGCAAACACTGATCGGTGGTGCCGATCTTGGGGAGGCTTTGGTGGCCAGCGAAGATGTACCTGTCATCTCTGCCACGGGTTCAACCCGCATGGGGCGCGCGGTTGCTCCGATCGTGGCGCAGCGTTTCGGAAAGTGCATTCTGGAGCTTGGTGGCAACAACGCCATGATCGTCGGCCCGTCTGCCGATCTGGAAATGGCGGTTCGTGCGATCGTGTTTTCTGCGGTTGGCACCGCCGGACAGCGCTGCACCACGCTCCGTCGTCTGATTGTACACAACTCGATCAAGGACGAACTGGTTGCGCGGTTGAAGAAAGCCTATGCCGGGCTGCCGATCGGTAATCCGCTGACGGACGGCACACTGGTTGGTCCTCTGGTGGACGAGGCATCCGGCAAGGCGATGACCGCAGCGCTGGAATCTGCAAAATCCGAGGGCGGCACGGTCTTTGGCGGCAATCGTGTAACCGAAGGCGTGCCCGCAGGTGTCTACATGGAGCCGGCCATTGTTGAGATGCCCGGTCAGACAGCGACGGTTAAGACCGAGACCTTTGCGCCGATCCTTTATGTCATGGGTTATGAAAACTTTGAAGATGCTCTGGAGATCCAGAACGATGTACCTCAGGGTCTGTCCTCGTGCGTATTCACTCTGAACATGCGTGAGGCCGAGCAATTCCTGACGGCAGCTGGTTCGGACTGTGGCATCGCAAACGTCAATATCGGTCCATCAGGAGCCGAAATTGGCGGTGCGTTCGGCGGTGAAAAGGAAACCGGCGGCGGTCGTGAAAGCGGCTCGGATGCGTGGAAGGCCTATATGCGCCGTCAAACCAATACGGTGAACTATTCGGCCGAATTGCCGCTGGCGCAGGGCGTCAAGTTTGACATCTGAAGTAATATCCGGCGGCGCTAACTTGCGCCGCCGGTTTATTTGGGAATTCAATCCACAAACAGGTAATCAAGCCGCATAACGGCCTGAGCTTTTTCTTCCGATACATCCAGAAATTCAGCGATTGTGGCTTCGTTCTCAGTACGATCCGCTGTTTCCCGAATGCGCAGGTACTGTTCGGTACCGGCATTACGGATTTGTTCGGATTCGTAGGCCATATCGTTGCGTATAGTCGGCAATAGCCGCTCAACCGTTTCGGCTGGTGTGCTCTCTCCGGCAAGTCCGACGCGGCGCGCATGTCCAACCAGATACTCGTCGGAATATTCGCACTCGATCTCCAGCACGTGGGTTTTGGACTGGTCCGCGCAGAAATCCTGAACGATGTCTGCGTTCGAGGGATCAACACACACCACCAATTGGTCTGTCTCAAAGTGATCGAACAGCATTTGAATTACAGCGCGCCTGTGCCGTGATCGCTTGAGCAACGTGGTTTCGATACCCCCCAGATCGGGCAGCGGTGTATCCTGCTCATTGAACAGATACTCGACACATGGAATATCCGTCTCGGATGCAATCTGATCAACCAGACGCTTGGCCACGTGCCATTTCTTGCAGACAATCAGAAACAGTTCACGCTCGGCCCCCAATGTGTTCCCGGTTTCCCAGAACCGTTGCCCGAACCTTCGGCCAACACGCCCACGTCCTGCAAGAAAGCTGTAAAGGTTACGACCTTCGTCCGAGATCTGAAAATCGACCCCTTCACTTGAGTACAGCTGGCCCAGCTTTTCTTTCAGATCATGAGCCTCGGGGCTGATCTTGCGTGCAAACAGGTAATCCTGTCCCAGCAGCATATCGTAGTGATCGTTGTAGAACGTCACGGGCATTCCGTAGTCCGAGAACATTAGGAACGTCAGTGTGCGATTGTCGATCTCATGCTTTGGGATCAGATGTCGGACAAGGGTTTGAAAAAATGTCTCATCCGGTATCCAGGTGGTCGAGAAGAACTTGATGACATCGCGGCGTTGACGCAGGAAATCAAGGATCATTTCAACGGTTCGCCTGCGCAGACACCACCATTGGCTGCCGATCATGACCTGAATGTCATGCGGAATATCCCGCGTCAGGCCAAAGCGCTTTTGCAATTCGAACGAGGCATAGAACCGCCCGCTTTGCGTGCGTTCATTGAAGTAGTGTCTGTAGATCAGCCGGTCTTCTTTCATACCGGTTTTGATCCAGTCGCTTTCGAAGAAATCGTGACTTTCGATGAAATCCCTGTCGTTTTGATCAAGAAAACGGTGGGCATACTCGGCTGTCTTGATCGCCATGCAGTCGCCCGACAGCATGTAGAAATGCGTCGCGCGAGGGAAAGCATCAACCGCGGCCTGCAAAGCATACAAGGTCGCCTGGACCAGTGACCATTCCCCCCACCCGCATTTGATGCGCCGGGTCGCGAAGGTCACGTTTGGATTGTCCTTCAGGGCAGTGCGGATGCGGTCGTAATCAGCATCACTTGAGCGCGCATCGAAATGGATGGCCATGCAATCGCCAGCTGCGGTCAGCTGCTCGGCCTGCGAGATGATCGCATCAGGGTCTTTGTGACACAGCAAAATGTAGGCAATCTTTGCCATAAGTCGAACGTAATTCCTGTTTCTGCCCGTTTCCAACCGTGATACTGAGGATGAGCGATTGAATAAACAGAATAATTTTGCTTGTTTGGGGCCAAACGCTGACGCGTCAACTTGAGACCCGGACAGCTCAGGAGGCATTGCAGATGGGTTTTCCCGGTACATGGATGACCGAGAGTGAGAGCATGGTCTACCGTGTTGTGCCTAAATGCGCCTGCTCAACCATCGGCCAGATCATGTATTACTCTGATCATGGTCAGTTTTTTGACGGTGATATCCATGACGCCAAGGACGGGATGCACAAATGGGCGTTCGACTCCAGTCAGGATTCGATTTCCAGCAATGTGCGATCTCATACCTCATATGCCTTCACCTGTGTCCGCAATCCCTATACCCGCATTCTGAGTTCGTTTTTTGACAAGATCTGCGGCATTCAGCGTAACGGTAAGCGGTATCGCGGGAATCTGGTTCCAACGCTGATCTACAACTACGGGATCGAAGTCGGCGGAGACGACGGTAAAGGTGAATTCGATCAGATCGCCAGCTTTCGCCGTTTTTTGCTGTTTGCGCGTGATACCATCCGCTGGCGTCGTCCGATGGACCCGGACATTCACTGGTCAGCCATGTCCGGGCACGTATCGACCTTCATCGTGAATGGCGGGCGGTATGACCGAATTTTCTGGACCGAGAAATTCAACGATGGGATGCAGGACGTGCTCAGCCATGTCGAAACACCCAACGCCGTGACCTTGTCGGAAATTCCGCGCTTTAACGAATCCGAAGGCCACGGGCCAAAACGTGCACATCCGGTCGAAGACTATTTTGACGACCTGTCGATGCATCTGGTCTACGAAATCTACAAACATGATTTCGAGCTGTTCAAATACGATTTCGAAAACCCTGCCAACAAGATGCCGATTGGCGAGATTGATCTGGATGAGGTTCACGCCAAACTTGGCGACTGAGTTAACGGAGCAGGTGATCTTTCAGGCCTGTGGGGTAGAGCTCCGGGCCGCCAATATCCAGGGTATCCAGACTGAACCAACCTGCCGTCCAGCTCTGACCATCATCTTCCGCGAATGAAATCGAGGTATCGGGCAAACTCAAAAGTTCCGGGCACTGGATCTCGGCCACGAAGATAATCTCATGCCCCTGATGACCTTCGTGCTGGTAGAGATTCTCGATCACCAGCGGTTGTCCACTGATTTCTATCGCCACATTAAGCTCTTCCCTGAACTCACGTTTCAGCGCGTCGTGCCATGTTTCGCCGAATTCGACCGATCCACCTAAGGGACGCACGCCCTTGATACGGCCGGCGTCATCCGGAACTTCGGCAGCGAGGAGCCTGTCCTCCCGCCAATGCAAGCCTATGGCTTTGACGCGGATACCGTTATGCGGGCGCCAGAATGTCATGGTTTTCACCGAGCTTTCTATGGATATCATTGAATGCAAAAGAGAAAGGCCTCGCTATTCGTGTTAGCGAGGCCTTTCAAGCTATTGCAGTTTTGTTGGGTTGGAAACCGCTTCGTTACACTTGACGCACAGCACCTTTTGCAGCGCTTGTCGTCAGCTTGGCGTATGCTTTGAGCGCGGTGGACACTTTGCGCTTGCGTGGTTCAGTGGGCACCCAGCCCTTTTCATCCTGCTCTTCGCGTCGCGCGGCCAGTTCTTCGTCTGACACGGCCAGATGGATTGTGCGGTTTGGGATGTCGATCTCGATCTTGTCGCCGTTCTTGACCAGTCCGATCTCACCACCTTCTGCCGCTTCGGGCGAAACGTGACCAATCGAAAGGCCCGATGTACCGCCTGAGAAGCGACCGTCTGTCAGCAGCGCACAGGCTTTGCCCAGACCTTTGGATTTCAGGTAGGACGTCGGATATAGCATTTCCTGCATACCCGGTCCGCCACGCGGGCCTTCATAGCGGATCACCACCACGTCACCTTCTTTGACCTTGCCCGTCAGGATGTCGTTAACCGCCTGATCCTGACTTTCGCAGACATAGGCCGAGCCGGTGAACTGCAGGATATTTGCATCCACACCCGCAGTTTTCACAATGCAGCCGTCGCGCGCGATGTTGCCGAACAGAACCGCCAGACCGCCGTCTTGGCTGAACGCGTGCTCCTTGGACCGGATCACGCCGCCTTCACGGTCGGTGTCCAGTTCTTTGTACCGGTTCGACTGGCTGAAGGCCTGTGTCGTGCGCACGCCACCCGGCGCGGCCTTGAACAAGTCCTGCGCCGCCGGGTTGTTAGCAATCTTGATGTCCCAATTGGCAATCGCCTCGCCCATCGTGGCCGAATGCACGGTGCTGCAATGTTCATGCAACAGTCCGGCGCGGCTAAGCTCGCCGAGGATCGAGAAGATACCACCGGCGCGGTGCACGTCCTCCATGTGAACGTTCTCGGTATTGGGTGCGACCTTACACAGGCATGGCACCTTGCGGCTGAGGCGATCCATGTCGGACATGGTGAAGTGCACTTCGCCCTCATGCGCGATGGCCAGCAGGTGCAGTACCGTGTTGGTCGATCCGCCCATGGCGATATCAAGGCTCATGGCGTTTTCAAACGCGTCGAACGTGGCGATTTCGCGGGGAAGGAAGCCTTTTTCATCCAGATCGTAGTGCCGTTTGGTGATTTCGACGATCCGGCGCCCGGCTTCAAGGAACAGGTTCTTGCGGTCAGCATGCGTGGCCAGGGTTGAGCCGTTGCCCGGCAACGCCAGACCCAGAGCTTCGGCCAGACAGTTCATCGAGTTGGCGGTGAACATGCCCGAGCACGAACCACAGGTCGGGCAGGCGTTTTCTTCGATGTGCTGGACCTGCTCATCGGTGTAGTTTTCGTTGGCCGCCGCAACCATCGCATCTACGAGGTCGATTTTTTTGACGTCCAGATCGGCGATGTCGATCTTGCCGGCTTCCATCGGGCCGCCCGAGACGAAGATTGCGGGGATGTTCAGGCGCATGGCGGCCATCAGCATGCCGGGGGTGATCTTGTCACAGTTCGAGATACACACCATCGCATCGGCGCAGTGTGCGTTGACCATGTATTCAACCGAATCCGCGATGACCTCACGCGAGGGCAGCGAGTACAACATCCCGTCATGACCCATGGCGATACCATCATCCACCGCGATGGTGTTGAACTCTTTCGCCACACCGCCTGCGGCCTCAACCTCGCGCGCGACCATCTGGCCCAGATCCTTCAGGTGCACGTGGCCGGGCACAAACTGGGTGAACGAGTTGACGATGGCGATGATCGGTTTGCCGAAATCGTCATCCTGCATACCGGTGGCGCGCCACAGGCCACGGGCACCGGCCATGTTGCGGCCATGGGTTGAGGTTCTGGATCGGTACATTGGCATGATGCTGTTTCCCTTTTGCCCCGGTTGCGATATTCGGGGTGCGTACGTTATAGCGCACGTACCACATGTGCGCTATAACGCACAAGAGGATTCGAGAGACGACAAGATGGCACCGGATGAAATTACGCTGAAACTAAGGGACGTGCGGGCGGCCTCGGGGCTGAGCCTGTCCAAGGTCGCTGACATGACCGGGGTCAGCAAGGCCATGCTTGGCCAGATCGAACGCGGCGAATCGAGCCCGACGATTGCGACACTTTGGAAGATCGCAAAAGGGTTCCAGATGCCGCTGAGCGCCCTGATCGGGCCTGCTGCGATGCGCGATCCGGCTGATGCCGATGTTTTCCGCACGGTAACCTTCCCAGGCAGTATCGAAGTCAAGATCGTCTTTCCCTATGATCCCGCGCTCGGGGCCGAAACCTTTCATGTCGAGCTTTCCCCAAACCAGAGCCATGAATCGGCTGCCCATGCGACGGGGGTAACCGAAGAAGTGTTTGTTCTGAACGGAACGCTGGACGTTCTGCGTGACGGTGATTGGGTTCCGCTACAGGCTGGGCAGGGTCTGCGGTTTGCCGCTGATTTGCCACACGGCTACCGGGCCGGGGCCACCGGTGCAGCCTTTCTGAACATGCACCACTATGGGCAACCGGCTACAGCAGCGCCGGTCGCCTGATCCCATAAAACATCAATTCCATCCGGAGGCAGGCGATGGCCGCTTTTCTTGACAGTCTGACTTTGGCCGACGCTGTCGGCTCATTTGGCGCCATGGTCGTTGTGACCGCTTACTTTGCGACACAGATGCGGATGATGAATTCCGATGATCTGGCCTTTCCGATCCTCAATCTGGCCGGGTCCGTTCTGATCGTTTACTCGCTGTTGCAGAACTTCAATCTGGCTTCGATGCTCATCGAATGCTTTTGGATCGTGATCAGCATCATCGGGATAGTTCAGTTCATCAGATTGCGCCGCGCCAATTGAATGCGACATGATCTGGATTGGTAGCGCCATCCAGTCTTGAACCCGCATCAACGCGCGTATAGGGACAACTCAAGCTCGCTTAGGGGAGGCTTTGATGCAGGACGATCCGAAAACCCTCGTTTCTACCGAATGGCTTGCCGCTCATCTCAAGGACCCGGATCTGCGGATTCTGGATGGGTCTTGGTATTTGCCGCAGCAGGGGCGAGACGCAAAGGCCGAGTATGAGGCCGGTCACATCCCCGGTGCACGGTTTTTCGATATCGATGACATTTCCGATCACCGCTCGGACCTGCCGCACATGGCGCCCCCGGTCGAGAAATTCATGTCGCGCCTGCGGGCCATGGGTGTGGGCGACGGACATCAGGTGGTGGTCTATGATGGCGCCGGGCTGATGTCTGCTGCACGGGTCTGGTGGCTGTTTCGCCTCATGGGGCAAGAGAACATTGCTGTCTTGGATGGGGGCATGCCCAAGTGGCAGGCCGAAGGACGTGAGATCGAGGATTTGCCCCCGGTGATCCGGGATCGCCACATGACCGTTCGGGTTCAAAACCATCTGGTGCGCGATGTGACTCAGGTATCGGCTGCAGCCAAGCTGGCGGATCATGAAATTATTGACGCGCGCTCTGCCGATCGTTTTGCCGGAACCGGGGTTGAGCCGCGCGAAGGTCTGCGTTCGGGTCACATTCCGGGGTCGCGCAATGTACCCTTTGGCAATTTGCTGAACAAGAACGGTACGATGAAATCGCCCGAGGATTGCCGTGCAGTGTTCGAAGCCGCGGGCGTAGACCTGACCAAACCGGCTATCACGTCCTGCGGATCAGGCGTGACTGCTGCCATCCTCAGCCTTGCGCTTGAGCGCATCGGCAAAAAAGACCATTCGCTTTATGACGGCTCCTGGGCCGAATGGGGTGCCTTCCCGACCCTGCCCGTCGCAACCGGAGAGAACTGATGTTCGAATTTCTCAAGCCGCAGCCAGCTGACAAGATTCTGGCGCTGATGCAAATGTATCGCGAGGATCCGCGCGATCAGAAGATCGACCTGGGTGTCGGTGTTTACAAGAACGCCGATGGCCTGACACCGATCAAGCGTGCGGTGAAGGCAGCCGAGAAACGCATTTGGGAAGAACAGGAAACCAAGGCCTATACCGGGCTTGCGGGCGATCCGGCTTTTGCCGACGTGATGATTGGCCTGATTTTGGGTACATCTGTTGCACGCGGCAATATCGGTGCTGTGGCAACACCGGGCGGGACAGGTGCATGTCGTCAGGCGTTCGAACTGATCCGTATGGCCAATCCTTCGGCACGTGTGTTCGTTTCGAACCCAACATGGCCAAACCACTTGTCGATCCTGAACTATCTGGGCATCGAAACAGTGCAGTATCGCTATTTTGATGGTGAAACCCGCGGTGTTGATTTCGATGGTATGATCGAAGACCTCAAAACTGCCAATGCAGGTGATGTTGTCCTGCTGCATGGATGCTGCCACAACCCGACAGGTGCAAACCTGAACATGGTGCAATGGCAGGAAGTGGTGAACCTGATCAACGAGCGCGGCCTCGTCGCAATGATCGACATTGCCTATCAAGGCTTTGGTGATGGTCTGACCGAAGACGCACAAGCCACGCGTCTGGTGGCCTCGTCGGTCAAGGAATGCCTGATCGCCGCCTCATGCTCCAAGAACTTTGGTGTCTATCGCGAGCGGACGGGTCTGCTGATGGCTGTCAGTGCGGATGCAGGGCAAACAGCTCTGAATCAGGGAACGCTGGCTTTCCTGAACCGGCAGAACTATTCGTTCCCTCCGGACCACGGCGCGCGTGTTGTCACCACGATCCTGATGGACGAGGCACTGCGCGAAGACTGGGCAACCGAGCTGGAAGAGGTGCGCTTGTCAATGCTGGGTCTGCGCCAGCAACTGGCCGATGAGCTGCAGCGGCTGAGCGGCTCGGACCGTTTCGGATTTCTTGCACAGCACCGCGGCATGTTCTCGCGTCTTGGTGCGTCGCCTGAACTGGTCGAGAAGCTGCGCGTTGAACACGGTATTTACATGGTCGGTGACAGCCGCATGAACATTGCCGGGCTGAACGCGACGACGGTCCCTATTCTGGCTCAGGCGATTGTTGATGTTGGAGCATAACAACTCCGTCACGGAGGAACAAAAGCGCACGTAAAGGCAGACGGTCCTGTCCGGAAGCCGTTGTCACAAACTCCGGATAGGATCTCTGTCTTGCAGTCGCTCCGTTCTTTATGTCTGGTCGCCTCAATACTTGCTGTTGCGGCCTGTGAAGCTTCATATCCAAGGGATGAGATTGCTCCGCCTGCTGACCGGTACGAGCAATTTTATCCTGCTGGCGCAGATCAGGACGTGAGAGAATACGAAGATGAATTCTCGCAATCCAACCCGGCCCGCATCGCCAGCTATCGCGCTGCTCTGACACAGGTTCCCCGAACCCGCGGCGTGAACATTCTTGCCCTATCTGGTGGGGGGCAGCACGGAGCGTATGGGGCCGGTGTGCTGAACGGTTGGACCGCTTCGGGAAACAGACCAAAATTTGATATTGTCACGGGAATTTCTACGGGTGCGTTGATTGCACCATTTGCCTTTCTCGGACCTGAGTACGACGATCGGATCGAACGGTTCTATACGCAATCCACGACGCGGGATGTCGTGCGCCTTGACCTTGGCGGTGCCTTGTTCGGCAAGGGGTTTCTTGCAAAAACAACCCCTCTGCGGGCGGCAATCGAGCGTGAGCTTTCAGATGACGTGATCAACAAGATTGCGCAGGAACATGCCAAAGGTCGCCGTCTTTTTGTCGGAACGACAAACATCGACGCCGAACGTCCGGTAACCTGGGACATCGGCGCTATAGCGATGATCGGTACCGAAGAATCGCGCCAGCTAATTCGTCAGGTCGTGCTGGCTTCTGCCTCTATCCCTGTTGTGTTTGAGCCCGTTTCCATCTCGGTCACCGATGGTGACATCCTGCGCGAAGAACTGCATGTCGATGGCGGGCTCACGCGCGAGGTGTTTGCTTATCCACATGGGATAGAAATGCGCAAACTGCTCAGGCGTTCAGGCCTGAGCGGGCGTCAGAATCGCATTTGGGTAATTCACAACAAGAAGCTTGAGGCGCACTACGCGCCGCAGGCCGAAAACGCCACTGCCGTTGCTCAGCGCGCGTTCGAATTGCTGATCAGGGCGCAGAGCATTGGAGATATCGAGCGGATCGTTGAACAGGGCGCGAGGGACGGTTTGGTGACAAACCTGACGTGGATACCGGTCGAGTTTGATGTTCAGCCTGAGGAAGCCTTCGATAAGGACTATATGACGAAACTGTTTGCTCTGGGCCGGTTCGCCGGGCAGCAAAAAGACGCCTGGCTGTATGACGTGAGTTCGCTTTACTGAAAACGCCGGACCATCAGGCCCGGCGTATTCATTTGCTCAAGTTGAGATGGCTTTAGCTTCTCGAGAACTCAGGGTACGCTTCCATACCCAACTCACCCATATCCAGACCATTGATCTCTTCTTCCTCGCCAACCCGCAGGCCAACGGTTGCCTTGAGGATCGAGAACAGGATGAAGCTGACCACGAAGACGAAGACACCGATGGCAGCGAAGCCGATGATCTGGGTCACAAAGGATGCATCACCATTGGTCCACGCCACGATGAAAGTGCCCCAGAAGCCCGCGATTAGGTGAACCGGGATTGCGCCAACAACGTCGTCGATCTTCATGCGGTCCAGCATTGGAACGGTCAGGACAACGATCACGCCACCGACGGCACCGATGATCAGCGCCTGGAACAGCGACGGAGCCAGAGGTTCGGCGGTGATCGAGACCAGACCGGCCAGTGCGCCGTTCAGAACCATGGTGAGGTCGACCTTGCCATACATCAGCTGTGTCAGAATCAGCGCTGCAACGGCACCCGCTGCGGCTGCCATGTTGGTATTGGCAAAGATGCGGCTGATGTCGGCCATGTCACCAATGGTGCCCATCGCAAGCTGCGAGCCGCCGTTAAAGCCGAACCAGCCCAGCCACAGGATGAATGTACCCAGAGTTGCCAGCGCGAGGTTCGAGCCGGGGATCGGAACCACTTTGCCATCCTTGTTGTACTTGCCGATACGAGGGCCAAGCACAATGGCACCTGCCAGCGCTGCGAAACCACCTGCGGCGTGCACCAGGGTCGAGCCTGCGAAATCGCTAAAGCCCATCTCGGACAGCCAGCCGCCACCCCACTGCCAGGATGCTTCGATCGGGTAGATGATGCCCGTCAGGACGATCACGAAGATGAAGAAGGGCCACAGTTTGATCCGCTCGGCCACGGTGCCCGAAACGATCGATGCGGTGGTGGCGCAGAACATCAGCTGGAAGAAGAAATCCGAGCCTACCGAAGCGTAGGACAGATCGGTCTCGACACCATCAAGGCCAACGGGTTCCAGAGATGTTGGCGAAAACGCGCCAAGAACGCCTGTGATGGTCCAGCCATCGCCCGGATACATCAGGTTGAAGCCAACCAGCCAGTACATGATGGCCGCAAACGAAAACAGGCCCATGTTCTTGATCAGCTGCATGGCCACGTTCTTGGAGCGTACCAGACCGGCTTCGAGCATGGCGAAGCCTGCGGCCATCCAGAACACCAGAAAGCCGCCGACCAGAAACAGCAGCGAGGTCAGGATGTATTGCGTATGCTGCGCGGTCTCGCCAGCGGCGGCCTCTTGCGCAAAGCCCATCTGCGGCAACGCGACGATCGCGGCGGCAGGGATGAGAGATTTCATCAGGTTCATGTGACTTCCTCGAATGATTTGAGTGGCGGCGCTTACAGCGCCTCTTCGTTCGTTTCCCCGGTCCGCACGCGCAGGGCCTGCTCGACATCAAGGACGAAAATCTTGCCGTCACCGATCTTGCCGGTTTTGGCGGTTTTGGTGATGGTCTCGACGATCTGGTCAGCCATGGTGGCGGGCACCACGATCTCGAGCTTGATCTTGGGTACGAAGTTCACGGCGTATTCAGCCCCGCGATAGATTTCCGTGTGTCCCGATTGCGAGCCAAAGCCCTTGATCTCGGTCACCATCATGCCGCGCACCCCTGCATCGGTCAGTGCCTCGCGCACCTCCTCCAGCTTGAACGGCTTGATTGTCGCAATGATCAGTTTCACGTCTTTCCCCTCTGCTTTCCGGGCAGGCCGGTTTGTTTGCACCTGCAGAAAAAGAGCGCGACCTGACGTCGTAAGGAACGGACTCACCCATTCGACGCCGGGTAAAACAGCGTGAAGTTGCACAATTTTTGCACAAAACGTGTGATATGTTCAAAAATTAGGCGCATGTGAGAGGGGAAATACCGGAAAATCACACCTCTACATGCCCGCGCAGCCACGGTATGGTGACGCAAAAGCATAATCGGGCAGAGTTGAGCATGACTGAGTCCAAGCGCCGCAAAGCGACACTGGTCGCGGATAAAAGATACCCGTCGAAAGGGCGCAAGCCCACGGCGTCCAAACGTGTTGCCAAACCGGCGGGCAAGAAAGCGACTGCGCGCAAAACAACAACGCGCAAGACCGCACGCAAGAAAACCAGTAAGGGCTCTGGTGGTAATGGCGGAGGGATCTTCCGCCGTCTGTTCCGCTGGATCTGGCGACTGATCTGGGGCCTGACCTGGCGTGTCGGGGCGATTGCAGCACTGCTCATCGCGCTCGCGGTGGGGATCGTTTACTCATCTCTGCCGGATGTGGATGCCCTGTTGGATGGACGCGCGCGCGGATCGGTCACGTTGCTGGATCGCGATGGCAAGGTCTTTGCGTGGCGCGGGGACCAGTTCGGCGGTGTAATTACTGCGGATACGGTTTCGCCCCACTTAAAGAACGCGGTGATCGCGACCGAAGATAAGCGTTTCTATCGGCACTTTGGCGTCAGTCCGCGTGGTGTTGCCAGCGCCGTTCGCATCAACCTGAGCGAAGGGCGTGGACCGCTGTCAGGGCATGGCGGCTCGACCATCACGCAACAGACCGCCAAGTTGCTGTGCCTAGGTGTGCCATATGAGCCGGATCAATGGGAATCTGAGGCAGCCTATGAGGCAGACTGCCGTCAGGGATCGCTGTGGCGTAAAGCCAAAGAAGCCATCTATGCGATGGCGATGGAGGTCAAATACTCCAAGGATGAGGTTCTGACTGTTTATCTGAACCGCGCATTCCTTGGAGCAGGTGCCCGCGGCTTCGAAGCTGCGAGCCAGCGTTACTTTGGTAAATCAGCGGCCGAGGTTAATCCGGCTGAGGCTGCGATGCTGGCAGGTC
Source organism: Roseibium sp. RKSG952 (assembly GCF_009711355.1). Taxonomy (NCBI): domain Bacteria; kingdom Pseudomonadati; phylum Pseudomonadota; class Alphaproteobacteria; order Hyphomicrobiales; family Stappiaceae; genus Roseibium; species Roseibium sp. RKSG952. The sequence continues at coordinate 116,980 of NZ_SMMF01000954.1, read as the reverse complement.
TTCTTGTTGCGCCGACGCGCTACGCCCCAACCAATAACCTGCAGCGGTCGCAGGATCGCGCACGCCTTGTGATTGGGCTGATGGAGGATCAGGGCTATCTGACTGCCTCTCAGGCCAGCACAGCGCGCAGTAACCCGGCGCAGTTGTCAGAGGCAGCAGCTGCAAGGGCTGGCGGCTACTTTGCCGACTGGGTCATGGCCAGTGGGCCCGAGTTCTTTACCCGCAATACAACCGAAGATGTGGTGATCCGGACCACTCTGGACCAGCGCCTGCAGAAATCAGCTGAAGAGGCCCTGCAGTTCATATTTCAGGAGAAGGTTCGCGAAGGGTCCAAGGCGCAGGCTGCAATTGTTGTAATGTCGGCCGACGGTGCCGTGCGCGCCATGGTTGGCGGTCGAAAGACCCGCGTCTCAGGCGCATTCAACCGGGCCACGCAGGCTTTGCGCCAGACCGGATCTTCCTTCAAACCATTTGTCTACGCGACAGCACTGGAACTGGGGTATTCGCCATTGGATACTGTGGTGGATGAGCCCACTTGCTGGAACATTCCCGGATCGGGTCAGTGGTGCCCAAAGAACTACACCAACAAATATTATGGGCGTGTGACGCTGGCCGATGCGTTAAAGAACTCGCTGAATATTCCAGCGGTGAAGGTGGCCGATATCTCGGGTCTGGACAATGTCCGGACTGTCGCCAGTCAGTTCGGAATTGCCAGTGACTTGGCTGAGGGGCCGGCGCTGGCGCTGGGCGCGTCAGAAAGCACTCTGATCGAGATGACGGGGGCGTATGCCGGTATCCTGAATGGTGGATCATCGGTGGAACCTTATGGCCTGACCGAGCTGAAATTGCTGGGAGATGAGACACCGGTCATGGTGACCACGACCGGGATCGGAGAGCGTGTGATCCGGGATGATGCCGCCAAACAACTCACATGGATGATGGAGCGCGTCGTGTCCCAGGGCACCGGGCAACGGGCGAAGCTGCCTGGATGGCAGGTGGCAGGTAAAACCGGGACAACACAGGCGGCACGGGATGCCTGGTTCATCGGCTTTACGGCGGATTACGTGGCCGGTGTCTGGATGGGCTATGACGATAACACACCCTTGTCGGGCGTGACCGGTGGCGGCTTGCCAGCTGAAATCTGGAGAGAGACCATGCTGCGCGTGACCGATGGGATGACCCCGACACCACTGCCCATGCTGGCCCCAGAGCCCCCAGTTCAGGTGGCACAACCAACGCAGCAACGGCGCCGGCAAGGTGGCGGCGGATTTGCCAAGGCAGTCGATAATCTGTTGAAGGATATTTTCGGCAGGAACTGATGTTCAGGCCTGAAGGGCAGGCAGCGCGTGTAGCGCTGCCTGACTATTGGGTCAGAGACTTTCGTTCAGCGCAGCAACAATGGCGTCGCCCATCTCTGTGGTCGAAACAGGCTCGACACCCTCATCCGCCAGCAGGTCACCGGTGCGAACGCCATCAGCCAGAACTTTCTCGACAGCGGCTTCGAGGCGATCTGCCTCTTCACCCTGATCAAAGCTGTAGCGCAGCGCCATCGCAAAGCTGAGGATACAGGCGATTGGGTTCGCCTTGCCTTGACCAGCAATGTCCGGAGCGGAACCATGTACGGGTTCATACAGCGCCTTTGGCCGACCATTGGCCATCGGTGCGCCCAGCGAGGCGGATGGCAGCATGCCCAGCGACCCGGTCAGCATCGCGGCGCAGTCGGACAGGATGTCACCGAACAAGTTGTCGGTCAGGATCACGTCGAACTGCTTGGGCGCGCGAACCAGCTGCATTGCGCCGTTGTCGGCATACATGTGAGACAGCTCGACCTCAGGATAATCAGCCGCGACACGATTCACGACTTCGCGCCACAGGATACCTGATTCCATCACATTGGCTTTTTCCATCGAGCAGAGCTTTTTGCCCCGGCGCATGGCCAGTTCGAAAGCCGAACGTGCTGCGCGCTCGATCTCGGATTCGGTGTAACGCTGGGTATTGATGCCCACACGCTCGTTGCCTTCTTCGAAGATACCACGCGGCTCGCCGAAATATACACCCGAAGTCAGTTCGCGCACGATCATGATGTCCAGACCGGCCACCACATCCTTTTTCAGCGATGAGAAATCGGCAAGCGCGTCAAAGCACTGGGCCGGACGCAGGTTCGAATACAGGTCCATTTCCTTGCGCAGGCGCAGCAGTCCGCGCTCGGGCTTGAGGCTGAAGTCCAGATCGTCATACTTCGGTCCACCTACGGCACCCAGCAGAACAGCATCTGCCTCTTGTGCCTTGGCCATGGTCTCGTCCGATAGTGGCTTGCCATGGGCATCATAGGCGGCGCCGCCTACGAGGTCCTCGCTCACGTCAAATTGAAGTCCGCGATTGGCGCCGAACCAATCGATGATTTTGCGCACTTCGGCCATAACTTCCGGGCCAATTCCGTCTCCGGGCAGGATGAGGAGCGAGGGGTTGGACATGAAGGGTCTCCTTGCGTTTTACAGCAAAGGCCCTAGCGTCTGCGCCGCATCGGGTCAATGAGACGATCCGGCCAAAACACGAGGAAAACACATGTTGATACCGGGAAATCCCGTTCCTGAACTGAAAATCGAAACCGTGGCACATGGCAGCTTTGATCTGGATGCGGACAAAGGTGAAAACGGGACGCTGGTGATTCAGTATCGCGGCCTGCATTGCCCGATCTGTATCCGCCAGATGGGTGAGGTCGAAGCAGCGTTGGATGACTTCGCGGATCTGGGCATCGAAGTGATCGTGCTGAGCACCGACACCGCCGAGCGCGCGGCTGAAACGGTAGAAAAGGCGGGCACTTCGCGTTTGCGTGTCGGGCACAGCCTGCCATTAGCGGCGGCGCGAGATGACTGGGGCCTGTACTTGTCCAAGGGTCGTGAAGGTACGGCTGAGGCGCCATTCTTTGCGGAGCCGGGGCATTTCTATATTGCACCTGACCGATCGCTTTATTTTGCGTGGCAGCAATCGACCCCGTTCGGCCGTCCATCCATCGCCGACATCAAGGGTGGAATCAAATACGCGCTGGACAACAAGTATCCCCCGCGTGGCACGTACACAGGCGCGCTCTGAATACGCTCAGAGGCTGGCCTTCAAGCCTTCGGCCAGTAGATCCCAGACCCTGCGTATGCGTGGGGTCTGTCGCATCGCCTGAGGCGCAGCAAGCCAAACGGGTAGAATAGGGATATCGACATCCAGTTGCAGGATTTCTACGGCTGGATCAGCCTGGGCTACTTTCACCTGACTGAAGCCAATACCGCAGCCTGCCCGGACCAGTTCCCAATATGCGCTTTGCAGATCGCATCGCGTGGCAAAGCTGTCCTTGCCAACAGGCCATCCCTTTTCGCGCATCTTTGAAATGATCTCTTCGTTGGCGTCGAATCCGACGAGATCATGGTCAAACAGTTCCTGAGGTGTCGTCGGGCGCCCGGCGCGGTCCAGATAGGATGTAGCGGCACAAAAACACAAAGGAACATCCCCAAGATAGCGAGAGATGATATCCATCTGTTCCGGACGATACATACGCACGGCGATGTCCGCTTCGCGATAAAGCAGGTTCTCTGTCACATCTGTCGCGACAAGTTCTAACTGTATCGCGGGTTCTTGTTTACGGATCTCGGCCAGAATCGGGGGAAGCAAATGATGCGAGGCGAAAACCGAAGCTGTGATCCTGACAGACCCTTCGAGTTGTTGGGATTGCCCGGCGGCGGTCAGGCTGAAAGCGCTCATTGCTTCGTGCATTTGCTGCGCCATTGGCAATAGCTGCGTACCCACCTGGCTGAGTTTCAAGCCCCGGGCATGGCGGTCAAAGAGAGAAACACCCAACTCGCTTTCAAGGATTTGAATCTGGCGACCCAGCGTGGGCTGGCTGCGCCCAAGCTCTCGGGCAGCTGCTGACAGCGATCCGGAATCTGCAACCGCAAGAAAACTCTGGATCAATGACCAGTCTGAGAGAGTAAGTGTTCTGTCCATACACAGATGAATACATGATCTGCGAATTTCGACAATTCCCCAAACCTTTTGAATGCCTAGGTTCGGGGCAAAAGGAGGGCGTCATGACTCAATCAGTTCTTATTCTGGGGGCCTCTGGCCGGTTTGGCCGGAATGCCGAAGACGCATTTCGCAGCGCCGGCTGGGACGTACGCCGTTTTGATCGCAAGACCAACAATCTGATGACGTCCGCGCAGGGTGTCGATGTGATCGTGAATGGCTGGAACCCGCTTTACCCCGATTGGGCCAAAATGGTGCCGGACCTGCACCGGCAGGTGATCGAGGCTGCCTCAGCCAGTGGCTCTACAGTGATCGTTCCGGGGAATGTGTATGTCTTCGGGGCTGAGACGCCCGGACCATGGTCGGCATCTACACCCCATATGGCCACCAACCCCCTTGGGCGGATCAGGATCGATATGGAGGAAGCCTACCGCGCCTCGTCGGTTCGCACCATTGTTTTGAGGGCCGGAGACTTCATCGACACTACAGCATCGGGAAACTGGTTCGATCAGGTCATGAGCAAGCAGCTTGCACGTGGCCGGTTTGTGTATCCCGGTAACCCCGAAATTCCTCATGCCTGGGCCTACCTGCCCGATCTTGCGCGTGCGGCTGTTGCACTGGCTGAGATGAGGGCGGAACTGCCACGGTTCAGTGACGTTCCATTTGCGGGTTACACACTGACAGGGAACGACCTGATGCGTGGGCTTTCACGGGCCACCGGTAAAGAGCTAACATTGAAGCGCATGCAATGGTGGCCTCTTCGGCTCGCCCGCCCATTCTGGCGGTTAGCTCCGCATCTGCTTGAGATGCGCTATCTTTGGGATGTTCCGCATCGACTGGACGGGAGTTTTTTTGACGAGCTGGTTGGCGATTTTCAATCGACGGATCTGGAGGTCGCCTTGTCGACCTCAATCCCCCCCATTCTGCAACCAGCAGATGGTTTGTCTCCGAACAGGCCCCTGAAAGCAGAGGTGGTGACGCAGGTGCACTAATTTTGTCGGATTGATAGGTCGACCCAGATCAGGCGATGTCTGCTTGCGGTGGCGGCAGCCTCGACCTGTTTCCCTGTCTCATCAGTCCAGTAGATCCCCGAATGCTCCACCTGCCAATCGGCTGAAGGCAGTACATAGTCAACGCGCATCTCGCCAACGCCTTTCCAGGCCACCGTTGTCGCAGATCCGGTTGAATCTCGGGGTTCTGGATCCTGCAGATGTGGATCGGCCAAGAGATTCCGGATTGCGCTGTTGTGACCATCACCTTGGTCGGGGTCGAGATTCGCATCCCCGGCGATCACAAACCGGCCGGCTGGGGCTGTACCAATATCGCTATCAAGCAAAAGCGACCAAAACCGGATCTCATCCCGGTTGCGCAAGCCGTTTCTATCCTCAGGTCCGTCAAAGACCGGTGGGCTGGCGTGAAAGGTCATCAAGTCAAACCTGCCTCCGGGCGCATCAATCGGTATTACCCAATGCGCTGTTGATGAGAGCCGTTGGATTGATTGCGCCTGTTCAGATGGAAACGGCAAACCGTCTGAGACCGGCAGTTGGGCGCCGGGGACATCCCTCCAAAGGGTCGTTGAATAATCAGCGATATCGTCTGTCAGGATTGGGAAGCGCGAGAGTACAGCCAAACCGCCTTGGCCGGTAAACCGTCCCCAACCCTGCGCGTCACCTGGGCCCTCGGATTTGCCATCACCATCCAGATCAACGCCTGTGGCCAATCCCGAATTTGGCTGCGCAGAAAAGCTGTAGGCATAATCCAGTCCCGCAGCTTTGAGTTTTGCAGTCAGTGCTGTGAGGGCGAGATTGTTGTAGTCCCAGTCTATACCCTGCAACGCGACTACATCGGGCTGAATCGCTGCAAGGACACCGACAACAGCCATGACCTGCGGATCATCACGTTCAATATCGCGCAGCAAAACACCGGGCCCATCGCGGCTGAGTTCAGTGTTAAAGCTTGCTACGCGCAGGGGGTCCGCCTGTGCCGCCAGGGGCAGCAGCAACAGGATCAGGTACCGGATCATGCAGTCTGAGTTGTCTCGGCAGTAGAATAGGCGCGGCGTTTTTCGACGATCAAACCCGCAATACGGAGCGTAGCCATGCCTCGCATGATCATGCTGGCGGGCAGGAAGGCCCAGGCGCTTAATGTCCAGATCAGTGTTTGTGGATTACTGAGCGACAGGGGGTCTACATAGTCGGTTGTAATCTTGATCAGCGCCGGAATCAGGAAAGGCAGCAGAACGCCAAGCGAAATGTTCAGTTTTCCATCCCTGCGCAGACGCGTGACCACGTCTCCACCTTTGGTCGGGTCGAAAAGCGGCAGATTGGTCCAGACATTGAACGCGCCATTTCCAACCGGCCAACCGCGCATTTTTACCGCGTATGCAAAGCTGGCGATCGTCACCAAAGCAGCCACATAAGCGACGCTGGCAGAAATCCGGACCAATTCAATCAACGGCTGACTTGCACCGGCGGGCAACATCAATACCACCAATCGAACGGGTGAATACGGAAAGTCGACCACAGCAGCGACGGCCAGGCCAACGGAATAAATCGAACTGGTCAATTCTGTAGGAGCGTAGGCGTTTTTACAGATCAGCGTCAGGAACGACACCATCGACATCAGTCCGACAAAACGCAGGCGATTCACCGGGGGCGCATCACGAAATTCAATAAAGCTGGGAAAGGCCGAATTGTATTCAGCAAAAGTCAGGATAAACGCGAGGATGGCGAGAAAGACAACAATCTCGGTCCCATTCGACGTCGATGTCGGGAGATACAACGCAGGGGTGAGCACAAGAAGTGCCACCAATAATCCGCGTATCGCCGCCCCCGTGGTGCGTGCAATCACTATCCGAACCCTTTCAAACTGGACTAGTCGATTCTTCGCCGACTTCGTTCCAACTTGTGCCCATCATTTCGACGGTTGCCAATTTATCGCCAACACTGGCGGTTATCCGCTCAAACCTCAAGCCAAGCGGCAGGAAACACCTGATTTCGGGCAAAATGATGGCAAAACTGGTGCGGCTTTGCATCATTGATGACGCATAGATGACGTGTATTCAGAATGCACCGCTACATGTTGTGGTTGCTTATATTTTACACCCAAGAATAAGAAAAGGGCCGCCTAAGCGACCCCCATAAGTTGTATCTGCCTAGAATCAAACCCAGGGGCGGGCCTGACTTGCATGATCTTCAAACTTGTCGATGTGGTGATCTTTTTCCATTGTCAGGCCGATATCATCCAGACCATTCAGCAGGCAATGTTTGCGATGGGGATCAATTTCAAACTCGATTACCACGCCGTCTGATGTAGTGATCTGCTGATCTTCCAGATGCACGGTCATGCGGGCGTTCTCGCCCTTGTGGGCGTCTTCCATCAGGATCACATGATGCTCTTCTTCGACCACGATGGGTAGGATGCCGTTCTTGAAGCAGTTGTTGAAGAAGATGTCAGCAAAGCTGGTCGAGATTACGACCTTGATGCCGAAATCCTTGATTGCCCAAGGGGCGTGTTCCCGTGACGAACCACACCCAAAATTGTCGCCGGCCACCAGAATCTCGGTATTGCGATAAGCGGGTTTGTTCAGAACAAACTCCTCATTCTCGCCGCCATGATCGTGATAGCGCATCTCGTCAAACAGCACGACGCCAAGGCCGGACCGTTTGATCGTTTTCAGGTGTACTTTCGGAATGATCATATCTGTGTCGATATTGATCAGCGGCATTGGGGCGGCCACCCCGTGGACTTTGTCGAACTTTTCCATGTCTACACTCCTGCGGGAGAGGGCCGCGCCCATGCCCCGCGTTTAAGCTTCTTTCGCTTCTGTCGTTTCGTTAGGTGCGTTTTTGACGAAGAACGCCATGAAGACCAAACCGAACCCGTTGAACAGCATCTCGATGCCCAGCAAAATACCAAGAAGCTGGAACAGTACCGCAGGTTCTTCTGCGGCATAACTCCAGATGATACCTGCGAGGATAATCGACAAGATGCCCGAGATCAGTGTGGGCCAGAAAAAAGACGTTCCGCGCATCTGAAATGAGAGGAAGATCCGGGCAATACCGCCTGCCATGAACAGGATCAGAACCACCGTCGCCAGCGTCAGTGTGCCTTCCAACGGGTTATCGAGGAACGACCACCCGAGAAACAGCATTACGGCACCCATGATGAAGGACAGGATCTTATTTCCCGTACCTTCAACGGTGAAGCCGCCAACAACCTGCAGCACGCCTGATATCAGCAGCAGCACGCCAGTCACCACTGTTACTGCAATGGATGCAACAACAGGTGCGCCCAGCACAAAGATGCCAAACGCTATGGATAGTAGCCCCAGCAGGAGCCATTTGACCCAATCACTCATTTCAGTCTCTCCCTCAAATATCTAGATATGAGGGTAGCTTACGTTAGATTTGATGTTTCTGCCAACCATCCTTAACTCTCTCTTGTATCGTCTCGCGCCATCACGCGGGCTGCAATATCGATTGGAGTGACTTAGCACATCTTCACCTGAGCCAATTGCGCACTCGGGTCACAATTCCCGGAGGGTTCGGGTCGGGTTTTTGCACGACAAAAACATCCCGAAACTCCCCCAGTACGCCGATGCTGGCGTCGTTCAACCTGACCTGACGCACCGATGCACCCGGCGCCCAGTTCAGGATCAGGCTGGACAGGTCGTTGCCAAAGTGGAACGTTACCGCGGCGCCTTCATTGTCGATCGGATTACCGTGGTACTCTGGCTCGAACAGATGCTCCACACCATCTTCCCTGATCCAGGCGCGCCTCTCTGTCGTGGCTTTGGTTTCATAAACCGGGGTGGTGAAAATGATGAACCCTCCTGGCTTCAGCGTTCGCATCATTTCGGTAAAACATGCACCGGGATCATTCACATGCTCCAAAACGTCCAAATGGCAGTGAATGTCGATCGAGTTGTCCTCAAAAGTCAGTTGCTCAAGATTTTCCGACTGGTACGGACCATTCTTCTGACCGCGCGGCACATCCGAATAGTAGTGCGAGCCGATATAGCCTGGGGCTTCTTTCATCATCCGAACTGAAATGCCTCGTTCGGCAGGTGAGCATTCATGGATCACCATGGAACGCCAGTCCGGAATGAAGTGGTGAAGGCACCAGGCCAGCGCACGTTCTCTCGGCAAGGATCCGCAATTTGAGCACAGAAGAAAATCGCGGAGCCAATCGTGTTCTGAACGAAATTTTGACGGTTGCTCGCAGATCGGGCACGTCCCTGCAAACACGTGCATCATATCAGAGTCCGTACGTCTGTCAGCCGTCCTGTGATTGCCGCAGCGGCCGCCATTGCGGGGCTCAGCAGATGGGTGCGTCCGCCCCGGCCCTGACGGCCCTCGAAGTTGCGGTTCGAGGTCGCGGCACATCGCTCGCCCGGTTGCAACTGATCGGGGTTCATCGCCAGACACATCGAACATCCCGCCAGACGCCATTCGAATCCGGCCTCTTTGAAGATTTCGGCAAGGCCTTCTTCTTCGGCCTGAGCGCGAACAAGACCCGAGCCCGGCACGACCATAGCGCGCAGACCGTCCTTGATCTTTTTGCCCTTCAGGATTTCAGCCGCAGCGCGCAGGTCTTCGATACGGCCGTTGGTGCACGAGCCGATGAAGACGGTGTCGATTTCGACATCGCTCAGCTTCTGACCGGCTTCCAGACCCATGTATTCGATCGAACGGCGGGCTGCGTCGACCTTGCCGCCCTCGAAATCTTCGGGGTTCGGCACGGTTGCGGTGATCGGCAGCACGTCTTCGGGGCTGGTGCCCCAGGTGACGACCGGCGCGATGTCTTCGCCGCGCAGGGTGATGACCTTGTCGAAATGCGCGTCTTCGTCGGTATAAAGCGTTTTCCACCAATCCATCGCCGCTTCCCACTGGGCACCTTTCGGTGCATGGGGACGGCCTTTGACATATTCAAAGGTGGTCTCGTCAGGGGCGATAAGGCCCGCGCGTGCGCCGCCTTCGATCGCCATGTTGCAGACGGTCATGCGGCCTTCCATCGACAGATCGCGGATCGCTTCGCCGCAATATTCGATGACGTAGCCGGTGCCGCCGGCGGTACCGGTCTCGCCGATCACGGCCAGAGTGATGTCCTTGGCGGTCACGCCCGGCTGCAGTTTGCCGGTGATTTCCACCTTCATGTTTTTGGACTTCTTCTGGATCAGGGTCTGCGTGGCCAGAACATGCTCAACCTCGGACGTGCCGATGCCGTGGGCCAGTGCACCAAACGCGCCGTGGGTGGCGGTGTGGCTGTCGCCGCACACAACGGTCATGCCGGGCAGGGTCCAGCCTTGCTCGGGGCCGACGATGTGGACGATGCCCTGACGCACGTCATGCACAGGGTAGTAGTGAATGCCAAAATCCTTGGCGTTCTTATCCAGCGCTTCGACCTGAATGCGCGATTCCGGGTTTTCGATCCCGTTCACCCGGTCAGGTGTGGTGGGCACGTTGTGATCCGGGACGGCGATGGTCTTTTCCGGTGCACGTACTTTACGACCCGCCATGCGCAGGCCTTCAAAGGCCTGTGGGCTGGTGACTTCGTGCACCAGGTGACGGTCGATATAAAGCAGGCAGGTGCCATCATCGGCTTCGTGCGCGACATGGGCATCCCAGATCTTGTCATAGAGCGTTTTGGGGGACATAGGTCCTCTCCCGTATGTAATGAGAAATAGCTGGCGAGGTGGCTCAGGCCGCCGATAGGCGGGCCAGGACCGTGCGGGCAGCCCCAAAGAACCGTTCACGCAACCGCGCGCGGTCTTCCAGATTCTGGAGTTGGGCCACATTGAGTCTCATGCGCCCCAGATATATCGCAGCTTCGCGTCAATCAAGGATCAATCCCGCATACCTGTAGACCGGTAGCTTGGGCTTGCATCAGGACGCATCGGTCTCCAAGCTAACCAGCAGGAGATGCGCATGAACCAGGATCTGTTGCCGGAATCGCTGTCTGATCTTTATGAAAACATGGCTTTGGCCTTTTCCTCGCAGTTTGAAAACCTGATTGAACTGGTCGTGACACCGGGGTGGCGACAGTACCAGTTGATCATCATCCTGTTCCTATGGGCGCTGGCCTTTGTCCTGCGACTGCTGACGCAAAAGCGTTGGGAGGCGTGGGCGCGCGCGCGCACGGGCTGGCCAAAATGGCGTTTGCGCACACTGGTCCAACTGATGCGTCGCCTGACA
>NZ_SMMF01000954.1:94395-105658 GCF_009711355.1 Roseibium sp. RKSG952 | reverse complement strand
GGGGGCTGTATCTGGTGATGCAGCAAGTCACCTGGCCGTCACGCAGCTATCTGATCGGCGTGTTCGCGACCTTGGCGGTGGCCTGGCTTGTCATTGCAATGGTGGCCCGGCTGGTGCGCAACCGAACACTCAGGCGGATATTCAAGTGGTCGATGTGGATCTATGCAACGCTGGTCGCGTTGAATCTGACGGACGATGTGGCCGACTTTTTGGATGGAGTGGCGATTTCGGTTGGCGATCTGCACATTTCAGCGCTCGGTATCATCAAGGCAGTACTGCTGATCGGAATACTGCTGACGCTTGCCCGGCTGGGCACGCGCGCTGCCGAACGTGGATTGAAGGGCAATGACGACATCACCCCATCCATGCAGGTTTTGCTGGCCAAGGGCATTCAGGTGCTTCTGTATGGCGCGGTTTTTCTGGCTGCGATCCGCACCCTTGGATTTGACCTGACCGGTATCGCGTTGTTGTCCGGCGCGATCGGTGTGGGCATCGGTTTTGGCTTGCAAAAAGTGGTGTCGAACCTGATTTCCGGGATCATCATCCTGATGGACCGGTCGATCAAACCGGGCGACGTGATCTCGCTGGGTGATACGTTTGGCTGGATAAATGCGCTGGGCGCGCGCTATGTCTCAGTGGTGACGCGGGACGGGCGGGAGTATCTGATCCCGAATGAGGATCTGATCACAAATCAGGTTGTGAACTGGTCGCATTCAGACCGTTTTGTGCGGCTCGATCTGGATTTCGGGACCAGCTATGACGACGATCCGCATCAGGTGCGTGCAACCGCGATCCGGTCGGTAAAAGCCGTCACGCGCGTGCTGAGCGGTGGAACGCATGAGCCGGTCTGCCACATCACCGGATTTGGCGATAGCAGCGTGGACTATGTTCTGCGGTTCTGGATCAGCGATCCGACCAAAGGGCTGACCAATATCCGCGGCAATGTCTATCTCGCCCTCTGGGACGCTTTCAAAGAAGAAGGTATCTCTATCCCCTTCCCGCAGCGAGAAGTTCGGCTGTTGTCGGACGACGCAGTCGCGCAACAGATTGCCAAAGAGTGACTGCGCGTGCGGACCCAGAAGCGTCCGTTCATTGAAATGTTGCATTCCCCTTGTTACCTTATTAGTACCCCGGCGCCGGGGTTTCATGGCGCGCAGCAAAGGAGGACTATGTCCTGTCTCTACATACACAGGCGGGTTTGCCCGCCGAAGATGGGGCTGGTGTAATGGCCCACTCTCAGTCAATCAGCGACAAGCTGCTTGAACGCATCCTTTCCTCACTTTCCGATGACAAGGCCGAAGATGTCGTGCAGATCAACCTGCAAGGCAAATCGTCGGTTGCGGATCACATGGTGATTGCCTCGGGTCGGTCGACCCGTCAGGTCTCGGCCATGGCGGAAAAGCTGACGGATCGCATCAAGCAGGAATTCGGTTTCACCTCGAAGGTCGAAGGCAAGGATGCCGGCGACTGGGTGTTGATCGATACGGGCGATGTGATCGTCCATATCTTCCGCCCCGAAGTGCGTGAATTCTATCAGCTGGAAAAGATGTGGCTGCCTCAGGGCGGCAGCGCCTCGGCGAACTGAGGCGCCATCCCGGCCTGCATTAACAGGCCGGCGGCGAGAGATATATGCGTATCAGCATTTGTGCGGTCGGGCGATTGCGTGCCGGACCGGAGAAGACCCTGCTTGATGATTACCTGACCCGATTAGACCGGACCGGCCGTGCGCTGGGCCTTGGTCCAGCACGGGTTATTGAAGTCGAAGATAAGAAAAATGCAGGGATGGGTGCCGAGGCCGCGTTGCTGCGCAAGGCGCTGCCCAAGGGTGCAGTGATTTGTACGTTGGATGAACGGGGGCGGGTGATGTCCTCGCCGGATTTTGCCAAGAAACTGGGTGGCTGGCGTGATGCCGGGCGTCAGGATTTGGCGCTGATCATCGGTGGCGCGGACGGAATAGACCCTAGTCTGCGGGCCGAGGCTGATTTTTCCATCTCATTTGGGTCCATGGTCTGGCCCCACATGTTGGTCCGTGTGATGCTGGCCGAGCAACTTTACCGGGCCGCAACCATCCTTTCTGGCGGTCCCTACCACCGGGTCTGACATGTCGCAGCTTTTGATTGTTTATCACTCACGTACGGGCGGCAGTCGGCAAATGGCTGAAGCAGCGGCCAAAGCTGCGCAAGAAGAAGCGGATACTGTTCTAAAGCCTGCGGATCAGGCCGGACCAGAAGATTTGCTGTTGGCGGATGGGTACATCTTTTGTGCACCCGAAAATCTTGCTGCCATTTCCGGTTTGATGAAGGAATTCTTTGACCGCAGCTACTATCCAGTGTTGGGCAAGATCGAAGGCAAACCCTACGCGCAAATGGTCTGCGCAGGTTCTGACGGTGAGAATGCGGCCCGTCAGATTGCGCGGATTGCGACAGGCTGGCGGTTGAAAGAAGTACAGCCACCGCTGATCATTTGCACACATGCGCAAACGCCCGAGGCGATTCTGGCGGAAAAGAAAATCCGGAACGACGAGCTTGAGAAATGCGCAGAGATCGGAGCAGCCTTAGCTGCGGGTCTCAGTCTGGGCGTGTTTTGAAGATCAGTTAAGCTGCACCAGCGTTGTTTCGGTATCCCATCCGTCGACACTGCAACGAGCCTGAATCTGTACCTGAGTTATGCCGTCCGGAATGGTGACCCCGCCCAGAGAACGGGTAAAGGGCTGTTCATTCTCATGCGGATGATGCAGGACACGCATACCCAGTTCATTCCCATCCATGTCCAGAACCCGCCAGCCGTCGGCATAGTGATCCCAGCCCGTATCGGGATGGCGAACTGTGACATCGAAACGCCACGTGTCTCCACTACGGCTGGCTGAGACGTTTTCGATCACGGAAGGATCGGCAAAGGCGGGAGTCGCAAGCAAGGCGCTGAGAATCAGATATCGCATAGTCTGCAACCTACGGATTCAGGTGCGAAATGGCGATCACGTCTCTGTGTTCGGAGGCATGCTCATCAGAATGCCGCGGGAATGAGAGGCAAATTCGCGCCGATAAAGCACACCAAGCGTGATGAGTGTCGTGAGTATCAAAGCAAGGGGCCCCAAAATCCAAGCGATGGCAGCTAGGGCAAAATAAGTGACACGCAGGGCGCGGTTAAAGCTGCGGGCAGCTGTCACACAGATTTCGGCTGCCTGTGCTGCACGGGGATAGGCCTGCGGATCTTCGGGATCATTTGGAACAGCAGCCATAATTACTGCGCAATAACCAAACAGCCGATGCGCCCATACATATTTGAGAAATGCGTTAGACAGAAACAGCACCACAATCAGGATCTTTATTTCCCAGACCATTGCCGGGGCACTGCCAATTGCAAGATCCTGTGCAACCCCGGCGAGGCGCTCGGTATTGCCCAGCAGGGCGAGGCCACCACCAATCGCAATCATTGTTGTCGATGCAAAGAACGTGCTGCCCTGACGCATTGCCGCGACGACTTGAGCATCAAACATCCGCGGTTGCCGGGTGACCATCTCTTGCATCCAGCCCCTGCGGAAGTCGTCCATCATCATGGAAACCGAGGGTTTTTGCGCGGACGGGTTCTCGATACGCCAGCCAATTCCCTGCCATGCCAGCAAAAGCAGCAGGATGGCCAGATAGTCGAGTGGTGAAAACAACAGGGCGCGGTCGATCCAGGTCATGAGCGCGACAGTACGTCCTGATGTGAGAACTTGCCAGATGAAGAAATTGGTAATATTATTTTACCAAATGGAGGATCAGCCATGGAAATGCCGCAGCCAAATCCTGACGTGATCTCGCGTAAAAGCGGGGTGATCGCGCGTCTTCAACAGGTTTTACCAGTTGGCGCGGTGATCCATGACGAGGCCGAGACGCGGGCTTATGAGTGTGATGCGCTGACAGCTTACAAATGCGCGCCAATGATCGCGGTTTTGCCTTCGACCACCCAGGAAGTCTCGGATGTGCTGCGCATTTGCCACGAAGAGGGGGTGCCAGTCGTACCGCGAGGTGCGGGTACTTCATTGGCCGGCGGTGCTTTGCCAACGGCAGATTGCGTGATTTTGGGCGTCGCTCGCATGAATGACGTGCTGGAAGTGGACTATGACAATCGCTTCATCCGGGTTCAAACAGGACGCACCAACCTCAGCGTGACCGGGGCGGTCGAAGAAGAGGATTTCTTTTATGCGCCTGATCCGTCATCGCAGCTTGCCTGCGCGATTGCGGGGAACATCGCCATGAACTCAGGTGGAGCGCATTGCCTGAAGTATGGTGTGACGACCAACAACCTGATGGGTGTCACCATGGTCATGATGGATGGCAGTGTGGTCGAAATCGGCGGCGCACATCTGGACGCGGGTGGGTTGGATCTGCTGGGGGTGATTTGCGGGTCTGAAGGACAGTTGGGCGTCGTAACCGAAGCAACGCTGCGCATTCTGCGTAAACCCGAAGGGGCCAGACCTGTCCTGATGGGTTTCGATGACAATGAGGTGGCGGGGCAATGTGTCTCTGACATCATCAAATCGGGTATCCTGCCTGTGGCAATCGAGTTTATGGACCGTTTGTGTATCCAGTCCTGTGAGAATTTTGCGCATGCCGGCTATCCGGATTGCGAGGCATTGCTGATTGTAGAGGTCGAAGGGTCAGAGGCCGAGATTGACAGCCAGCTGGCAAAAATCGTCGAGATCGCCAGGCGTCATAATCCTGTCGAGCTGCGGGAAAGCCAGTCTGCCGAGGAAAGTGCACGTATCTGGTTAGGCCGGAAATCTGCCTTTGGCGCGATGGGTCAGATCAATGACTACATGTGCCTCGACGGCACGATCCCGGTGTCCTCTTTGCCAGCAGTCCTGCGCCGTATCGGTGAGTTGAGCAAAGAGTATGGCCTTGCAGTGGGTAACGTGTTCCATGCAGGTGACGGCAATATGCATCCACTGATCCTGTTTGATGCCAACAAGCCTGGCGATCTGGAAAAATGCGAAGCCTTTGGCGCCGAAATCCTCAAGCTTTGCGTTGATGAGGGCGGATGCCTCACGGGTGAGCATGGCGTCGGCATCGAAAAGCGGGATCTGATGTCCCACCAGTACACTCAGCAAGACCTTGAGGCTCAAATGGCAGTCAAGGACGTGTTTGATCCGAAGTGGTTGTTGAACCCGGCCAAGGTGTTTCCGCTGGATGCATCTGCGCCGCGCCGCGTTACGCGGATCGCTGCGGAATAGTCTCTCCCTCTCCCAGAGCGTTTTGGAAAAGATGAACAGATATGAGACCTGATACTGAGGCCGAATTGGCCGAGCTGGTGGCCGGGCAGAACGAACCGTTGCGGATTGTCGGGGGTGGAACGCGTGGTATTGGCGGTCCCGAAACAGCAATCAACACCACAGGCCTGAGCGGCATCACTCTCTACGAACCCGGAGCGCTAACGCTTGTTGCAAAGGCAGGCACTCCGGTGGTCGAGATTGAAGACGCGCTTGCGGCTGAAGGTCAGCAGCTAGCCTTTGAACCGATGGATCATCGCGGGTTACTGGGTGCGGCAGGCGAGCCGACTATTGGTGGTGTCGTTGCAGCGAATATCTCTGGCCCACGAAGGATACAGGCCGGGGCCTGCCGGGACTTCCTGCTGGGCGTCCGGTATGTCGACGGAACGGGACAGGTGATCAAGAATGGTGGCCGGGTGATGAAAAACGTCACCGGCTATGATCTGGTCAAGCTCATGGCGGGGTCTTGGGGTACGCTGAGTGTATTGTCCGAAGTTTCACTGAAGGTTTTGCCTAAACCTGAGGCGATGGCGACTGTTGGGATCCGGGTCACCGATGCCATGACCGCTGTGCGCGCTTTATCAACCGCCCTGAAATCCCCGTACGAAGTGACCGGCGCAGCCTATGATCCGAAAGCCGGGTTCGCCTACTTGCGAGTCGAGGGTTTCTCGGACTCGATCGCCTATAGGGTCGGACAGTTGCAGGCGGAGCTATCCGATATTGGTGAAGTGGCACCAGTTGATGCGTCCGATGATCTCTGGCGTGCATTTCGGAACGTTGAGTCTTTTCAGGGCGCTGATGGAGACGTCTGGCGAATTTCAGTCAAGCCCGGTGACGCCCCTGAAATTGCTGCCCGGGTTGAGGCAGAGAAAACACTGTTTGATTGGGGTGGCGGGCTGATTTGGGCTCTGATGCCGAAAGGCACTGATCTGCGTAACCGGTTGGGGGCGTTCGACGGGCATGCAACGATTGTACGGGCCGATGATGAAACCATTGAAAGGCTTGGGCGCTTTCAACCAGAGACTGCCGGAGTTGCGGCTTTGTCAAAAGGATTGCGGCATCGCTTTGATCCGCGTGGTCTCTTTAATCCGGGGCTGATGGGATAGGGCAATGCAGACGACCTTTACCGAAGAGCAGTTGCAAGATCCCGCCATTCAGCGGTCCAACGAGATATTGCGCAGTTGTGTGCATTGTGGGTTTTGCACAGCCACCTGTCCCACCTATCAGGTGCTGGGAGACGAATTGGACAGCCCACGTGGCCGCATCTATCTGATCAAGGATATGCTGGAAAACGAGCGTGTGCCGGATGAAAAGACGGTGAAACATATCGATCGTTGTCTGTCGTGCCTGTCTTGCATGACGACCTGTCCGTCCGGCGTGCATTATATGCATCTGGTCGATCACGCGCGCGAGTACATTGAGGCGAACTATAAACGCCCGTTTACGGATCGCATACTGCGTTGGGTTCTGGCGCAGATCCTGCCTTATCCGATGCGGTTTCGGTGGGCGCTGATCGGAGCCAAACTGGGGCGCCCCTTCCGGTTTCTGATGCCGGATGCGCGCTTGCGGGCAATGCTGGATATGGCGCCAAAGACTATCCCTCCGGTAAGTCGAAACGACGATCCGCAGAGTTTTGCAGCTGACGGACCGCGCATCAAACGCGTTGCTCTGATGACGGGGTGTGCACAAAAGGCATTAAATACCGACATCAATGATGCAACGATCCGATTGCTGACCCGTCTGGGGTGCGAAGTGGTGGTCGCCGAAGGAGCCGGGTGTTGTGGGGCGCTGACACACCACATGGGTAAAACCGACGACAGTCATGCGGCAGCCGCAACCAATATCAAGGCCTGGGCACGGGAAATGGATGGTGCCGGACTGGATGCGATTGTTATTAACACCTCGGGCTGCGGAACCACGGTCAAGGATTACGGCCACATGTTCCGGAACGATCCCCTCTCCCATGACGCCGCACGGGTTTCCGCTATTGCGATGGATGTCAGCGAGTTGTTGATGCAGCTGGAAATGCCACAAAGTAGCGACAAGAACATGACCGTCGCATATCACGCGGCCTGTTCGCTGCAACACGGTCAAAAGATCAAATCCCACCCCAAAGATCTCCTGAAACGTGCGGGTTTCAAGATAGTAGAGCCTGCGGATAGCCATCTCTGCTGTGGCAGTGCAGGAACCTACAATCTGATGCAGCCGGAGATTTCATCGAAGCTCAAACAGCGGAAGGTAAAGACGCTGGAGGCCAAAAACCCGGATGTCATAGCGGCAGGCAACATTGGGTGCATGATGCAGATCGGCTCGGGCACCGATGTGCCGATCCTGCACACCGTTGAATTGCTGGACTGGGCGTCCGGCGGGCCCATGCCAAGTACCTTACGGCAAGGAAATGACGGCGCTTCAGAGGTGCCAATCCTGCGCTGACATAGCTGATGCAGTCGCGCATCAGTTGTTTGCCAAAACAGCCCATGTTTCCTTCGCCCTATTTTCGCCCAACGCAGCGCATATGAAAAATGGCTTGCAATGAACGGCCGGAGAAACGCGTGCGTAACTGGATCAGGGCCTTCGCGTTGAGTATGCTGCCCATGGCAGCGATGGCGCAGGACACGGGGCTGAAAAGCCTCGAAACCACCGATTCCGGGCGGGCGTGGATGGCTGTCGGACGGCTTGAGATCGATGGAATCGGATTTTGTACCGGAGCATTGATTTCGCCAACTCTGGTTCTGACTGCAGCACATTGTTTGTTCGACAAATCTACCCGCCAGCGAATTGATCCGGAACAGATCGAATTTCGGGCTGGTTGGCGCTTTGGTCGTGCTTCGGCTTACAGGGCCGCGCGTCAGGCCGTTATTCACCCGGAGTATCACTACGATCAAGAAACCTCGACCATGCGCGTTCGCAACGACATTGCGTTGATCGAGCTCTGGCAACCGATCCGCAATACGACGGTTATTCCGTTTGAAACGGGGGACTGGCCCCGTCGTGGCGAAGAGGTTGGTGTCGTCTCTTATGCTGAAGACCGGGCCGAAGCGCCGTCTCTGCAAGAGGTATGTTCGGTTGTGACACGGCAGGCGGGTGTTCTGGTGATGTCGTGCAACGTGAACTTTGGCTCCTCCGGCGCTCCGGTATTTTCGCTGTCTGGTGAGCGTCCGCGCATAGTGTCAGTCGTTGCAGCGATGGCGCGGATGGAAGGGCAGCGCGTGTCCCTTGGTACCGCACTGGAGGATTCGCTGCAGTTACTCAAGTCAGAATTGTCCGCAGGACGAGGTTTTGGAGCGTCTTCAAGCTCAGGCGAGCCACGCAAGAATATAGGGGCGAGATTTATCAAACCATGATCCGTTTTGTTTTTAGCTTTTTTCTTTGCATTTCATTGCTGGCCACTGCGTCCCTAGCCCAAACCGGTAACAAACGCAGGCTGACCGACCGGGATGATCTGTATGGCTGGGAAGCGATTGGCCGCCTTGATATCGGCAAGCAATCCTTTTGTACCGGCACATTGATTGCACAGGATCTGGTGCTGACCGCCGCGCATTGCGCCTTGGACAAGAAAACCGGTAAGCCCTATGTCCCCGGTGAGGTGACTTTCCGGGCCGGTCTCAGTGACGGAGAGGCGCTGGCAGAGCGCAAAGTCGTACAGATAGCAGCTCATCCGGATTATGCAGCCAACGCGCCGCTGTCGCCCGAGAGCATTCGGGCAGATGTGGCGTTGATGCGGTTGGAACAACCGATTCCATATTCAATCGCCGACCCGTTTGCGTTGCACAGTGGCAGGGTAGCCGGAAACGAAATCAGCATTGCCTCATATGGGCGTGGGCGGTCCGAGGCAATCACCCGCCAGCGGTCCTGCCGAATTCTGGAAAGGCGACAGGGACTGATCACTTTTGATTGCGACATCACCTTTGGATCCTCGGGGTCGGCTATTCTGGCCAAGAACGGACCTCGCTGGCAGATTCTATCGGTTGTTTCGGCGGTCTATTCGGATGGGCGTCGCAAGGTTGGTTTTGGCATGGAATTGGCCGACATCGTTTCCGGCCTCAAGGCGGATATGCGCCGTGATGCGCCAAAACCCAAGGCCTCGATCCGCCGCCTGCAGGTGGGATCGGGCAAGTCCAGTTCCGGGGCAAAATTCATCAGTTCCGGCGGGTCTTGAACTCAGTCAGATTGCTACCCATGTGAATTGTACCGGATCGCCACAAACGGGGTCCGGTATTCATCACCGCCCGTCCGAATGGAGGGCAAGACATCGTTAATCGCTCAAGAATGAGGATACGAAACATGCGTAGTTTTGATTTTGCACCGCTGAACCGCGCCACTATCGGTTTTGACCAGATCGCCGACATGATGGACCGTGTTCTGACCAATGACGTGGCTCAGCCCAGCTATCCCCCGTATAACATCGAAAAAACCGATGCTGACACCTACCGTATCTCGGTTGCGGTCGCCGGTTTTTCGGAATCCGATCTGTCGGTCGAGGTGAAGGAAAACTCCCTCGTCGTTTCAGGTAAGAAAGCCGCCGAAGACAAAGAGCGCAGCTATCTGCACCGTGGCATCGCCACCCGCGCGTTCGAGCGTCGTTTCGCACTGGCGGACCATGTGCGTGTCACCGGCGCCAGCCATGAGAACGGCATGCTGCATATCGATCTGAAGCGTGAAGTGCCCGAAGCACTAAAGCCGCGCCGGATCGAGATTTCTTCGGAAAAGGCGATTGAGAAGGACGTCGTCGACGCCAAAGCCGTCAACTAATTCGGCAAACGCAGAAGCTGCGGTAATCGCTTCCTCCCAAGGTTACCGCAACGCCCCGTGCTCCTCCAGGCACGGGGCGAAATTTGTTTCGGCTGCTAGCGGTTGGCTGCGATGGACAATCCATCCGTCACGGCAGTGAACACCTCTGAAAATGTATGCTGTGCCTCGGGAAAAACGGCCTTGAGCGTTCCTGCGACAGTCGACATCAGGCTGGATCCGCCGACATAGACGATACGATCGACCTGTACAGCTTTCACGCCTGCAAGCCGCAGGGTTTCTGAAACACCTTCGGTCAGCTTCTTCGAATGTGTTTCGAGAATTTGATCCAGTGCTTCAGGTGCGACGGGTACGGTCAGATTTCGCTCAATCTGGTCCAGTTCAATCAACGGGCTGGAGTCGTGGTTGTTGGCCGCGATCTTGCCGTGCTCGACAGCAAAGGCAAGCTCGTGGCCCAATTCGTCCCTGAGGACGGTGGAGAGGCGCGCCAGCTTTCCAGGTTCTTCGGCCAGCCGAACCATCTCATCCGCCATGCGCTGGTTCTGCGGCGTGTAGAGAAATGGAATCTTCTCCCAGGTGGCAAGATCACCAAAAATCGCGGCAGGGGCAGGTGTTGTACCCGGGCCGATCACCTTGCGCAGAAGCGTTCCTTTGCCCAGCAGGGGCATGACCAGATCAACGCTGATCGACCGGTCGAAATCCGTGCCACCGATGCGAACACCGTGATTGGCAAGAATTTCAATGCCTTCGGGCCGTGAGCGAAACAGGGAGAAGTCGGATGTACCACCTCCGATATCTGCGATTAGTCCGATCTGGTCCGGGTGATCTAATGCGCCGCTGGAAATGGCTGCCGCAACGGGTTCGGGCATGAAGTCGATATGCTTGAAGCCTGCAGCAAGATAACACGCCCGCAAATCTGCTTCGGCCTGATCTTCGCGGGGATCGCCGGTGCCGTGAAAAACAACCGGGCGTCCCGATAGCACGGCGTCGATTGGGCGGCCGGCCTGGGTTTCAGCGCGGGTTTTGATCTGCTTCAGAAAGCGCGAAATGATATCGACGAATGTCACCCGCTCATTCAGTATCTGGCGCTTCTCATGCATCAGGCTGGTGCCCAAGACGCGTTTGAGCGCACGCATGAAACGTCCTTCGGCGCCATCAAGAAGTGCCGCGTTTGCGGGCTCTCCAATCAGCGTTTTCCGGGTTTCGAAATCAAAGAAGAACGTCGTCGGCAGAGTGAATTGCCCGGCTTCCATTTCAACAAGT
>NZ_SMMF01000954.1:7637-94275 GCF_009711355.1 Roseibium sp. RKSG952 | reverse complement strand
ATACGGGGTCATGATGTGCCATGCCCGAATCCTCCCGATGAATTTTGCGAAAGGCTCCTGTTTATGGGCATGTAAAAAAGGCGTCAAGCGTGAACACTCGACGCCTTTCAGATGTGTTGTGGATCAGTTTCCGGCGGTCACCGACCCGATGGACCAGAACATCGTCTCGCCCGATGCATCGTCGACGCCGTCATTGTCGGTCATAACGAATGCCTCGCCCGAGGGCAGGATCGCCAGACCTTCGATCTTGTCCAGCACGTAGCCGCCCGTTGAGGTCAGGTCTGGCAGCAGGTCGCGGACCTCTTCCTTGGTGACCACTGGCAGCTCACCACCCAGCGGGGCAGGGGTCATTTCTGACAGCGGGATGCGATAGATCTTTTTGGTCACGGCGCGGTGGTCGTGCTGGTTGTCGCGTTCGATGACATAGACATGGTCACCAAAGGCCACGATCTCCGACAGACCGACCCAGCCCTTCTCCGGATCCGCCTTGGGATAATGCACGGCACCCCATTCCTTGGTGTCCAGATTGTAGGCCACCAGTTTCACATGGTTCTTGGGGTCTTCCTTCCATTCGCGCTGAACGGCCATCCACAGGGTGTTGCCGACCTTGGTGATGCCCTCAAAGCCAAAACGCTTTTCGACGGCCGTCAGTTCCGGCGACAGGCCGATTTCACCCTTGCGGTCTTTGATCAGGCCATCGGCCGAGACATGGTAGATCGCGTGCGGGATGACGCGATCGGTGCGGCCTTCGGAAGCGACGTAGAAGCCCCCCTTGCCATCCAGCGTGATGCCCTCAAGGTCCAGCTTTTGCGCGGGATTGCCGTCCTGACGGTGAATGCGGATCACGTCCACGATGCGGGCCGGTTGCTGGCTGGGGTCGATCTTGAAGATCGACGGCTGGAAGCCGTAGAAGCTGTCATTGACCGCATAGATCATGCCGTCCTCATCCGCGACCAGACCTGACAGAGCACCCCATCCGATCAGCTCATCCGCGCCTTCCGAGGTCAAATGCGGATAGTTGGCGGGGGCGTCCTGATACTCAAAAATCGAGACATGCGCACGCGGGCCTCCATCTTCGATCAGGTCTTTTTCGTTTGCCGAGACCAGCAGGTTGCGCTCGGGGATGGCAACATAACCTTCCGGCCCAACGCCTGAAGGCAGCAGCTGTTTCAGAACCGGGTTGGCCGGATCGGTTGCGTCATACACACCCACGACCGAAGCGCGTTCGGCGCCCACAAAGATCATCGGCGTACCCCCAAAGGTGGCAGCGGTCACGCTTTCAGGCTCTACGCCCTTAGCGTCCGAGCGTTTGTCGGGGTAGTGGCCGATCTGGATTATCGCTTTCTCGAAATCGGTGCCGTTTTCGTAAACAACGGTGCCGTCCTTGTGGAAAATCGTCCAACCGCGCGAGCCGCCTTTGTAGTCGCCTTCGTTGGCGGTGGCGAAGTGGTTGTCGTCGATCCATTTCACTGCGTCCGGCTCGCGCAGACGGCCTGGCTGGCTTTCGGTGAAGATCAGCGCGCCGCGCTCATCCGTGGCGTCGATGCCTTCCAGATCAACCGCGCCGGCCGAGAAATGGCTGACCACGTTGCCATCTTTATCGACAACCGCGATGTGGTTGTTTTCCTGCAAGGTGATGACGGTTTCACCCAGGCCGTTGATGTCAACGAATTCCGGCTCGGGATCGGTGGGTGCAACTTCGGCCAGACCGGTTAGCATGGCCATCTTCATGCCAGCGCAATCCAGCGCACCGTCTTTCAGCGGCACCAGCGCCAGCGATCCGGCGGGCAATTGTGGGATGATGCCGTCATTCAGGTCTTCGTCGCGCTCGTTCTCGATCGCAACAGCAATAAAGCTGCTATCGGGGGCGATGGCGACGCTGTCGGGCTGACCGCCCAGATCACAAGCGCCGGTTTCGGCCTTACCAGCGATATCGACCGAGATCAGCTTTCCCGAAGGGGCTGTATAGCTTTTCGATGTGTTCACGCCGACAAACGCCGTTGCACCAACGATCCCAACCGAGGTTGGTTCGCCGCCCACCTCCATCGCGCCCAGAGGCGCCGGTTTCGCAGGGTCGGTGATGTCGACCATGCCGATTACACCCAACGGGCTGTCGGTGTAGACCAGCGTCATACCGTCCGCGGTTGCCGCGATGATCTCGGGTGAGGTCTCACGTTCGGTATCAGCTCCCTCAGCCATGTTTTTGACGACGGGGAAAGACGCAATTCGGTTGAAGTTCATTTCTGCCGCAGCCTGACCGGCGGTCAGGGCAAGGGCAGATGTCAGGCAGACAAAGCGCAACGACATCGGGTGGTATCCTCTCTCACTTGGATGAGAGGGGGATGAACGCGGGTCATTGCAGGGATGTGACGGTTTGTTTGCAGTTTTGTGACAAACCGAATGGCCCCGGCGCGTTTACGCCGGGGCCTTGTTGGATCAGACCGACAGGCAGACGTATTTCATCTCAAGATAGTCTTCCATGCCGTGATGGCTGCCTTCGCGACCCAGGCCGGACTGTTTGACGCCGCCAAACGGGCCAAGCTCGGTCGAGATGATGCCGGTGTTCACACCGACGATGCCGTATTCCAGCGCCTCGGCCACCTTGTAGACGCGGCTCAGATCTTTGGCATAGAAGTATGAGGCCAGACCGAAGATCGTGTCATTGGCCATGGCGATCACGTCGTCTTCGTCTTCGAACTTGAACAGCGGTGCCAGCGGGCCAAAGGTCTCGTCCTGCGCAACCATCATGTCCTGAGTTACACCGGTCACGATCGTCGGCTGGAAGAAAGTACCGCCCAGATCATGTGGCAGACCGCCGGTCAGAACCGCGCCGCCCTTGTCGGTGACGTCCTTTATGTGTTCCTCGACCTTGGCGACCGCTTCTTCGTTGATCAGCGGACCGGTGGTTGTGCCCTCGGCCAGACCGTCGCCGATTTTCAACGCTTCAACAGCGGCTTTCAGCTTGGCTGCAAATTCATCGTAAACGCCGGCCTGCACGTAGATGCGGTTAGCGCAGACGCAGGTCTGGCCGTTATTGCGGAACTTGCACATCATCGCGCCTTCGACGGCTGCATCCAGATCAGCATCGTCAAACACGATGAACGGCGCGTTGCCGCCCAGCTCCATCGAGCATTTCATGACCTGATCGGCGGCCTGTTTCAGCAGGATGCGGCCCACTTCGGTCGAGCCGGTAAAGGTCAGTTTACGCACGCCGGGGTTTTCGCAGAATTCCTTGCCAATTTCGCTGGCGCTGGAGGATGGCAGTACGTTGAACACGCCCGCTGGGATGCCAGCCTGTTCCGCCAGAACACCCATTACAAGTGCGGACAACGGAGTTTCCTTGGCCGGGCGCGCAACAAAGGCGCAGCCAGCCGCCAGCGCCGGGGCGGCCTTGCGGGTAATCATCGCATTGGGGAAGTTCCACGGCGTGATCGAAGCTGCAACTCCGATCGGCTGTTTCAAAACCATGATCCGCTTGTCGCGCTGATGGCCGGGGATCGTCTCGCCGTAGACCCGCTTGGCCTCTTCGCCGAAAAACTCGATGAACGAGGCACCATAGCCGATCTCTCCAACGGCTTCGGCCAACGGTTTGCCCTGCTCGGCAGTCAGGATTTTGCCCAGATCTTCGGCGTTCTCCATCATCAGGTCATACCAACGGCGCAGGATCACGGCGCGTTCCTTGCCAGTCAACTTGGCCCATTCTTTTTGCGCCGCTTCGGCCTGTGCGATTGCGCCCGCAACCTGCGCGCGGCTCAGATCTGCGACTTCGGCGATGACGTCTCCGCGTGCCGGATTGGTGACGGCAAAGGTGCCATTGTCTCCGTCAACCCATTGACCACCGACATAGGCTTTGGTCACCAGCAAGTCGGGGTTTTTCAGAATAGATTTCAGGTCGGTTGTTGCGTCCAGCATGGGTCAGCCTCCGGCATCTGTTGATTTGTGGGCACACAAACAGGTGGCACAGGTCTTGTCTATGGCCATTCTGGGCGTTGGATCAATCCAGATTTGATCAAATTATCTTTCTATCTATGCGGCGGCAGGCGCTAAGCACGAAATCCAATCTCTCGGTTCTTCTTGCCTATCTTTTTTGATGCGTTTTTGCCAAAGTCCCTTTGATTTGGAGGCCCAAGGGGATGTAAATGATCATAACATTCCCTATCTTATTGGGTACATAAGAAAAATAGGGATAGGACAGATGTCGAACCAGCAATTCGAAGCGTTGATTCAGGAAACTCAGGCCAAAGTGCGGGAGTCGCAATCGCAGATCGAAGGGCTGACCTCACGTATCGAAGCGGCACGCTCCAAGATCGGTACCGCCGAAGCAGATATCGACATCGAAAATGCCACGCTGGAAGACGTGCATGCCCATACTGAGGTGATGAATGCCAATATCGCCGAGCTGATCATGGGTTTGGACGACGTCACCAGCGCCTTTTCCAAGGATTTTGACGAGATGCGTTCGAAATCGGGGTGGGAGACGTTTGTCGGCTTCTTCTCCAAGGGCAAATCCGAGTCGATGCGGCAGGAGCGCATGCGCACGGCCAATATCGACGACAAGCTTCAGGACCTGATCGCCAAATCCGATGTGATCGTGAAGCTACTCGAAGGACAGTTGGCAGTTCTGGAGGAGCAACGCGTCAAGGTTGAGGAAAACCTGACCGTCACGCTGGACGACCGCGAGGCCACAGTGGCCGAGCTGGAAGCCTTGCGGGCCGAGATTCAGGGTATGGATCCGACGATCATCACTTTGGAGAACAAGATCAGCGTGGAACAGGACGCCGCCGCGCGTACTCAACTGGAGACCGAACTGGCTGAGTTGAACAAGCAATACAACGCCAAGGTTCAGGAAGAGCAGGTCAAACTGGCCAAATCCCAAACGCTGGAGCGTTATATCGAAAAGGGCAAGACCTGGGTCGACTCGCTACAGAACCAGGCGGCGACGCAAATGGTGCTAATCAACAAGCTGCAGACAGACACGCAGCAGCGCGTCGTGCTGTATGATGCCCTGACCAAATCGCTGAAAACCGCACAGCAGCAGGACGTGGCCCACCGCATCAACGAGATCGGCGTGAAGACGGACCAAGAGGCGCAAACCGCCATGGCCGCCATCGGCACCGCAACCAACCAGAAAATGGCCGACATGCTTGAGGCACATGAGGACCACATGGTCTTTGCCCGCGACGTGCTGGAGAAAAAGGCCAAGGCAGATGAACGCTTTGCCCGCCGGTTTGCCTCGATTGTCGAGAAGCATGATAAGAATTTGTATGGGGGTTAAGGTTGTTGCGGTACACAACGCGAGAACTACTCAACACGATACCGCTCGTGCTTCTATCCGTTTTCATGGGCACCTTTGTCATCGGGTTGATGTCCGGGAAACCTGATCTGAGTGCGGTGTCAGTTTGGGCTTTTGTGGCTGTTTATTTGTACGTTTCTCTGTTTCTTAAGCCGAAGTGGGGGCCTTACGTCGAGCCGGAACATCAGATGAGCTTGTTGGAAGCCATAGGTTCTAAGCTACTTTGGCGTCAAATAAGGAACAGGTGGATACTTCCGTTTTTGGGGATGCTGTTCGGTAGCTCTTTGTTTTTTTCTATGGGTTTGCCGTGGAGCGGCGTGATTGGGCTCTACTGCCTCGTCTTTATCGGTGCTCTAGAAGACTGTAGAATGAGAATTGAGCACCCAGTAGCACCTAATGACTGACCCCACCCAAGACCATGTTGGCCTGACCGACACTTTCGCCTCGCGCCGTTATTTCCGTAAATTCGAGGTGATCACTGTCCACCTCCTGCGCGTGGCCGCGACGATGGAGGCCGAGGGCGCGATCAGCAAGCAAGAGGTGCGGATCGTGTCGCGCTACCTCTCGGGGCTGCTCTACACCTTTCGCGCGCTCAGCATGAAATACCTGTTGGTCGGGCGCGATACCGGGCGGTTCTTTGGCAGCCTCGCCATGGACAAGCGTGACAGCGGATTTCCGGTGGCGGCTGAGTTGCTGACCATGGCCAATGACGCACAGCAGGCGCAAGTGCATCTGGCGAACATGCCCTCGGAAGACGATCTGAAAACCGACATGGTGCGCACCATCATTAGCGACCGGGAAATCCCCACCAAGCTGCAATTTGCGCTGTCCCAGCGGCTCTATTACGAGGAATTGCTAAAGGGTGAGTTGTTTTGGGCCCGCAACGACCCCGAGTGTCACTGGATCGGGAATGAGGGAGACCGGCGCAAGTTTCTGATCCACTGGGCGGTTTATGACAGCCAGATCAACCTGCCGGTCATTTACCTGATGCAGCTTGAGGACAGCGGTAAAACCGCCCTGCCCAAGGACCAACGTCGCTGGCCCGAGGTGCAGGCGCATCTGATGGCGCAGTCTCTGGGCGGGTTGAAACTGGTGACCATCGCCAAAGGCTTCGATCAGGATTTTGACGACCTGCACCCCAAGCACCTGCGCCGCATCCATGTGGGTCCGATGTATTCCTCGGCCTATACTGAGCAATCCGGCCCCCTGCGGCAGGTGTTGGAAGACGCGCAAGCGCCCGAGGGGCAGGACTGGGCGCTGGCCTGGACCACCGAGGAACTGGAAAGCGAAGAGGTGATCGAAGAGCGCGCCGGGTGGTTCTCGACCGTTGAGCGCGAGGTGTTTGCGTTGGACCCGTTCGGCGGGCAAGGGGCTGAAACCGGCGCCACCCGTACCCAGCGGTCGATCATCCTGCCCCAGCGCCCGTTTCAGGTGCTGGCCGAACGCAACCCGCCGGGTTTTGCCGACGTACGCAAGTTCGTCGTCAGCAAGACCGGACAGGTGTTGAGATATTGAAGACAGCAAAGGCGATTTTGAAATGAGTTTGACGTCAGATCAGATGGAATTGCGCGAAGACGACATTCGCAAGCATTATCCCGCAGCGACCGCCTTGCTGAATGGGTTCGAACATGCACCGCGGATTGCCAAGGCGGTTGAGGTCGCCGTTGAACGGTCTCCGGGGGTTTCGACCGGGCGACGGTTTCGTTCCACCACGCCGGGGTTGGTGACACGCCGTACCGCGCGGGCGGATGGGGTGCATCTGGTTGAGAGGATCGAGGCCTCGGACGATGGCGATGCATTGGTCTCGCCGCCGCAGGCCACGACGCAGCAGGCTATTCGGCGGGCTATTGCCATTGCTCTGGCCGTAGCCGAGGCATATGCGGAGCAAACCCCACTGGCCGATCTGAAACGTGCTAACCTTGCAGGTGATCTACCTGCTGCGCGCAAGACCGAGTTTTCGGAACTGCTAACGGCTGAGGCTCTGATCACCTCTCACACGTTCGGCAACGCACTGGCCTATCTGATGTCCTCGCATCTGGGCGAAACCACCGTCGATATTGGCGAAATCGAAGAGATTCTGACCGACAATGGCCAACTCGCCCTGCATGGCGCTTTGTGGGAGCTGGACCAAACGCTGGCAAAACACGCCCCCGACGATGCCCACCTGATTGCGGCCACCAGCGCCTATGCCGAGCAATTGATGGAGAAAGCCGCCCTGCGCGCCCAATCCGCGGGTCATCTGGCCCCGTTCCAGAACGCCGCCTGGCATATCGAGGCCGACGATCTGACGATCCGAGGGTTCGAGCCGGCATCGAAGGCGAAATCCACCACGCTGACCATGACATTCAAGAAACCGAACGAGGTGGTCGGCAACCACATCGCCAAGTATCAGGCCATGAAGCTGGCCAAGATGCTGATGGCCTATGACTTCGACCGCCGCCTGAACCCGTTTGCGGAACTTGGCGGGTTCATCTTTACGTTCATGGGTGACGGCAAACCGGGCACCGGCAAGACCACCCTGATCCAGATGATGGCCGGGCTGATCAACGACTATTGCCAGAACGCGGGCTATCCGTTTCGCTATCAGAACCTGAGCACCGACAACATCGACAGCTATCAGGGCAAGTCGGGCCAGAACGCCAAGGCTTTTATCAACACGATCATCGACCCCTCAGTCATCGGGTTCGGCACCATCGACGACATCGACCAACTGGCGGGCAAACGCGGCGACCGGCAGTCCTCGGCCGGGCAACTGGAAATCACCGCCGTGTTGATGGAGAGCTTTGCCGGCGCTAACACCGTCGTGCGCGGCAACTGCACCTTTGGCATGTTCTCGAACTACCCCGAGAACGTGGACGACGCCCTGCGCCAGCGCGCGGGCGCGCGATTTCTGGTGGACGGGCCGCAAACGCGCGAGGATTACATTGACATCCTGCACCTGCTGATGGGCCGCAACCACGACATCCCCTTGGGCGAGCACGAAGCCTATGCCGCGCAAGAGATCAAAAAGGCCGTCGCCGCCAGTTTCGAAAGCCACTCCCGCCCGCATGAGGATGCTCTGCTGCAGGTCTATGACCGGGTGTCTGGCGATATCGGTCAGATGGATACGATCGCCAAGCTGGGCACTTATCTCAAGGCGATCCAACAGGCGGATGAGCGCTTCACCGGCCGCGCGATCAAGAACATCACCGACGCGGTCAAGGTCCGCGCGATGGATTTCGAACTGCCCGACGAGTGGATGGAAAACCCCGACCTGTTCCTGTTCCGCGACTACGACACCAAGAAGGCGATGATTGAGGACCTGCGCCAGCCGATCACGGTGGAAATGGTGGTTCAGGAGATCAACCGCTACGCCGACAGCGAGTTCCGCTATGCCGACAAGAGCGACGAGGTCGCCATCGAAAACGCCGTCCGCGAGATGGGCCGGATGGAAGAGGCCAAGCGGCGGTATCTGGAGGGGAAGGGAGAATGATGCTCCTTTTGTTTAGCTTGGCGGCAATAGCCTCCGTTTTGATCGGTTGGCGCCATGGCACGCCAATCGAGGCCACCGAGGAAGCGGGATTTTATCCTGAGAAGAACCACCGACTATTTGATGCTTTGTTGTGTTCTTTTGTGGTTAGCATGTTCGTTGTTCCTGCAATAGTTATTGGGTTACACCACGTTTTCGGTGGTGGAGATTTCTTTGAAGCAGCCGGGAAAACAATTCTCGTACAGTTTTTTTTATTTATCATTAACCCCGGATGGCTGTTGTTGCTCGCACCCTTTTCTTTGCTTCCTTGCGTGCTTTCCTTCGGATTGCGCAGAATCTGGGAGCCTTAGAGATGGCATTTTTAGACCGACAACGTCTGCGATCTAGCAAATGGATCGGTGACGTCTCATGATCCGCCTCATCGAAAAAGGCCTGATGTTTGGCAACCTCGTCCACATCTCCAGCCCGGCTCTGATCGAGCGGTATAACCGCGCGTTGCAGCATCTGGCGGGCAAGACCACGGCGCTGACGGATTTCCATGTGGATATCTCGGGCTATTCGCCGGAGGTTGGGATTGAGCTGGAGGATGAGCTCTACCTCAATCCCAACGGGGTCAACCGGCAGTTCATCCTGCTGACGACCGAGCAAAAACGCGCGCCTTTGCTGAACGTGAAATTCTCGACCTCGCGCGATATCCTGCGCGAATTCATCGAGATGAACGAGGCGCAGCTGTTTGCCCTCACCGCCACCGATGCGGTGGCCGGAGAGCTGGTGAACTCGGTTTTCAAACTCACCACACCGCGCGACCTGCTGAACCTGCGCAAGATCGAGATTGAGGCCGACACTGTCGGCGGCACCCTGCGTAAGGCCGAGCAACTGGCAGGGATGGTCGAACGGTTCAAAACCAAAGAGGATGCCTGGTTCGACGATGTGCTGATCGCGAAAATGATCGAGACAGCCAAGGAAACCGGCGACGTTACTCGCAACCCTGTTCGCCTGCATCACACCGCATTCGAGCAACGCAACTTTTGGACGGCGCATTTCGGTAGCTTGTACCTTTTCCCGGATCTGGATCACCCGGCGGCGATTTGCATGGGCGAAAAGCCCGACGATATGCCGATCAAATATGTCTTTGACCCGTCGCAGCGAAACCAGATAGCCAAATTCCTCAACTACAACGATCTTGTCGAACCCATCGTCAAGGCACGCGGCGTGGATGCCGCCGCGATCCTGCAACAGAAGATGGATTTCCTGACGATCGATGCTGCAGCAAACGCGGACGTGGATCTGACCGGACTTGACCGCAGTGATATGCGCCGTCTGGCCCGCAATCACGCGGATCGCCTGCCAGAAGCCTATCACGGGTTGGCGCAAATGCTGCGCTGGGCAACGGATGGTGGGCCATGGCCGCGCATTACATCCGATCACCCGGCCTATTTTTATACCTTGCGCGCCGCCAATACCCCACACCGCGATCTGGTAAACATGCTGCTGGCCGAGTTGGCCCCGTTGGACCCCCGCCAGTTGTTCATCTGCCACAAGCCCTTGTTCTACAGTACTTACGCCACGTGGCCCGAAACCAAAAAAGCCTTTGTTGCTGACTTCCTTGCACGCGAGTATCAGGTGGACAAAGCCGGTGCGCGCGACGCACTATTTGGTCATGAGCCCGATATGAGCGGCCAAGACCGCGCAAGCGAGGCCGTCATTGCCCGTGTCGGGCCTTGGGGTGCGATAAGGAAGGGTTGAGATGTTCGGAGCAATGCGCCTGTTTCTGATCTTGCTGGTGGTTCAGACGATTGCCTATTTCGCCCTGTCATTCTATTCGCGCGGAGTTCGGCGGCGCAAGCTGGAAACATGGTGGGATGAAAAGGGCAAAACAGGCGACAAGGACGCTTTTGTTGAACGGGGGTTGCATGTGTATGACAACTCGTTCCGGCGCAAACTGATCCTGGGTGTCTATATCGTGCCTTGGGTGGCGATTGGCGCGCTGATCTATATCGTGAATTACATGTGAGGGTTACGGCATGGCCTATGTGAAATGGGCGTTCATCATCATTTTCTGGGGTACGATAGCGGTGATACTGCAGTATTCGCTGCCGCAGCACGATATCGTGCGGATCGTGAATACCTACGAAGAGCGCCAGGACCTCAACGACTGGACCCGGATATTTTGGTCCGAACCTGAGGATCAGTCGACCAGCCTGTCGAACCGGGATGTTCAATTCATCCAGGCGGTCCGTGCTAACGGGAAACCCATCGTTTATCGCAATGAAGACACCGGCTGGGGCTGGCCGCCCTATTTCAAGTTCGATACTGCGAACCTTTACACCGAAGCCAATGATGCGAAATCGACCAAGGACAATCCGGACTGGGTGGTTGTCACGCATTACGGCTGGCGCAATGAGTTCATGTCGATCTTTCCCAACGCTGTGTTCATCAAACATGTCGACGGCCCCGATGTGCGGATAATACCTTGGTTCAACATCATTTTCCTGACCATTTTTGCTGCAGTTGTCTGGGCGATTTGGGTGCGCTGGCGCCGGTTTCGACAAGCGAAAATCGATCCGATGCTGGAGAGTGTCGAGGATGGGTTCTATGCCGCTGGTGACGCGATTGAAGAGAAACGCGGCAGGTTCCGTCGTTGGCTGGATAGTTGGAAGTCGAGGTAAGGTGACCACAAAGGCCTTTTAAGATGACGCAAACAAGGCGCCGCGCGACAGAGCGGCGCCGAGGTCATCTGACAATGAACTCGGCATGAAGTGCGCCTGCGGCCTTGATCGTTTTGAGTATGTCGATCATGTCCCGAGGTGAAACGCCCAGAGCGTTCAGGCCCGCGACAACTTCTGACAAGGTCGTCGCCTCCGGAATTTCCGCAAGGCCGGTCCCTTCATCTTCTTCTATGTCAGCGAATGTTCTGGGGACCACGACGGTTTCGCCTCTGGCAAAGGGGTTAGGCTGGACTGCGATTGGCGCTTCCTCGACTCTCAGAGTCAGGTTGCCCTGAGAGACGGCAACGCGAGAAATACGGACTTCCTGCCCCATAACAATGGTGCCGGATCTCTGATCAACCACAACCCGCGCTTTGGATTCAGGTTGGACGAGAATATTCTCGACGCGCCCGATAGCATGTGCTGTCGATAGCGCCTGGGTGGCGGCGATGTTCAACTCAACTGTGCCCGAATCCCGCATTATGGCCACGGAGCGATTAAACTCGGTATTGATTGCGGTTTCGATGCGCCCGGCCGTTGTGAAATCAGGCTCCCGTAGGGCTAGCCGCAACTGGGTCAGTGCGGACAATTCAAAGTCGATTTCTCGTTCAACCCGTGCACCAGAAGGAATGACCCCGGATGTCGGGACACCGCGCACAACTGTGGCTGCTTCACCCTCGGCCACAGCTCCGCCTGCCAGAACTGTACCCTGGGCCACCGCATAAATTTGCCCGTCCGCCGCGTTGAGTGGGGTCATGATGAGCGTGCCACCCAGCAAACTTTTGGAGTCTCCGATCGCTGAAACCGTCACATCAATCTGGCCGCCGACCCGCGAAAAAGGCGGCAGGCTGGCTGTCACCAAAACGGCGGCGACATTTTTGGGGCGAAAATCCTCACCGTTCACATTGACGCCCAGACGCTCCAGAATGTTGGACATGATCTCTTCGGTAAATGGCGAATTGCGCAAGCCATCACCGGTTCCGTTCAGCCCGACGACAAGGCCATAACCCACCAGATCGTTGCCGCGAACACCATCGAACTCCACAAGATCCTTGAGCCGGATCGCGCCAGCGCTGGCGATGCCCGGGATCATAACCAGAAGAAAAACAAGGATTCTCATCTCAGGAAGTTCACCAGTGACAGGTTCGCATTGCGAACAGTTACGGAATACAGGCTTTCCAGTTGAAACTGCACTGTTTTCAGCTTGGATGCAGTTTCGTAGGGGTCCGCCGCGATCAAAGCGTTTCGCGCGTATTCCATGCTGGATTTTGCGGCTGAATTGCGTGTTGCAGCCTGTTCTATTCGCGCCTCGGATGCTCCGACCTGCGCACGTAGCTTGATGGTCTCATCTTTGGTGTTGGCCAGTTCGACGCCCAGTTCTTTAAATAGCACCGTCCTTTGATCAGGCGTCAGGCCAAGGGCGCTATCCGTTGCCAATGCGGCAACCGCGACATCACGCAGGGCAGATCGGAGCGCAGGGTCATTTGCGGTTATCGGGACCGAGATGTTTTCATTCTCGGCAATTTCCATTGGCGCAAGTGCCTTGTCCGATCCCTGATAGATCACGGCCTCGAACCCGGTTGGGTCATTAAACCAATCTCTGGCTGCGTTGCGGATATCTGTTGGGGTGGTCAGACCGGTCAATTCGGCCTTCAATGCCGTCAGCAAAGTTTCAGCGGATGCCAGAGGTGAAACATCGGTCGCTGTTCCCGAATACAGGCTACGCCCGCCCGCCCGCGTGTTTAGCGCGGAAATCATCGTGTCCAGCTCATTGCGTGCCTGAACCGAAGCCTGATCGTGTGTGACGGCCTGATTTGCTGTTCCAAAGGAAAGCAGTGACGTGGATAAATTGCTGATCGAACTGTTGAAGGTTTCGAGACTCAATTGCATCGCATCCGTAAACAAACGCGCCTCGCTCGTGACAACTGAATAAGCGTTTAGCTGCGACAGCTTGTGATCCAGATCCAGTAGGTGAGAATAATCTCCGTCGAGCCGGCCAGAGACATCCTGCACCTTGCCGGTGGACATCTCATACGACAGCGTTTCAATCTGTGATTTGATTTCGGTGCTCCGCGTCCGCAGGGTCAGGCCGCGTGCGAGGTCACCAATAGAGGTCAGGGTCATGATCAAAGCCTCAGCAAAGTGTCCATCAGTTCGTCAACAACCGAAATGATCCGGGCATTTGCGGCGTAGACTTTTTCGATCTGCATCATCCGCTGTAGTTCCGCATCGCTGTCCACGCCCTGCTCGGCAACGAGCTTCTCCATCTCTAGTTGTGCACTGGCGGCAAATACCCTTCGCTCATATGCGGTATGCGCATTTGTCCCTGCTTTCGACAGCAGTGCCTCGGTGATTTCTGCCGCGCGCATGTCACCGGTCCCGAAAACTGCTCCTGAGACCGGGCGAGCATTGGTGAGAGCCGCGCGAAAGGCTTTGATTTGGGCTGCGTCACCCGGTTCTCCGGGTGCTGCTGCACCCAATCCAGTGCGAAGTTTCCAGCTATCGCCGTCCGCATCCGGATTCACAACAGTGTTCAAACCGATACGAGAGGCCAGGCCGGCTGGAGCGGTTGGATCGAACCGGTTGCCTTCATCCGTGAAAAGACCGGGATCTGTTGCGGTGGCCGTCGGATCCAGGCCCGCGGTTTCATACCGCTCGATAAGGTCACGCGCGACGATGTCGAGGTTCGTCTGAGCTTCAACAGCAAGCTCATCCCGGATTTCAAACTGAGCCATCAAGGCGCCGCCGCGTATCTGCGCAGAACTCCCACTGGTTCTGACAGGTTGCCCATTGGCCTCAAGGCCGGACAGCAGACCGTTCCCGATGGTCATGTGGGGTTTTGTTTCACCGGTGGTCGAAAAGGAAAACTCTACCGCCTGCCCTTCGAGCAGGATCAACCCGCCATCGGCATAAAGTGAGACGCGATCGTTTTCTCGTTCAACAACGTTGACCGGTACAAGATCGTTGACCTGACTGATCAGTTCCTGCCTCTGATCCAGCAGGGCACCTATGTCACCTCCTGAATTGCGTATCGACGGAATACGTGCATTCAGCGCCTCGATGTCTTTTAAGGTGGTGTTCAGTGTTTGAACCTGTTTGCCGATCGTTCTGTCTGCGTCTGACCTCATCTGTCGCAACCCTTCGGAGGCAGAATTCAGCTTGGCAGCCAGATCTCGAGCACTGCGCGCTGCCTGATCAAGCCGCTCAACTGATTCCGGAAGACTGGCGGCTGTGGTCAGGCTGCTTTCGAATTTTGCAAGGCGGGACGCGAGAGACGCGGCATCATCAGCGGTTCCAACAAGTTTCTCAAAGCGATTGTGAAAATCCGAGGTCGCAGAATTGGCAGCCAGTTCTGCATCAGCGGTTCGGAGATTGGCCATCAAAACCGGATTCTGATGTCGGGTCACGCCAACGACCCTTACCCCATTTCCGGAAATCGGGCTGGTTGCCAGTTCCAGCGATCTGCGGGCGTATCCCGGTGTCAGTGCATTGGCGATGTTTCCGGAAACGACTGCCGCGCCCCGGCTGGCCGCAGTCAGACCACCTAACGCGTTGTTCAGGGCCGTTGACATGCTCATGGAACAATTCCTTTCGGTTGATCGCTAAGCTGATCAGCGTTTGATGTTGGTGGTTTCCTGCAGCATTTCATCGACGGTCTGTATGACTTTGGCGCTTGAGGAATAGGCGCGCTGTGTCTGGATCATCGATGTCAGCTCAGTTGCTACGTCGGTCGTCGATTCCTCGCGTGCAAATGAAACAAGATCTCCGGTCGGGCCTTTGCCAGCGTCCCACAGGAAGAATTTGCCGCTGTTACGAGATGGGGAATACGTCTGACTGTCCAGAGCGTTCAGGCCGTTGGGATTGGGCACGTCCGCAAGCGGGATCTGGAACATACGCCGGCTTTCGCCTGTGTCATAAAGCGCATAAACATAGCCGCTTTCGTCGACCTTCACGCTTGTCATCGTTCCCACGGCAGAACCGTCACGGGTGATGGATACCGGGGCAAATGTGTCTGACAGTTGGGTAATGCCGTTGGAATCACCGATCTGACCAATGTTGATTTCCATCGGTCCGCCATCCACATTCACGACGAGACTGCCGGTGGCTGGATCATATGCGCCACCGGACACCGTGGTAACGCTTGCAAGGGTTCCTCCTGCCGTTCGGCTATCGGTGAAGGTCAGCGTGTATTCCCCGATGATCGTTCCGCCCGATGCTGAATCGCGCAGGGTCATGGTCCATTCGTTGCTCGACCCGGTCGCAGGGACTGTTGGGCTCAGCTCAATGTTCACACTTTCCGACTTACCAAGATTGTCAAAATACTCGACTGACAAAGGTTGGTTGTCACCTGGTGCACCCGCATCAGTTGCGGTTGCGGGCAGGTTAAAGCGCAGATCCATCTTGGTGGTGGGAGAGCCTGAGAGTTTGTTGCGGCTGAACTGAACGGGCTCCAACGCCGCCGGAGTGTCACGCGGGACACTTGGGAACGATCCGTCGGGGGCCGCAGGCCAGCCAAGCAGCACCAGCCCGGATTCGGTCACCAGATACCCTTCGGAATTGGCACGGAACGAGCCTGTGGTCGTCAGCAACATCTCTTTGGAACTTGAACCGATCTGAGAGCTGGACATAACCGGGAGCATACCGCGCCCGCGTACAGCCAGATCCGTTGAATTGTTGGTGGTAATCAGCGAGCCACGTTGATCTATCAGACGTTGGCTGGTGGCTCGAACCCCCCCAGCCGAATAGGCGCCGCCCTGACCGGAATTGACCATCGAGTGGAAATCCGTCTCGACCCGCTTGTAGCCAAATGTCGATGAGTTGGCGATGTTGTCGGAAATGGTAGCCAACCTGTTGGCGTTGGCTTTCAGAGCCGCCACACCAGCATTCAGCGAAGAGGAAATTGTCATCGGCACGCCCTTCTGTTGCGTCAATCGTCGTAGCAACAGGTAACGTGCCAGCCCTTAACACCGCGCTAACATGTAAAATGCGTCCTATCCTGATCGACTAAATGTTCCTCAGGAAGATGATTTCGATCCTGTTGTTTCGGGTTGCCATGGGATTCTCAGCCACGAGTTCCCGATCCGCATGGCCCGTGACGCGGTTTAATCGTTCTGTATCAACGCCTTTATCCTGCAGCAGCTGACGCACGACCTGTGCCCGTGATGTGGACAGATCCCATACCGGATTACGCGCCAAAACGATCGGGGATGAACGAACATGCCCATCCACGGCGACCGCGTTGGTCACAAGATCCGAGGACCGGGCAACCAATAGAGCCAGCGCTCGCATCATGTCGGTAGGATCATCCGTTCCCGATTCGAACAGCGGTTGATCGTCGGTATCGAATAACTCCACGACCAGCCCTTCATCAGTGACACGCGTAACTATGTGCTTGAGTACCTTATCTGACACCAAGCTTTCGCCCGTACGACCCAGCAATTGAGCCTCAAGCGAAGAGAAATCTTCGAATGCGCCTTTGCCGCCGCCTTTGGCATCAACGCCAGTAGACCCGCGTGCCTGTTTGGCCTCGGTCGGATTGCGATTGCTCGCGCCCGAGCCATCCATGACCATAGTCTTCTCAGAGAACATGTTGTTGCCGCCAAAGGCCCCGTCACCTCCACCTGAAACCGGATTGACAGGGATCGTCGGCGAGAAATAGTCCGCCAGCCCCTTGCGTTGTTTTTCAGTCGTTGCGTTCAGCAGCCACATCAACATGAAGAACGCCATCATGGCCGTGACAAAGTCGGCATATGCGACTTTCCACGCGCCACCATGGTGGCCATCGCCACCGGACACACGTTTCTTCTTGATGATGATTGGCGCCGCATTGGATTGCGCACCCATCTCCACCACCTTTTTATCACCCGCTTCCGGGGTAGCAGCGCAGGTCTTAAGGTGGACTTAACACTTAAAACTGTCTGGATTTGAGCCGACCCCTATCTGGGGAGACCTGCTGTGGCGCGCCGCAGGATCAGAGCCAGCCGATTAAAGCTGTTATTGATACCATCCGGATCGGTCTTTGCGAAAAAACCATCCAGTTCTTCATGAACCCGAACAGCCTGGTCCAACAGCGGGTCGGCGCCTTCGGCATAAAGACCTGCCTTGATCATAACCTCGGACTGTTCGTAGCTGCCAACAAGCTTCCGCGTTTCCGAGATGAGTTGGTTCTCCTCATCAGTCGCTGCTCTTGGCAGACTGCGCGAGACTGACCGACTGAGATCGATTGCGGGGAATCGGCCACGCTCGGCAATTTCGCGGCTGAGTACGACATGCCCATCCAGCACGCCGCGCAGAATATCGGCGATTGGTTCATCCATGTCCGACCCGGCGACCAGAACACTGAAGACCGCTGTGATATCACCCTGGTCCGACGTTCCAGGTCCGGCGCGCTCACACAGGTTGGCGATCAGAGGGGTTACGGATGGAGGGTATCCGCGCAGAGAAGGGGATTCGCCCATTGCGACTGCGATTTCACGGTGGGCTTCAGCGAATCGGGTAACCGAGTCTGCCAGAAACAGGACATTCAGCCCCTGATCGCGCAGAAACTCCGCGACAGACATCGCCGACCAGGCACAACGCCTGCGCGCCAAAGCCGACTGATCGGATGTGGCCGCGACGACAACTGACCGCTTCATCGCATCAGGCCCCAGAGCAGAACCTACAAATTCGTTGATTTCGCGCCCACGCTCGCCCACCAGCGCGATAACCACCGCATCTGCCTGCATCGAGCGGGCCAGCGTTGCCAGTAACGAAGACTTTCCAACGCCCGATCCCGCAAACAATCCGACTCGCTGACCCTGAACAATTGGAAGAACCGTGTTGAGTATCGCCAGCCCGGTCGCCATCCGTTCTCCAAGTGGTTTACGCGCGACAGCAGGTGGTGGTGATTGCATGATGTCGCGACTGTGCATCCCGGCCAGCAGCGGTTTTCCGTCCAGTGGCTTACCAAACGGGTCGATCACCCGGCCCTGCCAGTGCAGTCCCGGGGCAAAGGCTGGTGATTGCTCCAGACATACCCGGTCACCGAGGCTGACTCCATCGGGTGCGGCGCTCGGCAGCATATGAATATGGTCGGAATCGACGTGGAGAACCTCGCCAGAAAGATCTGGCCCCTCACGCCGCTGCAATGTCAGGCGATCTCCTGTCCGGGCCTGCTTGTTCAGGCCGGCGACCTCAATCACTCCGTTCGCAACGCCGGAGACGAGCCCGACATGTCGGACAGCTGTCATTCTGTCGAGTTCATGTTTCAGAAGTATCGGGTCGAGATCTGTCATCGTGGATTCTCCAACGTTTGTTGAAAACGGTTTCTAAAGGAATCGGAGTTAAGCCTTGGTTGAAATCGATCGAGGGAGAAGCCCCGATGTTCTATGACCTGAACGTCTTTAAGACAGCGTACGCTATGGCAACCCATGCAGGGCAACGGCAGGCTGTCATCTCACGCAACATGGCCAATGCGGATACGCCGGGCTACCAGCCGCGGGATATCGAGGCCTTTCAGACAGCTTTTGAAAACTCCGGTCGCGAAAGCGCAATGGCCGCAACCCGGCCCAGCCACCTGCACGGTGGTGGCATGGTCGGACAAACATGGGCCGAACACACGGCGAAGGCATCGTCTGATCCCAACGGCAACGGCGTTTCGTTGGAGGAAGAGATGCTGAAGGCGGTCGAGGTCAAACGGCAACATGATCGCGCCCTGGCCATATACCGTTCATCCATCGGCGTTCTGCGCACCAGTCTTGGCCGGGCCTGAGGGGTAGATCATGAGTGATTTTTCGCATTCCCTCACTGCTTCGGCCAGTGCCTTGCGTGCACAAGCCGCAAGGTTGCGGCACGTGTCCGAAAACATCTCTAACGCCGATACGCCCGGGTACCGCCGCAAGACGGTCCCCTTCGAAGCGATTGATCAGGATGGCAAGCAGTTGGTGCAGGCTGGGCGCGTCAAACTCGATCGCCGGGACCTGAGCCGCATCTATGACCCCAGCCATCCGATGGCAGATGATACCGGCCATTATCGTGGCTCGAATGTCGATCTGATGATCGAGATCGCGGACGCACGTGAGGCGCAGCGCAGCTACGAAGCCAATCTCAAGATGTTCGACCAGACCCGTCAGATGTCGGCGAGTCTGATGGATCTGTTACGTAAATAAAGGAAAGCCAGAATGGATATCCGATCACTGAATGCCGCGCAAAGCTATACATTTGCGCGCCCCGCTACGCAGGCCGACCCCGATCACGATGGCATGGCGCAGGGACTGCGATCCACGTTTCAAGATTTTGCAGCAACATTGAAGCACAGCGAACAAGTCGCACAGTCTTCGATGGTGGGTCAGGCAGATCCGCATGCGCTGGTGCAGGCCTTGGCGCAGACGGAGCTGGCAGTCGAAACAGCCGTCATTGTCCGCAACAAAGTGGTCGAGGCCTATCAGGAAATCCTGAGGATGCCGGTCTGATCAATGCTGAGCGAGGGTCTGTTCTATGACATCGTGCGCCAGGCGCTGTGGGTTGCGGTTATAACGTCGGTCCCGATCCTGGCGGTCGCACTGGTCTCGGGTTTGGTTGTGGGTCTGTTTCAGGCTCTGACTTCAGTTCAGGAAATGACGCTGACCTTTGTGCCAAAGCTGATCGCCATCGTGATCGTGTTCTGGATTTCGATGGGCTTCATGACCCAGACCCTCGTCACCTTCTTCACATCGACAATCATCCCACTCATCGCAGGAGGGCGCTGATGGACACCGCCTATGTAACCTTGTCCCGACAATCGGGTCTCATGAATGAAATGCGGCTGGTGGCGAACAACATCGCCAACGCAAACACGACCGGTTACCGGCAGCAGGGGCTGGTTTTCTCGGAATTCATCCGGGACATGCCTGGCAACCCTTCATTGTCCATGAGCCGAGCAGAGGCGCGCAATACTTCGTTTCAGCAGGGCGTTTTGACCGAGACGGGCGGACAATTCGATTTCGCGATCGAAGGAGATGGTTTCTTCATGATCGAAACGCCCTCTGGGAACCGCCTGTCGCGGGCCGGCAGCTTTTCCCCGAACGCTGAAGGCGATCTGGTGACAATGGACGGTCACCGTGTGCTGGACAGCAATGGAGCCCCGGTTTTCATTCCACCTGATGCGGCATCAATCGATGTCGGCAACGATGGGACGTTGAGTGTGGACGGCCAGTTGTTGGGCCAGATCGGTGTTTATCAGGTGGTTGATCTCAACGAACTGGTGCGCGAAGGCAGCACCCGGTTTCGGCCGCAGGGTGATGTGGAGCCTGTCGAGCAGCCGGTCGTTCTTCACCGGTTCCTCGAAGGATCGAATGTCAACGCCATCGTGCAAGTGACCCGCCTCGTCGAAATACAACGCGCCTACGAAC
Source organism: Roseibium sp. RKSG952 (assembly GCF_009711355.1). Lineage (NCBI taxonomy): Bacteria > Pseudomonadati > Pseudomonadota > Alphaproteobacteria > Hyphomicrobiales > Stappiaceae > Roseibium > Roseibium sp. RKSG952. The sequence continues at coordinate 73,437 of NZ_SMMF01000954.1, read as the reverse complement.
TGGGGCAGAGCTTTCTGAAATCCGAAGACGACCGGGTTCGGGGTGCGTTCAAGGCCCTGATGCGCTGATCAGAAAACACAGGAGTACACCATATGCGTGCCTTGAAAATTGCCGCGACCGGCATGACCGCGCAGCAGATGCGGGTCGAAACCATCTCGAACAACCTCGCGAATATGAGCACCACAGGCTACAACGCCCGACGCGCTGAATTTGCCGATCTGCATTACCAGCAGATGTCCCGAGCCGGAACTGTCAACGCCAACGACGGGACGGTTTTGCCGACGGGCATTCAATTGGGGCTTGGCGTTCGGCCTGCTGCAGTAACGGTACAGCTGGCTCAGGGTGCTCTGACTGCGACCGGGAGCGATCTGGACATAGCGATCGAAGGCCGTGGATATCTGGAGGTTAGTATGCCCAATGGGCAGCCCGGCTATACCCGCGATGGCAGTCTGAAACGATCAGCCGAAGGGTTGATTGTGACGTCCGATGGATATGCTGTGGCACCGGAAATCACGATTCCGGATGACGCCCGATCCATCTCGATCAATGCCTCGGGTGAAGTCTACGCATATTTCGCCGATGCCGCTGAAGGACAGCTGTTGGGCGAGCTGACACTGGCCAGTTTCTCGAATGCCAAGGGTCTGGAGGCGGTCGGCAGCAATCTGTTCAAAGAGACCGAGGCATCCGGTGCGCCGGTGGTCGGTACTCCGGGTGAGGACGGGCTGGGTACGTTGCGTCAGGGTTACCTGGAAGGCAGTTCCGTTGATGCCGTGCGCGAGTTGACAGAGCTGATCGAAGCGCAGCGCGGTTATGAAATGAACTCAAAGATCATTTCAGCCGTCGACCAGATGATGGGCGCTACAACGCAGGTAAGATGATGCGAATCCTGTTCCTGATAGCCCTGCTTCTTGTGCCGATGATGGCTCACGCTGACATAGTCGTCTCGGTCCGCACCATTCGCGCCAAGGAAGTGATTTTGGCGTCTGATCTGGAAATCAAATCAATAGATGTAGAGGGGGCGGTGGCGGATCCGGGCATCTTGGTAGGGCAGGAGGCCCGGGTTGCTTTGTATCCCGGACGGCCCATTCGGGCAGCAGATGTCGGTCCGCCAGCAATCGTGGATCGCAACGATCTGGTCACTCTAGTCTTTGGCCGGGCTACGCTATCGATTACGGCCGAAGGCCGCGCCCTTGGTCGAGGTGCAGTGGGCGAGCGCATCCGGGTCATGAATCTTTCATCCCGAACCACAATCACAGGTCGCATTCGGCCTGACGGGCAAATTGAGGTTAACTGAAAATGAGATTTACCAAACTTACGATATGCGCCGTGCTTGCTGTCTCTGCTTGTGGTCGCCTGGATCACCTTGGCAAACCCCCCAGCCTGACGCCGAACACGGATTCACCCGAACATGTTGCAATGCTCTGGCCCGGGCTGCCATTGCACACGCAACCTCAGCGTACAGTCGACCGATCATCGCTATGGAGTGGGGGTCAACACTCGCTCCTTGGTGATCAGAGGGCAATCAAAAAAGGGGATATCATGACGGTCGTGATCGAGTTGGACGAAAAGGCTGAGATCACGAATGATACAAACCGGTCTCGTACCGGGTCAGAAAGCCTCGCTGTGCCTGAGCTGTTTGGGTTGCCGCAACGTGCGGCTGATCAGCTACCAAACGGGGCATCACTGGACGAGGCAGTTTCGATCGATTCTGCTTCGGTCAGCAAGGGCAAGGGATCAGTCAAACGCAAAGAAAAGCTGACGCTCAGAGTGGCAGCCACGGTGATCGATGTACTGCCCAATGGGGTCCTGTCGATCGCCGGATCGCAGGAGTTGCGAGTGAATTTCGAGCTTAGGGAGTTGTTGGTCTCGGGTTACGTCCGGCCCGAGGACATCTCGCGTCAAAATGAAATCACCTATGACAAGATCGCGTCTGCCCGGGTGTCCTATGGCGGTCGTGGACAGATCACAGATGTCCAGCAACCGCGATATGGGCAGCAGATACTTGATACAGTGTTGCCGTTCTGAGGTGCCGATGTGATCAAGAAACTAGTTCCCGTAGCTTTCCTTCTGGTTGGTTTGGCCGTTGGTGTTGGGGTCGGAGTGTTTTTAACGCCTGCCCAGAAAGCCGATGCTGAAAAAGGGTCACAAGATTCAGAGTACAAAGAGGCCAAGGGCGAAGATAAGTCCAACGCCAAAAAGCTAGATTCCGACCCCAAAAAATCGATGGAAAAGTCAAAGACTGAGGATTTTGAGTATCTGAAGCTTACCAAGCAGTTTGTTGTCCCGGTGGTGAACAGCGAAGAGATATCGGCTCTTGTGACAATGTCGGTCAGCCTGGAAACTCGTCCGGGTATTTCCGAAGCGTTTTATGCCGTGGAACCAAAATTGCGGGACAGCTTTCTTCAGGTGCTGTTTGATCATGCAAATACAGGCGGGTTTGACGGCAATTTTACCCATTCGGACAATCTGTCTGTTCTGAGAAAATCCCTGCTGGAAGTCGCGCAAAAGGATCTGGGCGATGACGTGTCACGTGTTCTGATCATGAGTGTTAGTCGGCAGGACACATGAAACTTTAGTCGGCGGATTATCATAATGCGCCGACTGGAGATTTCAGAAGTACAGTTGCTCCAATAGAGCCCTCTGTTGCAGGCTCTGGTGTTTCTTTCGAAGCCGCTGGGAAAGGCTGGCAACCGCCTGCTTCTTACCAAACGCCAGTTTCAGCTCCTCCATTGCTGTAATTTTTTGGGAACGGATTCGGGCCAATTCCATATTGAGCTGCCGTCTTGTAGCGGACTCCCAACTGCCCCAAAGAACATCTGTTCCTGTGACCCGGTAACCATCGGTGACAGAGCTGCCTGCGCGCACCTCTGCTACCTGAGCGTCCAGATTTGAGAGCTGTTTCTGTAGGTGGGCTTCGGCTTTCAAAAGCGGTCGAAGCTTCTGATATTCTCTCTGAAACGCAGCGTCTGTCACGGCTGCAAGATTCGTGATGTGCACCTGTGTCATCTGATTTGACCTTTGGCCCGTTTACGCATCGCTTCGGCAAACCGAATGGCGGCGGCGACCGGGCGATAGTGCTCCTCCGCGATCTCTTGCCCGATCTCGACGGTCGCGTGAATCGCCCGCGCGGTAGGGGGATCGGAATGGATCGGAACATCCGCTTCTCCGGCGGCAGCACGTATCGATGCCGCGACTTCGTCTACGCCCTTGGCGACACAAACAGGCGCGGACCCAGTCGCTCGCGACCATTTCAGCGCAACCGCGTAGTGAGTTGGATTGACGATAACCACATCGGCCTTTGGCACATCGGCCATCATCTGGTTCGTCGCGATGTCCTGGGCACGTTGGCGCCGTTGTTGCTTCATATGCGGATCACCTTCGGCATCCTTGGATTCATCCTGAAGCTCTTTTCGGGACATACGGTTCTTCCGCATGTGTTCCGAGTATTGCCAGAGATAATCTACCACACCGATAATCAGAGCGACTGCAATCACAATGAATAAGAACCGGAACAGCAGGTTCATCATCAGCAGGATCGAGGATTTTGCCGGGGCGGCAGAGGCAGACAATATGTCCGTAAGGTTGGATCGAAGAAAAAGCGTCAGGCAAGTGCCGTAGATAAGCAGTTTGACGAAACTCTTGGCGAATTCGAAAAGACCGCCGCGTCCAAATTTGTTTTTGGCATTCGAGGTGATTGATATGCGGGACAGACGTGGTTTGAGTTTGCTCGGCGCGAAGATCAGGGCGCGCTGTGCGATCAGGCTTAGTAAAACTGTGGAGGCCGGTAGGGCGAACAACATCGAAACCGGAAGCAGAGCTGCGGACAACAATCCGCCGACGGGCCCTGCTGCGGGACCAGTCGTGATGAGCGATGATATTTGATGTGATTGATCAAGTAAGACCACAAACACCGCGCCCAATTCCTGGGCTGCATATGATCCGGCGGCCAGCAGGGCAATCAGCAATCCAGCATAGCTGGCAACAACAGACAGGTCATTGGATTTAGCAACCTCACCCTTTTCGCGGGCTTTCTGCAGCTTTTGCGGGGTGGGTTCGAATGACTTGTCGCTGTCGTCGTCTGCATCGCTCATGGAACACCTATTGGGTTGCCAAAAAAGTCGAACAAGGCATCGGACCAGACTGAAAGGATCAGCGGTGTTCCGGCAAACAGCAAAAACAGTCCCGCGAACGTAATTGCTGGAGCACCGACAAAGGCGACCATGAGTTGTGGCATGGCCCGGTTAATCACGCCGAGCGCAAGATTGTAGATAAGCGAAGCGATCACAAATGGTGTTGCCAGAGCAAAGGCCAGTCCGAAGCTGCGCGAAACTTGCATCACTCCCCAACCAGACAGATCGGGTGCAAGTAGCACTGTGCCCATGGGGAACAGCGTATAGCTATGGATCAGGAACTGGGCTGCGCGAATATGTATGCCCAGCAAAGCTGCCAGCGCCAGTCCCGCGATCGTCAACAGATATCCCATGGCTGGTACGGGTTCGACCGCCGCCCCACCGAGAATTTGGGACAGAGATGTTGCCTGTGCTGCAATGGAGCCGGCGGTTTGCAGGGCCAGAACGAACAGCCGCAAACCCGTGCCCAATGCCAGACCGGTCAATATCTCGCTTCCGATCAAAGTGATCATGGACCTAAATGCGGGCGTGATCTCTGGGGTCTGCAGAGCAGGCGCAACGATAATGGTAAAAGCCGCAGCGATGCCGAGTTTGACGCGCACAGGGATGCTTCGTTCGCCAAATGTCGGCAGGAGCGAAACCAGAGCCGAGACGCGCAGAAAAACGGCAAACATCTGCCATAAACCTTCGCCCAAATGCGCAAGCAACTCAGGTGGTATGGCGATCATGCAGGAACGGTTCCAACCAGGGCGGGTCGCGCTTCGAGGCCGATCTCTTCAAATGAGAGAACCGGGTTTGAAACACCCCGTGCGTGCATGATTGTGCGCAGTAATCTGCGGCGTCGGGTTGATGTCACCAGCGCAGGAAACAGCCCGTTGTCAGCCGATTGAGCGACGCTGCTGACAACTCCATCTGCGAGTTTGTTAAACAAGTTCGGCGGCAGGGCTACGTCCAGCCCGGCATTTGGCGCATCGATCTGATAACTGGCAAATGTATCCTCCCATTCCGGGGCCAGCTGGATCAGGGGGATCGATCCATCTTCGCGCTTCATGTCAGACACCAGCTGAAAGCCCAGTCGTTGCCTTACCAATTCACAGATTGCTTCGGGTTGCGTTGCAGTCAGACGGGCTTCGGCGATGCTTTCCAGAATCAGCGCCATGTTTCGTATGGACACCCTCTCCTCGAGCAGCAGTCGCAGAACCGCGTGCAGGGTATCGATTGGAACCTTGTCCGGGATAAGCTCATCCAGCAGTTTGCGATTGGCCTCGGCGCGAATCGGGTCACTGAGACGTGTCATTTCCGACAAAAGCTTGCGCAACGATTTCAGGGTTAGCAGACGCGGGAAATTCTGTTTGATGATTTCAAGCAGGTGGGTCGCCAATATCTCGGGCGGGGTGACAATGGTTGCACCGCTCATTGCCGCCGCCTCTTGGTCTTTGGGCAGAATCCAGCGGGCGGGGGCGCCGTAGACCGGTTCAGTAACATCATTTCCTTCCGGCAACAGATCCAGATCATCCTGAACCAGCGCCAACACAAGATCAGGATTCAGAACTCCTCGCGCCTGTTCAACTCCCTGCACCCGGACCACATAAGTGCCCATTGGCAGATCCGCGCGATCCGTCAGGCGTATCTCAGGCAGGATCAGGCCAAAGCTCGAGGCAACATAGGTGCGCATATTCGCGATGCGTGCGTCCAGACCGGTGCCGGGATTCAGAACCATGCTGACCAGATCCGGTGCGAATTCCAGATGCACATCATCCAGATCCAGAATGTCACCTATCGCCTGAGAGACCGGCGCGTCCGCTTCCGGCGAGGGGGTCTCGGCCACAGCCTGTGCGGTTCTCTGTTTCTGATAGACGTTATAGGCCGCGTATCCCAATACGCTGGCGCCAAGGATGAACGGCAGAAACGGCAAACCGGGTACCAGTGCAAACAGCACCATCAGGACTGCAACAGTCCCCAGCGCAGCGGGATGTTTGCCCAGTTGCGAAAAGATTGCGTTGTCTGTTGCCCCCTGGGTTCCGCCCCGCGCCAGCAACAATGCAGAAGCAATCGAAATAATCACCGCCGGAATTTGAGAAACCAGACCGTCACCCACGGTTAGAATAGCGTAGGTTTCAAAGGCTGAAGTGACCGGCATTCCGTGCACGATCACACCCATCACCAGCCCCATCACCAGATTGAGCAGCGTGATCAACAGTCCCGCGATTGCATCACCTTTGACAAATTTCGATGCGCCATCCAATGAGCCGAAGAACGTGGTTTCCTGCTGCTCGCGTTCCCGACGTTCCTTGGCCTGTTGATGATCAATGGCGCCCGCAGACATATCGCTGTCGATGGCCAGCTGCTTGCCGGGCATACCATCCAGCGCAAAACGGGCACCAACCTCGGCCATACGGGCCGCGCCCTTGGTGATGACCATGAAATTCACGATCAGCAGCACGCCGAATACAACCAGACCCAGAAAGATGCTGCCGCTCATGACAAACTGAGCAAACCCCTCGATGACGTCGCCAGCAGCATTTGGTCCGGTATGCCCCTGACCGATGATCAGTTTGGTAGAAGAAACATTCAGCGACAGACGCAGCATCAGAGACGCCAACAGGATCGTCGGAAAGGAGGAAAAATCCAGTGGCCGTTCAATGAACAAGGTTAGCGTAAAGATCAGGATCGCCAGCGCGAATGAGGCCGCAAGGCCAACGTCCAGAACCCAGGCGGGCATCGGCAGAATCATCATGACGATGATCGTCATCAATGCCAGTGCCAATAAAACAGTGGGCGAGAACAGGGAACGGGCGTCGATGCGAAGCACGTAAAGCTCCTAGTTGAAAGCGATAAAGGCGGAGGCTGATCCGGCGGTCGGAACCAAAGACCCAAGCGGGCGCAGCTGTGATTGAGACTGTGCTGGGTGAAGAGGGATCAGGGGTGCAGCAGCAGCCGTGAACGGATCGCGACTGCTGCCCCTAACGTGCGTTGGCAACGTGCCATCCAATTGCGCCAGAATGGTCTGAAAACGGGCCGAATATGCATCGGCAAGTTCTGGTGTTCGGGAGTGATAGGCTCCTGCAGCGGCAGGCCAAGATCCAAGCTCGATATAAAGCTCCTTGAGGAACCGCGCTGCATAAGTTGCATTCTCATCCGGATCGAACATCGCATCAATCGAACGGAATGCTTTGCCATGCCAGCGGTAGTTGATCTGGAAGCAACCAACATCGAAACTGCGCGCACCGGATTTGAAGACCTCAAAGAGATAGGACTTGGCTTCGATCTCGGTGTTGAACCAGAAGCCCCTGCCGTTCAGATTGACTGTCCAGGGCCAGGGTTTCAGATGATCATCTCGCATACGCCCGGTTTCGACTCGGGTGATCGCCTGCAGGATTTCGAGTGGTACACCTTCTGAGCGTGCAGCGCGCTGGGCGGCCTGATCACAGATCCCGCCAGTTCGGGCATCTGGCATGGCAAAGGCCACATGCGCCACCAATGCTTGCGAGAAAATCAGGAGAAGTGGGAATTTGATATCTGGCATTCTGCCGGTCCGGGATTCTGATCGATCCCGGACAAACTAGCCAGCTATCGGTTTACAGACGGTTATCGCGTCTCAGCTTCGATCGATGCGACGACCGAATACGACGCTGGTATTCGTGCGCAGGACGCCTGGGATTTTGGCTAGGTCGTCAACCAGAATGTCCAGATCTTCGATCCGAGGCGCTTCTGCCGACAGCAGCAGGTCAAACTCGCCATTGATCGAGAGGCACAGCTTGACTTCCGGGTAGGCCTCAAGCCGTTTGATGATGCGAGTGGTTTCCTTCTGCTGAACTTCCAGCAAAACGATGACCTGAACCTTTGGTGTATCCTCGGCCTGACGCAGCTTTACCGAATAGCCCGCGATCACGCCGCGCTCTTCCATACGGCTGATGCGCTCATGAACGGTTGTTCGGGCAACCCCAAGCGTCGCGGCGATGCGGGTGGTCGAGTCGCGCGCGTTATGTTGCAGGGCGGCAATGATGCGACGGTCTAGCTGATCCATGAAAGCTCCGAGTCGGGCAGGGCGTAACCCGGTTTATGGCAGTTTGGCGCCCATGCTCAAGATTTGCGCGGATAGCTGGGGTGCAGATCATCGATAATGATAGGGTGTTCGTGGGTGGCTGAACCGGCCACATGTGGGTGATCCTTTGGAAGATCGGGGTGGTCATGCTGGACCGGACCATGATCAGTGCGCGGCCACGCGATCAGCGCGCCAAGAACCCCAAAGACTGCGGCGGTCGCCATCCAGGCCAAAGCAACAGTTGCGCCATAACTGGTCATGAGCCACCCGGCCAACGGATAGAGCACCAGCCAGCAGGCGTGAGACAAGGTGAACTGCGCGGCAAACACCGCCGGACGATCTTCTGCATGGGCCGAGCGGGTAAGCAAACGCCCGGATGGTGTCAGGGTTGTAGAGTATCCGAAGCCCACAAAGGCCCAGATCAACGTTAGCAGCATCAAAGAAACAGGAATTGCAGCCGCAAGCAGGGCCGCAATTGCCATCGCCGCAGTTCCCAGAGCTGCACCGGTCAGCATAACCTTGCGATCTTCGATTTTTTGCAGCAGTGGGGGCAGTGCAAAGGCCGCCAACATGGAACCTCCACCAAATCCGGCAAGTGCGACGGCGACGGCGCTTTCGGAGAGGCCCAGATCAGTGCGCACGATCACGACCGTGTTGACGATGACCATCGAACTCAGCGCTGCAGCGCTCCAGCTGAGGGCCAGCAAACCGCGCAGCCGCGGCGTTTTCAGATAAATGCGAATGCCGCGCGTCGTGCGGTCGTATATCCCACGACGCTCTTTTGGTTTTGGCGAGGGGAGTGTGACCGATACAACCAGCAGCGCCGAGGCGACAAAACCAATGCTGGTGCCCCAGAACAGGCTGTCAAAGCTGACCAGCAAGAGCAGCGCAGCGGCCAGCATTGGGCTGAGCAGGCTTTCCATATCAACGGCCAGCCGGGACAGGGACAGCGCTTTGGTATAATCCTGCTCATCCGGCAGAACATCGGGAATCGTCGCCTGAAAGGCGGGGGTAAATCCTGCAGAAGCGGATTGCAGTACAAAAATCAGAACATAGACCTGCCAGACCTCAGTGACGAACGGCAGGCAGACAGCAACCGCGGCACGCACAAGATCCAGCGCGACCAACATCTTACGTCGATCCAGTTGTTCTGCGAAAGCCGCCGCTAGTGGGGCGATTGTGACATATGCCACCATTTTGATGGTCAAAGCTGTCCCCAGAACCATACCCGCAGCATTTCCGGCCAGATCATAAGCCAGCAGGCCCAGCGCAATCGTGGCCAGTCCAGTTCCCGTCAGGGCGACAATCTGTGCCGCGAACAGATGGCGATAGGTGCGATTTCTGAGAATGCTCAGCATTGGTTACAGGTACTTTGTGATGGTTTTGAAATCGTCGATGCCGGAGCGGTCACTGTTGGTCTCGGGCGAGAGGCAGTGATCGATATGGTCATGGATCAGAACACGCTTGGCATTGGTTATGGCTTTTTCGACCGCAAACAGCTGCTGCGCAATGTCGGCACAGGGTGCGTGATCTTCGAGCATGGCAATAACCTTGGCCAGATGCCCATGTGCACGTTTCAGACGCGCAGTGATCTGTGGATGAGATTCGTGTGTGTGGTTCGTCATGGATTATCCTTATCCTCCCCATGGGGATATTGTCAATTCAGGTGCGCTCAGTCGGCGGGCTTGTACCGAGAGCGTTGAGTTTACGGGCCAAACCTCCTATCTCGGGGTCGATACCGCACAAAGGAATTTTTCGTGGCCAACCACCTGTACAAGAATGACCTGCCGGATGGGCTGGATCTGGGTCCCGTCGTAGCCATCGATTGTGAAACCATGGGGCTGAACCCGCATCGGGATCGCCTGTGTGTGATCCAGATGTCGGGCGGTGATGGCAACAGCCACATCGTTCAGGTCGAAAAGGGGCAAGCTGCAGCACCAAACCTGTGTGCCATGCTTGAAAACCCCAACGTGTTGAAATTGTTTCACTTCGGCCGTTTCGACATCGCTGCGATGTATCATGCGTTCGGCGCGTTGGCGGCCCCGGTTTATTGCACCAAGATCGCAAGCCGGCTTGTACGCACCTATACCGACCGTCACGGTTTGAAGAACCTGTGTCAGGAATTGCTGGGTATCGACATCTCGAAACAACAGCAGATGAGCGACTGGGGAGCTGAAACTCTGACAGATGCCCAGCTGGAATATGCTGCATCCGACGTTCTTTATCTGCACCGCCTGCGGGACGAGTTGAACAAACGTCTGGATCGCGAAGATCGGGCTGAGATGGCTCAGGCCTGTTTTGATTTTCTGCCGATGCGTGCGAAACTTGATCTCGCTGGCTGGCCCGAAACGGATATTTTTGCGCACTCATGACCGACAACGAGTCTTTTCTGAAAACCGCAAAGCAGGTCGTCACTGACGAGGCCCGCGCCCTTGATGCTCTTGCGGGCAGCCTCGATCAGGATTTTGCCGAAGCGGTGCAGATGATCCTGCAGGCTACGGGCCGTATCATCGTCAGCGGTATCGGCAAGTCTGGCCACATTGGTCACAAGATTGCTGCAACGCTGGCCAGCACCGGCACGCCCGCCTATTTCGTGCATCCAGCCGAGGCCAGTCATGGTGATTTGGGCATGTTGTCCAAGGGCGATGTTGTCCTCGCGATTTCGAATTCGGGAGAAGCGCCTGAACTGGCAAACCTGCTGGCTTTTACACGCCGTTTCGGAATTCCGTTGATCGGATTGTCCAGCAAGCCCGAAAGCACATTGATGAAACAGGCGGACGTGCATCTGCTGATCCCATCGATGGGCGAGGCCTGTGGGTTTGGCATGGTGCCATCCATATCGACAACACTGACGTTGGCTATGGGCGACGCCTTGGCCATCGCGTTGATGAAGTATCGTGACTTCAAGCCTGAGAATTTCCGAGATTTTCATCCGGGTGGCAAACTGGGCGCACAGCTCAGCAAGGTGCGTGATTTGATGCACACCGATATTCCTGTCGTTCCGTCTGGCACGCAGATGAGCGAAGCCCTGTTGGTTATGAGCCAGAAGGGGTTTGGTGTCGTTGGAGTAACCGGCGAGAATGACCGCTTGTTGGGCATTGTCACTGACGGGGACCTTCGCCGCCATATGCAGGGGCTTCTGGATTTGACTGTCGATGAGGTCATGACAATTGATCCCCGCACAATTGGTCCCGACGAGCTGGCCGAAGGTGCGGTGGCGTTGATGACCATGCAAAAACCGAAAATCACATGTCTGTTTGTTGTTGATCCCGCGTCCGGTGGTCGGGCCGAGGGCATCCTGCACATCCATGACTGTCTGCGGGTCGGTTTGGGCTGACGGGAGGCTGAGGTGGACCGTTATTCACGTATGGTGCAACTCCTCAAGGTTTTGCTGCCTCTGGCGGCAATCCTGTTGCTGTCGACTGTTTTTCTGCTGTCCAGAAGTATCGAGACTAATGTCTCTGTGCCCTTTACCCAGCAAGATATCGACGCGCGCCTCGCGGACCAGTTGGTGACACGCCCCCACTATCGGGGAACAACCCGCAAGGGCGAGGACATTCAGGTCGAGGCTATTCAGGCAACACAGGGCACCAACGGTGATGTTCCGACGGCAACCGAATTTACCGGCCGCTTTGGGTTACTGAATGGTGGAGTGATCACCCTGGATTCCAATACCGGCTCGATCCGTCCGGACAAAGGGACCGCCACTTTTGTCGGGGATGTGGTCATTACCACAACCGACGGTATCCGGGTGACGACTGATTTGCTGAACACGTCGCTTGATGAAATTCGCGGCGACACACCGGGTCAGGTCGATGGAACCGGTCCGATCGGCAATTTTACGGCAGGTCGCATGACCTTCGGGACAGAAAAAAAAGACGGTCCGGTCCATATTCTTTTTACAGATGGCGTTAAGTTGGTATATGAGCCGGAAAAAGCAGAAAGATAACCTGTGTTTGATTTACGTGTAGTCCCAGTTTGCATTGCCCTGGCCTTTGGCGCGGTATCAGCGATCGCCCAGGAAACGCAGGTTGCGTTCGGTTCGGCCAAGGCCGACCCTACACTGCCGGTCGAAGTCACCTCTGAGACGCTCAACGTAAACCAGGAAGACGGTTCAGCCGAATTCATCGGCGACGTCATCGTTATTCAGGGTGAAATGCGCCTCACGGCAGAGCGGGTGCTAGTAATCTACAACGAAGGCCGATCTGCGATCGAACGCATGGAGGCCACCGAGAATGTGGTTCTGGTCAGCCCACCAGATGCTGCTGAAGGTGACTGGGCCGAATACACCATCGATTCAGGTGTGATTGTGATGAAAGGCAACGTGTTGCTGACGCAGGGGCCGAGCGTAATCAGTGGCGATGAGATGGTTGCGAATCTGACGTCGGGAACCGCAACCATGTCTGGTCGCGTGAAGACAATTCTTCAACCGGGTGGGAATTGATGAACCAGCCGAAATTGTCTGTCGCCGAAGGATCGTCCGGTCTGCGCATTGAAAAGCTGCGCAAGTCCTATCGCAAAAAGACGGTAATCCGCGACGTGACCATGACTTTGGATCGGTCCGAAGTCGTCGCGCTACTTGGGCCGAATGGCTCCGGCAAGACAACGACCTTTTATTCCGTGGCTGGCCTTGTCTTTCCCGAGGCTGGCACCGTCACGATCGACGGACAGAATGTGACTACCCTGCCGATGTACCGTCGCGCCCGCATGGGAATCGGATATCTGCCGCAGGAAATGTCGATCTTTCGCGGCATGAGCGTCGAAGACAACATTGCAGCGGTTCTTGATATCACGGTCAATCATGCGCACCGGCGCAAAGAGCGTCTGGAAGAACTGCTTTCGGACTTTTCAATCGAACATCTGCGTCGCGCTCCGGCGCTGGCCTTGTCTGGTGGTGAACGCCGTCGCGTTGAAATTGCACGCTGTCTTGCGGCTGATCCTAAATATCTGCTTTTGGATGAACCTTTTGCCGGTGTTGATCCCATCAGTGTTGGCGACATCCGGCATCTGGTGGCTGATCTAAAAAAGCGCGGAATTGGTGTTCTGATTACGGATCATAACGTGCGGGAAACGCTGGAAATTGTGGATCGCGCCTACATTCTGCATGACGGTCAGGTTCTCATGTCCGGCACACCGGATGAGGTGGTCGAAAACGAGAATGTGCGCCGAGTTTATCTGGGTGAAAACTTCAGAATCTCATAGGCTTGCGCGGAATTGCGCCGGTTGCATGGCGGAAATCGCGTATATACACACCTGTTTTGATTGACTCTTCCCTCGCCTCTTGGCTCAATTGGTGCATGGCATTTTTTCGGTTCCAGTCTGGATCTCGATGTCCCTTCTTCGAAGGGCAGGTCCGGAGACTACCACAAAAAATGTCGCTACCCCCCACCCGATAAAAACAAGTTCGTCACGTAACGTGACGTCAGAATGGGTGTGAATTGTGAAGGAGATCACATGCGTTACCAAATCAGCGGAAAACAGATCGACATCGGCGCGGCCCTGCAGACCCACGTGCAGACCGAGCTGGGCGAGGTCGTAGGCAAGTATGCCCAGCGGCCAACAGACGCCAACGTCGTCTTTTCCCGTTCAGCGCATGAATATGTATGCGAAACCACAGTGCATCTTTCCACTGGCCTAACGGCTCAGGCCAAGGCTCACGCAACCGAAATCTACGCAGCTTTCGAAGGGTGCTGCGACAAGATGGAAACACAGCTTCGGCGCTACAAGCGTCGGCTGAAGGACCATCATAAGGATCGTTCTGAGCCTGTTGAACTCTTCGGGGCCTCGTCATATATCCTCGCCTCTGACGAATCGGAGACGGCCGACGAACCCGAATCCCTGCAGCCAATGATCGTGGCTGAGATGGAAACGAAGATTCCATCGCTGAGTGTGGGTGAGGCTGTCATGCAAATGGAACTTGCAGGTGCACCTGTACTTGTGTTCCGGAACGAGAATAAGGACGGATTGAATGTCGTGTACCGTCGGGAAGACGGAAACATCGGCTGGATCGATCCTTAAGAGGCAAGGATAGCGGCGAACCCCCGCATATCAGCGGGGGCGTCGCCATGGAGCGTTATCATGGAGCTTTCGAGCATTCTGAAGCCCGAGGCAGTGCGTGTTCTGTCGGCCGCTTCCAGCAAGAAGCGGTTGTTTCAGGAAATCGGCGATGTCGCAGCAAGCACGCTTGGGCTTGAGGCACAGGAAGTTGTGGACAATCTGCTCGAGCGCGAAAGCCTCGGCCCGACTGGTGTTGGGCATGGAGTGGCGTTGCCGCATGCCCGTTTGCCGGGTTTGGATTCTGTTGCCGGTGTCTTCGTGATGCTGGAAAAGCCAATCGATTTCGGCTCGGTCGATCGCCAGCCTGTTGATTTGGCATTTTCCCTGTTTGCTCCCGAAGATGCGGGTGTGGACCACCTGAAGGCGCTTGCATTGGTATCACGCACACTCAGAGATACTGCAGTTTGTGCAAAACTCAGGGCCAATCCCGATCCGGTGAAGCTCTACGCGATTCTGACGGCCGCGCAGTCTATGCAAGCCGCTTAATCACTGCCAAATAAAAAAGACCCCCTGTTTTATGGGGGTCTTTTTTGTTTCAGGATATGAATTCAGATCAGCCGCCGCTTCCCATTTCAAGCGTCCACCAGATTTTTCCGCCGCTTTCCTGATGCCATGCGAAACCCATCTGCGTGGCTTTGGGATCCATGATGACTGCACGCGGTCCGGGCTCCTGCATCCAGGCGGCCAGTGTTTCGGTTTCGGTCTCATAGGTTTCCGAAATCGCTTCACCCAGGAAGGTGCCATAATATCCGGCGCGGGCGGCGCGATCGATCGGGGATGAACCATCCGATCCAAAGTGCCAGGGCCGGTTTTGTCGTGACATATCTTTGGCATGGGTTGCTGCGGCGGCGTTCAGTTGTGAATTCAGCTGTACGGACTGCAGACCGGAGGCCTGACGTAACGCGTTGACCGAATCGAGCATGCGGAACTGGATTTTGTCCGGGTTGCCGCGAATCTTGTAGACGGTGGGCAGAGGACGACCATCTGCCCCCAATGCGGTGGTTCCGGTGTCCGTACATGCCGCCAGTGCGACAAAGCAAATAAACAGTAAAGAAACGATACGCGTCATGATGGGCCTGATAATTGTTTCGACAAGGGGAATAGCCTGCCTTAACGTTCTGAGCAAACGCGCAGTGCCTGAATCGTGCGTGATTCTGCCGGTTTGATTTGCGACTGAAGCATTCTGGCAATAAAATACATCAGATTTTATAACAAAGGACCGTTTGCCATGGTCAAAAAGAATATTCGTTCGACAACCCGCCGTGGTTTTCTCGCTGGCGCGTCTGCCGCCCTGGCGACGCCTGCCGTAGCCCAGTATATTCCCGGAGATCCTCTGCGACCTGCGCCTGAAGCAGAGCCCGCGGTTCGCCGTAATGTATCGGGGTTCAGGGCGCTGGATTGGCAGCCTTACTTCTCGAACACCAACAATGGTGCAATTCTGGTCGATACCGTGTCGCGGGCTCTGCACTATTGGTCAGCAGACCAATCGACCTACAAACTTTACCCTTCATCGGTGCCATTGACCGAGGAACTGACCCGCAGAGGGCGTACCAGCGTCATCCGCAAGGTCGAAGGTCCAAGCTGGTCACCAACGCCTTCGATGAAGAAGAGAAATCCGGAATGGCCCGACTATATTCCTCCGGGACCGGATAACCCCTTGGGAACACACGCTTTGTACCTGAGTTGGAAGTACTACCGCATCCATGGAACGCATGACACCCGCAAAATCGGGCGTCGGTCGTCCAATGGCTGCATAGGGTTGTTCAACGAAGACATCGCTGAGCTGTTTTCAATGGCGAAGGTCGGCACGCAAGTGTTGCTAATTTGACGACATTTTCGCGCACGAACCCGCTTGTGGCTCAAGTTGCAATTGCATTCCAACCGCATAGCTGATTAGAAAAAACCACGAGGTAAGTCTTGGGTGTGCGGTTCCGATTGTTGGAATCGCGCAAATTCTGGAGGTTAATATGAAGAAACTCGTTCTCGCCGCTGCACTGACCGCTGCTGCTTCGACCGCATCTGCTGGCAACCTGGAAGAGCCGGTTGTTGAGGCACCTGTTGTTGTTGAAGAAACTCAGGGCACATCGCAGGGCATCCTGCTGCCGCTGATCCTGCTGGTCGTAGTTGCCGCAGCTGTTGCAGCAAGCTAATTTGACGAGAGTCATCAAGAGAAAAGGCGGTGGAGTTTCCACCGCCTTTTCTTATTTCTGACATCTGGTTTGTTCAGTCCAGCCAGCCGCGCAGGTTATCTTCGATCACTTTGCCCAGTGCCGATATGTGGGCATCCTGATCGTTCAGGCACGGAATATAGGTGAATGTCTCGCCTCCGGCCTCTTCAAAGCTCTCGCGAATCTCTTCGTTGATCTCTTCCAGCGTTTCGATGCAATCGGCGGAAAAAGCGGGCGCAATCACCGCGATGTTCTTTTTCCCTTGCTTCGCAAGTTCAGCCACATGATCCACAGTGTAGGGTTTGAGCCATTCTTCCGGCCCGAATCGTGACTGGAACGTCGATACCAGCTGATCATCTGACCAACCCAGCCGTTCCTTCAGCAATCTGGAGGTTTTGACGCATTGGCAATGATACGGATCACCCTGTTGCAGGTATCGCTCGGGCATTCCGTGGTATGAACACACCAGAACATCGGGCCTTGTTTCCATCCCGGCATAGGCCGTTTCGACGGATTGCGCCAAAGCATCGATGTAAGCCGGTTCATCGAAATAAGCCGGAACCGTTCGGCTGGCAGGCTGCCAGGCCTCTTTCATCAAGGCGCGAAAGAACTCGTCATTTGCCGTTGCTGTCGTAGCCCCGGCGTACTGGGGGTACAGTGGGAAGAACAGAATGCGATCGCATCCTTCGGCAACCATTTGCCGAACCTTTGATTTAGTCGAAGGATTGCCGTAACGCATGCAGAAATCCACCAGCACCCGGTCCCCATACCGCTCCTGCATCGCTGATTTCAGCTTGGCGGTCTGATCTTTAGTGATGGTCATAAGCGGGCTTTCGCCCTTGTCGTGATTCCAGATCGATTTGTAGGCTTCGCCTGAACTGAATGGCCGCTTGGTCAGAATTATACCCTGCAGAATCGGCTGCCATTTCCAGGCCGGGTAGTCGATGACCCTCCTGTCTGAAAGGAACTCATTCAGGTATCGGCGCATGGGCCAATAGCTGTAGTCGTCGGGCGTTCCCAGATTTGCCAGCAGGACACCAACGCGGCCCATCTTGATTTTGGGGTGATCGGCTTTGGCGTGCGCGGGGCGGGTGGCATCAAGCATAAGAAGCTTCCTGAAAATTAGGTTCGCACCTGAGATAAATGGAATTGGCCGATCGTCAATCGGGCAGTTTGCCCTCATCGGTTCCCAGAGCTTCAGCCAACCGCATCTGAGCCGACCCGGGACGCAAGGGTTTCGGTTGACTTTCATCGGGTAACCAACCTGTCAGGCAGATCAGTTCGAATGTCGCGGATAGCCGACCATCAGGTGCCGGGAAGTGTGATCGGTATATTTCTTGGGCTTTACTGAAAACCGCCCGATGCGTCGGATGCCTGAGGCGCCCAGTCAGAGCGTTGTTTTCCCCCATCGCCCGCAGGTCGCGCATCAGGTGCCAGATATCACGGTATTGCGCAGTGAGTGGGAGTTTGTCTGCTACTGGCAGCGCGAAACCGGCGCGCTGCAGCAGACCTCCCAGATCGCGCAGTTCTGCCATGGGCGCGACACGAGGGCTGAGGCCACCTGTTACTTCGACTTCGGCTTGTCCGAGCGAAGCACGCAGTTCATGCAGGGTTTCGCCGCCCAGACAGATCACAAGCATCAGCCCGTCAGGTTGAAGGGCCCTGTTACATTGGATCAACTGGCCCACCGGATCATTCGCCCAATGCAAGGCCATGGCATGGATCACAAGATCATGAGACCCAGCTTGCAGGTCGAGCACTTCGTCATCTCTGATGATCCGGGCATCAGGAATGATGTCACTCCAGATATCAGCAAACGGGCTCACAATCGCTGGTGCTGTAAAGGTTTTGTTAACCAAGGAAAGACGATCCTTGATCTCATCAATGGCCGCTTCGTGAAGGAACAGCGCATCCTCGCGGACACGGGCGCGGTGCATAGCAAGGCTCTTGCGGTCAAACAGAGAGGGTGCATTGGACGCAGGCAATTTCATAGGCCGCAAGTATCGCATCTGGCAGCAGATTCAAACCGCTGTCGAGCTGATCTATCCTCCTCGATGCATGGGATGCGGGGAATTGACGGAGTCCGATTTCGGACTCTGCGGCTCTTGTTGGCGTGATACGCCTTTTATCGGCGGAGTGGTTTGCGAAAGCTGCGGAACCCCGTTGCCCGGGGATACGGACGATCATCGGATTGAATGCGATGATTGTATGGATGTGCCTCGGCCCTGGCGTGATGGGCGGGCGGCCTTGCTGTATGAGGGAAAGGCGAGGTCCTTGGTCTTGGCATTGAAGCACGGGGATCGGCCGGAGTTGGCTCGACCCGCTGCGCGTTGGATGGCGCATGCAGGGCGCGAAATTATTGTGCCAGATATGCTCATTGCACCTGTACCGCTCCATTGGACACGGCTGATTAAACGTCGCTACAACCAGTCAGCTCTGCTGGCGCAGAACCTCGGGCGCGAAACCGGTCTGCCTGTGTGTCCCGATCTGCTGGTTCGTAAACTGCGTACTCCAGTACTGGATGGCAAGACCGCAGCAGAGCGGGTTGAGGTGCTGATGAATGCCATATCCGTACATCCGAAACGTGGTCACCATCTGGCAGGGCGGGATGTATTGTTAGTGGATGACGTCATGACGTCGGGTGCGACATTGTCGGCCTGTGCGCGCGCCTGCCTTGCATCAGGCGCAAATCATATTTTCGTGTTGGTACTGGCACGCGTTGCCAAGGATGCCTAATTCGCTCAGGATTGCGCGAAACCCAAGGGAACGGAATATGAAACCGGTAGAAATCTATACCTCGCCTTTGTGCGGATACTGTCATGCGGCCAAGCGTCTGTTGAAACAGAAGGGTGTCGAGTTCAAAGAGATCGACGTGCTTTTGCATCCCAAACGCAAACCCGAAATGATCAAGCGTGCCGGTGGAAAGCGCACTGTTCCCCAGATTTTCGTGGGTGAGACACATGTAGGTGGCTGTGACGATCTGTATGATCTGGATCGTCAGGGTAGGCTGGACGGTCTTTTGGCGGCCTGATGAAAACAGCACTGCTGCAGATCACCTCGTCGGACGACCCGGCCGAAAATCTCGAAGCTGTGCGCGCCATGATGGCCGATGCCGCTGCTCAGGGCGCTCGGTTCATCCTGACGCCCGAGGTTACCAATTGCGTCTCGACCAGCACGACGCGGCAGCGTGAGGTTCTGCAACACGAAGAAGACGACATCTCTCTGACTGGCCTGCGTGAGCAGGCCGCCGCGCTGGGCGTCTGGCTGTTGATCGGCTCTTTGGGGATCAAAACTCATGACGCTGACGGCAGATTCGCTAACCGGTCTTTCATGATCAACCCGCAGGGTGAGATCGTGGCGCGGTATGACAAGATTCATATGTTTGATGTGCAGGTCACCGAATCTGAGACATTCCGCGAATCAGCAAACTATCGGCCCGGAACCAGGGCCGTTGTGGCTGATACGGACTTCGGCAAGGTCGGAATGACAATCTGCTACGACCTGCGCTTTCCGCATCTTCATTCGGCGCTGGCACGGGCTGGTGCACGCATTTTGACGGTTCCGGCGGCGTTTTCTCCGGTCACGGGTGCTGCGCATTGGGAATCACTACTGCGTGCCCGGGCCATAGAAAACGGGTGTTGGGTGATTGCGCCTGCGCAAACCGGCGAGCATCCCAATACGCGCGGAAAGACGCGTTATACCTATGGTCACAGCATGGTTGTTGCCCCTTGGGGAGAGGTGCTGATCGACGCAGGGACCGAGACCGGCATTCACTTTTTCGATTTGGATGATAGTTCTGTGACGGAGGCACGCCGACGCGTACCCTCGCAGACACATGTCCGTCCCTTTGACGGGCCCTGATCCAGAACCGGACCATGACTGACGAAACCAATGCCCTTGCGGTCGCGCTGTTCAGCGAGATCCTGACCGCAGATCAATTATTGCGGAATCGGCTGAGCCGAGTACTGCCCAAGGGCATGGAAATTTCGCATTTCTCGGTGCTCAATCATCTGGTTTTTGTTGGTGGTGAACGGAGCCCGGCGCAACTGGCAAACACGTTCCACGTGACACGCGGTGCCATGACCAACACTTTGGCCAAACTGGAATGGGCTGGTTACGTCCATATTCGCCCTGACTGGGACGACGCCCGCCGCAAGATGGTTGCGATCAGCCCGGCCGGGCGGCGTGCGCGCGATCAGGCCATTTCCTCGATCGCGCCTTTGATCAATCGTGTCGTTGGTGAGCTGGGGCTTGAGCGCGTTCGCGCCACCTTGCCAGTGTTGCGTGATCTACGCATCCAACTGGAAGACGAATAGGGTCAGCCGGGCTTCACACTCGCCGTCACATAATTCACGCTCAGATCCCGGTCCGAGATCGACCAACTCCACAGAATCGGGTTGAACACGAACCCCTTGCGGTCGACCGGATCCAATCCTGCCTGACGCAGCAGGTCGAACAGCTCATCCGGGGTGATGAACTTGTTCCATTCATGCGTGCCGCGTGGCAGCCAGCGCATGACGACCTCGGCCCCGAAAATGGCCATCGCATAGGATTTCGGGTTGCGGTTGATGGTGGAACAGATCTCAAGCCCGCCGGGTTTCAGCAATTGCTGCGTGGCGGTCAGGTATGACAGCGGATCGGCCACGTGCTCGACCACTTCCATGTTCAGAACCACGTCGAATTGTTCACCAGCGGCGGCCATGTCCTCGGCAGTGGTGTGGCGATAATCGATCTGCAGCCCCGATTGTTCGGCGTGGATACGGGCAACCGGCAGATTCCCTTCGGCGGCGTCCGCGCCGACAACCTCAGCTCCAAGGCGTGCCATGGGTTCGCTCAGCAGCCCGCCACCGCAACCAATGTCCAGCAGGCGAAGACCCTGAAACGGCCTTGCGTCTTTCAAATCGCGGTCGAATTCGGCTGCTATCTGCTGTGTGATATAATCAAGACGGCACGGGTTGAGCATGTGCAGCGGTTTGAATTTACCATGCGGATCCCACCATTCCGCAGCCATCGCCTCAAATTTTGCGATCTCGGATGGGTCCACAGTGTTCGGATGCGCTTGCATTCCTGTCTCCGTATGCTCTTTTACGCTTAAGGACTATATAGGGCCATAATGGACAAGTACCCGGACCAAAAGCGCGCAGTTCAATATCTCTATCCGCCGACCGATCCTTTTGATCAGCGTGTGGTGGATATGGGCGATGGACACCGCATCTATGTGGAACAATGCGGAAATCCCGATGGGATACCCGTTGTGGTGCTGCATGGGGGGCCCGGTGGCGGCTGCAGCCCTGCGATGCGGCGGTACTTTGATCCCAAGGCGTATCGGGTGATTCTGTTTGATCAGCGCGGGTGTGGACGGTCACGGCCGACGGCGTCGGTTGAAAACAACACGACCTGGCATCTGATCGCTGATATCGAGCGTTTGCGCAAAATCTTCGAAATCGATGAATGGATCGTCTTTGGGGGCAGCTGGGGCGCGACATTGGCGCTGATTTATGCTCAGACCCATCCGGATCGGGTCAGCCGGCTGGTTCTGCGTGGCGTATTCCTGATGACGCAGGCCGAACTGGACTGGTTCTACGGCGGCGGTGCCGGGAAATTCTGGCCCGAGCAATGGGCAAAATTCACCTCTCTTCTGCCAGCGAACGAGTTGTCCGACACAATTGGCGCGTATCACAAACGGTTGTTTTCGGGAGATCGCGCGACCGAGATCCTTTATGCCCGCGCCTGGTCGCATTGGGAAAACGCGCTAGCCTCAATCCATACGAATGGCTCGGTTGGCGAAAGCCCCGGCGAATATGCGCGCACATTTGCGCGGCTGGAGAATCACTATTTCATCAATGGTGGTTTCCTGGAGTTTGATGGGCAAATTCTGGATCAAATGGATCGTATCGCGCATATACCCGGACATATCGTGCAGGGTCGCTACGATATGATCTGCCCGCCTCAGGCCGCGTGGGAGCTTGCCGAGCGTTGGCCAAACGCGGATCTGAAGATGGTGCGTCAGGCCGGTCACGCGTTGTCCGAGCCCGGAATCAGTGCCGAACTGGTTCGCATCATGGATCGTGTGGCGGAGGGTTTGGTATGACGCGCATTGACCGTCGTGCCCTTTTTGCATCCGGTGCCGCTGCAGCGCTGCTGGCGGCTACTGGGGCATCACTTGCTGACACCCCCAAATCCGGTGGCGTTCTTCGGCTGGCGGTGCCGCGTGATGACAGCCTCGAACAGGTTGCGCGCGGTGCGGTCTTCGACAATCTGACGGAAATTGCCCCGGACGGAACCCTGCGCGGAGAATTGGCAACAGGATGGCAGACTGATGCGGATGCGCGTATCTGGACCTTTGATTTGCGCGATGACACGCGTTTTCATGATGGCGATGCGCTGAGGGTCGAGGATGTGCTTGCCGTTTTGGCGCAGGTTGGGCAGGTCGAAGCGCTGGACCCCAATCGCTTACGCCTTGAGCTGACTGAGGCCAATCCCGGATTACCCTTCCTGCTTGCCGACAGTCGTTTCGTTATCACCCGGGATGGGCAGGATGTGACGCCGCTCAAATCGGCGAATGGAACGGGCTGTTATCGGGTTGAGCGCGCGGAAGATGGTCGGCACTTTCTGGGGCGCCGCGTAGCCGGTCACTATAAGGATGGCCAGGCAGGCTGGCTGGACGCAGTAGAGATCGTCGTAATTCCGGATGCCACTGTTCGGGCCGAAGCCCTGCGCGACGGGTTTGTGGATGTTGCGGCAATGCCGGATGCTGATGGGATTCGCTCGGTACGCGGATTGCGGTTCCACCCGACCGAGGCGGAATTGGCACTTGCCGTTTCATCAAATGTGGGGCTGCCGCGCCAGATCGGGCGGCAAGGTCCGTTGGATGACGGGCGGGTCGCTGAACGCTGGTGGATGATCTGAGTTCGGCGGAATTCTGACCCTGTTTTGTCTGGCCGGCGACGTGGGGGTTGCAGATTCGGATTCTCCTGCGTATATGCATTTGCAACAGCGGCGTGTCGGACTTCTGGTCCGGGGCTCCACCGGAAAAGATCGACGGGCCGCGCGCCCGTTTTTTTGTGCCCGTATGACAGGGTAGAGAACCAGATGACAAACGACCTGATAGCCAAAGCAGCCATCGACCGGCGACTGGCCGAAATCATCACCCCCGTGATCGAGGATCTGGGGTATGAGCTGGTCCGCATCCGCCTGATGAGCGGCAAGCAGACCACGCTGCAGATCATGGCAGACAAGCCCGATGGCGGTATCGAAGTGGATGACTGCGCCGAAATCTCGAACGCGGTCAGCGCCACGCTGGATGTCGAGGACCCGATCCTCGACGCCTATACGCTTGAGGTATCGAGCCCCGGTATCGACCGCCCGCTGACCCGTCTCAAGGACTTTGAGATGTTCGAAGGCTATGAGGCCAAGCTGGAAACCTCGGAGCTGATCGATGGCCGCCGCCGCTTTAAGGGTGAGCTGGCCGGGATCGAGGGCGACGAGGTTCTGATAAACCTCCCCGAGGGGGACGAGACCATCACCATCGGTCTGCAATTCGACTGGCTGAGCGACGCCAAGCTGGTTCTGACCGACGACCTGATCAAGGAAATGCTGCGCCAGCGCAAAGATGCGGGTGCTCTGAACGAAAACGCCTTCGACGAGATTGAGACCGAAGGGTCCGAAGAGGAGACGAACTGATGGCAATTACCTCAGCCAACCAGCTGGAGCTTTTGCAAACCGCCGAGGCCGTGGCCCGCGAAAAGATGATCGACCCCGGTCTGGTCGTCGAAGCGATGGAGGAATCGCTCGCCCGCGCCGCCAAGAGCCGCTACGGCGCTGAGATGGACATTCGCGTGTCGATCGACCGCAAGACCGGCAAGGCGACCTTCACCCGCGTCCGCACCGTGGTCGAGGATGACGAGCTGGAGAACTACCAGGCTGAGATGACCGTCGAACAGGCGCGTCAGTACATGGAATCGCCCGAGGTTGGTGACGTTTTCGTCGAAGAAGTTCCGCCGGTCGAAATGGGTCGTATCGCGGCACAGTCGGCCAAGCAGGTTATCCTTCAGAAGGTTCGTGAAGCCGAGCGTGATCGTCAGTACGAAGAATTCAAGGACCGCGCAGGCACCATCATCAACGGTGCCGTCAAACGCGAAGAATTTGGTAATGTCATCATTGATCTCGGTGGTGCCGAGGCTGTTCTGCGCCGCAACGACAAGATCGGCCGCGAAAGCTATCGCCCGAATGATCGCGTGCGTGCGTATATCAAGGAAGTACGTCGCGAGGTTCGCGGCCACCAGATCTTCCTGTCGCGCACCGCACCGGAATTCATGGCCGAGCTGTTCAAGATGGAAGTGCCGGAAATCTACGACGGCATCATCGAAGTTAAGGCCGTGGCCCGTGACCCCGGTTCGCGTGCCAAGATTGCTGTGATCTCGTATGACGGCTCGATCGATCCTGTCGGTGCCTGCGTTGGTATGCGCGGTAGCCGTGTTCAGGCCGTTGTAAACGAGCTGCAGGGAGAAAAGATCGACATCATCCCGTGGAACGAAGATCAGCCGACCTTCCTTGTGAACGCGCTGCAGCCCGCCGAGGTCTCCAAGGTGGTTCTGGATGAAGAAGCAGGCAAGATCGAAGTTGTGGTTCCCGAGGAACAGCTGTCGCTTGCCATCGGTCGCCGCGGTCAGAACGTGCGTCTGGCCAGCCAGCTGACCGGTCTGGACATCGACATCATGACCGAAGCCGAAGAATCGGCGCGTCGTCAGAAAGAATTCGAAGCCCGCACCAAGCTGTTCATGGATAGCCTGGATCTGGACGAGTTCTTCGCTCAGCTGCTGGTTTCCGAAGGGTTCACCAACCTCGAAGAGGTTGCCTATGTCGAGATCGACGAACTGCTGGTCATTGACGGTGTGGACGAAGGCACCGCGCAGGAACTGCAAACACGTGCGCGCGAATTCCTTGAAGCACAGGCAAAGGCCGCTCTGGATGCGGCCCGTGCCTTGGGTGCCGAGGACAGCCTTATTGAATTCGAAGGCCTGACACCCCAGATGGTTGAGGCTCTGGCCAAGGACGACGTCAAAACTCTGGAAGACTTTGCAACCTGCGCAGACTGGGAGCTGGCCGGTGGCTGGACCACAGTCGATGGGGAGCGCACCAAGGACGATGGCGTTCTGGAGCCTTTCGGTGTGTCGCTGGAAGAGGCGCAGGATCTGGTTATGACCGCGCGTATCATGTTGGGCTGGGTTGATCCGGCTGAACTGGAACAGGCCGAAGAAGAGGTCGACGGCGAGACAACTGAAGAGGAGGCCGAGGCCTGATCGCAGGCCTCGGGTGGCGCAAATGGGTCGCGGTGGCGTCCATAAAGATCGGTCCGAAGGACCTGAGCGGAAATGCATCGCCACGGGCGAGATTCAGCCTAAATATGGGTTGATACGCTTTGTGACGGGGCCCGATGGTCAGGTCTTTCCGGATGTTGCAGCTAAACTGCCGGGGCGTGGTGTCTACGTATCGGCGGATCGCGCCGCTCTGGATCAGGCTGTGGGCAAAAAGCTGTTTGCCCGCGGGTTCAAGGCGCAGGTGACCGTGCCTAAAGACCTGACGGACGAAGTCGAAAGGCAGGTCTCGCGTCGTGTAATCGAACTGCTGAGCCTGGCACGCAAGTCGGGCGACGCGGTTGCTGGTTACGAAAAGGTCAAGACGTGGCTGGACCGGGAAGAGGCACAAGTGCTGATTCAGGCCGTCGATGGATCGGGGCGCGGCAAGTCGAAACTGAGCACGCCGCACTTCGGTAAATACATCGGATGGCTGACCGCAGACGAATTAGGACAGGCATTTGGGCGCCAAACCGTGATTCATGCGGCGCTGGCCTCTGGCGGACTCGCCAAACGTGTTGTAGAGGAAGCGCAGCGCCTGCGTGGCTTGCGCGAAACGGATGACGGCGGCAGGGGCCGCGCGGAAGGGTAAGAAGCTTTATGAGCGATAATGACGGCAAAAAGACATTGGGTCTTCGTGGCGGGGCACGCCCCGGAAATGTGAAACAGAGTTTCAGCCACGGACGCACCAAGAATGTCGTGGTGGAAACCAAACGCAAGCGCGTGGTGGTCCCCAAGCCGGGTGCGACCAAACCGGGCGGTGGTGCTGCGCCATCGGGTGATCCTTCGCGTCGTCCTGCAGGTATCTCCGACGCCGAAATGGCGCGCCGGATGAAGGCATTGCAGGCCGCCAAGGCCCGTGAAGCCGAAGAGGCCGCAGCCCGTGAGGCAGCCGAAAAGGCGCGCGAAGAAGAGCGCGCCCGCCGTCGTGCCGAGCAAGAGGCCAAGGAACGTGAGCAGCGTGAAGCTGAAGAACGTGCCCGTGCCAAGGCCGAAGAGGAAGAGCGCAAGCGCAAAGAGGCAGAAGAAGCTGCCAAACGTGCTGCAGCAGCGCCTGCACCGGAAGAGCCCAAAGCGGCGCGCAGCCCGGCAAGTAAACCAGCGCCAGCAGCCGCACCGCGCAAGCAGGAGCGCGAGCGCGAACAGCGTGGCCGTGGCAAAGGACGTGACGACAATCGTCGTTCGGGCAAGCTGACTCTGGGTCAGGCCACCGGTGGCGAAGGCAACCGTCAGCGTTCGATGGCCGCGATGAAGCGTAAGCAAGAGCGCGCGCGTCAGAAAGCCATGGGCGGCACGGTCGAGCGGGAAAAGGTGATCCGCGACGTTCAACTGCCCGAGGCGATCATGGTATCCGAGCTGGCCAACCGTATGGCCGAGCGCGTGGCCGACGTGGTCAAATCGCTGATGCAGATGGGTATGATGGTTACGCAAAACCAGACCATCGACGCCGACACTGCAGAGCTGATCATCGAAGAATTTGGCCACAAGGTGACCCGTGTCTCTGATTCGGATGTTGAAGACGTCATCAAAGAGGTCGAGGACGACGAAGGCGATCTGCAACCGCGTCCGCCCGTCATCACCATCATGGGTCACGTTGACCACGGTAAAACCTCGCTGCTGGACGCGATCCGTGATGCACGGGTTGTTGCGGGCGAGGCTGGTGGCATCACCCAGCATATCGGTGCCTATCAGGTGAAAACCGATGGTGGTACAACGCTGACCTTCCTGGATACGCCGGGCCACGCGGCCTTTACTTCGATGCGCTCACGCGGTGCTCAGGTAACGGATATCGTGGTTCTGGTGGTTGCAGCCGACGATGCGGTGATGCCGCAGACCATTGAGGCGATCAACCACGCCAAAGCGGCCGGAGTGCCGATGATCGTAGCGATCAACAAGGTCGACAAACCGGACGCCAACCCGGACAAGGTGCGCACCGATCTGCTGCAGCACGAAGTGATCGTCGAGAAGATGTCGGGTGAGGTTCAGGACGTCGAAGTGTCTGCCATCACCGGTCAGGGTCTGGACGAACTGCTCGAAGCCATCGCGCTGCAAGCCGAGATTCTGGAGCTGAAGGCCAACCCGGATCGCGCCGCTCAAGGTGCCGTGATCGAGGCGCAGCTGGATGTAGGTCGCGGCCCTGTGGCCACCGTTCTGGTTCAGAACGGCACGCTGCGTCAGGGCGATATCTTCGTTGTGGGTGAGCAGTACGGTAAGGTTCGTGCGCTGATCAACGACAAGGGTGACCGCGTCAAAGAAGCTGGCCCGTCGGTTCCGGTTGAGGTTCTGGGTCTGAACGGTACGCCCGAAGCGGGCGACGTTTTGAATGTGACCGAGACCGAAGCACAGGCCCGCGAGATCGCTGCCTATCGTGAGCAAGCCGCCAAGGACAAACGCGCTGCCGCTGGTGCCGCGACAACCCTTGAGCAGCTGATGCAGAAGGCCAAGGAAGACGAAAACGTCACCGAGCTGCCGATTCTGATGAAAGCGGACGTGCAAGGTTCTGCCGAAGCTATCGTTCAGGCGATGGAGAAGATCGGCAACGAAGAGGTGCGCGTACGCGTGCTGCACTCGGGCGTTGGCGCGATTACCGAAACGGATGTCGGTCTGGCCGAAGCCTCTGGTGCGCCAATCTTCGGGTTCAACGTGCGTGCCAACGCATCGGCGCGGAACACTGCGAACCAGAAGGGTGTCGAGATCCGCTATTACTCGGTGATCTATGACCTTGTGGATGACGTGAAAGCCGCTGCCTCTGGCCTGCTGAGCGCCGAGATCCGCGAGAAGTTCATCGGTTACGCCGAAATCCGCGAAGTCTTCAAGGTCACCGGCGTTGGCAAGGTTGCCGGCTGTCTGGTCACCGAAGGCGTTGCCCGCCGCTCCGCAGGTGTTCGCCTGTTGCGCGACAACGTGGTGATCCACGAAGGTACGCTGAAGACGCTCAAGCGCTTCAAGGACGAAGTGGCCGAGGTTCAGTCGGGTCAGGAATGCGGTATGGCGTTCGAAAACTACGACGATATCCGTGCCGGCGACGTGATCGAAATCTTCGAGCGCGAAGAGGTTACTCGTACACTGGATTAATTTCGGTCAAGTCAAAGTATTTAGAAACAGCGGTCCAATCGGGCCGCTGTTTTTTTTGTTCAAACCTTCAAGGCTCAATCGGTGTGGGTCGTTAAAAACGTTCCTGGATGCAGGATGATATCGAAATGATGCATCCCCATTTGCAGATCAAAGCTGACCGAGTGCCCGGCCCGACGCAGCAGTTCGGCATAATCCCGACTTTGGCGGATGAATTCAGGCGTGTCCCTCTCGGCAACGATCACTCGATAGCGTGGCCCCGGCGTTGGCAGATGCAAATTGGGTGAGAGGTCGTGAACCTCGACCGGGCTCAGCTGCAGCGGGTCGTTTACGGGTGTCAGAGAGATCGGTTCAAGATCGAACACTCCGCTGATCAGGATCACATCGCGGACGCGCAACCCTGATCGGGCCAGAACATCAGAAGAACTGGCCATCACCATTGATGCCAGATGCCCCCCGGCGCTGTGTCCGGACAAGGTGATCCTTGACGGATCAAAACCCAGTTCCTTTGCCCGACCAGCTAGCCATAGCAAAGCCTGGCGGCATTCATCGATCATCTGTCCCAGACGTGCCTTTGGAGCAATCGTATAGTTCAGCGTGGCAAAGGCGTGTCCACTTTCTATCAGGGCAGGGGCCATCATCGCCGATTCGCGCTGACTGAGCGCCTGCCAATACCCGCCGTGAATGAATACGTGCAGGGGTGCCCCGGGCTTTTGCGAGGGGAAGAAGTCCAGAACGTGTTCCGGACTGTCGCCATATCTGAGGTTTTCCTGAACTGTCAGATCGTCGCGTGCCTGCGCACTAAGTGCTTTGTAGCTGGCAAGATACGGTGTGATGTCACCGCCAACCATCGAGCTGGGGGAATACTCCTGATTGAGTTCGGTTTGACTAAATCCGCGATACAACATCAGCTTTGCTCGCTATACATCAGTTCTGTCCGCATGTCGTAGAGATCGTGAAAGAACCGCAACTCCAACGCTTTGCGCAAGAACGCAACACCGCTGGAACCCCCTGTGCCGGGTTGCATGCCGATCACACGCTCTACCGCAGTGGCATGATCAAAGCGCCAACGCTGGAACAGCGACTCGACGTCCATCAGCTTTTCGGCCAGCGCATAAAGGTCCCAATACTCGTCCGTATTGCGGAACACCTCGACCCAGATTTTAACAATACGCGGGTCACCTGAATAGGGTTGCGCGTAATCACGTTCGATCAAATCCTGTGGCACATCAAAACCCTGCCGGGCCAGCATATGCAAGACCTCATCATAGAGCGAAGGTTTGGTCAGCGCGGCGTTCAGCATTTCCATGACCTCAGTGTCATGTTCATGCACTTTCAGCGTAGATGGATCTTTATTGCCCAGAATGAACTCGATCTGACGGTAGCCATAGCTTTGAAACCCGGATGAGCTGCCCAGGGCCTGCCGGAACGTCATGTAGTCGGCTGGCGTCATGGTCAGCAGAGTTTCCCAAGCTGTAATCAATTGCCGCTGAATGGCTTTGATCCGGTCCAGATTCTTCATGGCCGGGCCAAATTCGTCCTGCTGCAGGAAACGGCGCACCTCGACCAATTGGTGGTGCATCAGTTTCAGCCACAGCTCGCTGACCTGATGGATGATGATGAACAACATCTCATCCGGCTGCGCTGGTTCCTGAAAGGTCTTCTGCAGATTCAGCAGGGTCTTGAGTTGCAGGAAATCGCCATAGCTTTTGCGATGAGTGTCCGCAAAATCGGTGACCAGAGAGTCTTCGATCCCCCGTTCCAACAGGCGGTCGTCTTTGTTTTTGTCACCCATATTGCCCCTCCCTTCGGTGATTTTTGCACCTGTTTAGGGGCTAGTTTTGCAACTTTCCAGTGTGTTAGCCCCAGTCCAGAACCACCTTGCCGGATTGACCTGATTTCATGGCAGCAAAACCCTTGGCGAAATCATCGACAGGAAACTCGTGCGTTATGACGCGGCTGACATCCAGGCCATTCTGCAACATCGCAATCATCTTATACCAGGTTTCAAACATTTCACGGCCATAAACGCCTTTGATGGTGATTGCCTTAAAGACGATGCGGCTCCAATCAACCGGCGATTTGCCGGGTGGAATGCCCAAAAGCGCAATTTTTCCACCCATCACCAGAGCTTCGACCATCTGATCAAGCGCGGCCTGAGAGCCTGACATTTCCAGCCCGACATCAAACCCTTCTTTCATCTCAAGCTCGTGAATGACGTCCTGCAGATCCTCTTTACTGACATCGACCGCGCGCAGTGTTGGTACAACATGTTCAGCCAGTTTTAGACGATCCGGGTTGATATCGGTGATCACCACGTGCCGTGCCCCGGCATGGCGGGCAACGGCCGCCGCCATGATGCCGATCGGCCCTGCGCCAGTGATCAGCACATCTTCCCCCAGCAGATCAAAACTCAGCGCCGTATGCACTGCATTCCCCAATGGGTCGAGAATGGCGCCGATTTCATCAGGGATATCATCGGGCAAAGGTACGACATTGAACGCGGGCAGCTTCAGGTACTCAGCGAACGCGCCCTGTTCGTTCACACCGATCCCTCGCGTGCCGGGGTCGAGGTGGAACTTGCCCGCCCGGCTTTGACGACTGTCGGTACCAATCAGGTGTCCTTCGCCCGAGCAGCGCTGACCAATCTCAAGCCCGGTCACATTGCGCCCGATCTCGACGATTTCGCCTGCGAACTCATGACCTGTGATCAGCGGTACCGGTACAGTGTGCGAGGCCCAGTCATCCCAGTTCCAGATGTGGATATCGGTCCCGCAAATCCCTGTTTTCCTGATGCGGATCAGCACCTCCTCCGGGCCGATCTCAGGGACCGGAGCCTGTACCTTCCACAGTCCTTCTTCCGGTTTGGATTTTTCCAATGCTTTCATCGTGTTTGCACGCATCAGATCACTCCCATAAGTCCGTTGAAAGATATTTCAGGCCGCTGTCGCACATGACAATTGCAACGCAGCCACCACGTTCGGGGCCTCGCAGTAATTGGATTGCAGCGGCGAGATTTGCCCCGGCGGAATACCCGGCAAATATCCCTTCGCGGCTTGCCAGCAGTCTGGCATTCTCGCGGGCTTCTTCACCCGTCACGGAAAGATAGTCTGCTATGGGCGCATCTCGCATATGAACAAGATCATTCATCGCATAACCACCACCCTGGATCGGATGATCTGGGGTAGATACCGCTTCCCCTGCCAGCGCACGTGCGCCTTGAGGCTCAACCGCGTAGCATCGGACACCAAGTGGTGACAGAAATCTTGCAGCACCCGCCAATGTGCCACCTGATCCGGCAAAATCGCAGAACGCTGTAATTTCGCCACCTGACTGATCCCAGATTTCAGGGCCGGTTCCGGTTTCGTGGGCAGCAGGATTACCCGCATGCCCAAACTGGTCTGCCCGGAATGCATCACGTTCAAGGGTGATGCGCGTCGCTTCCTGATCGACCAACGCCAGATCAGCGCCTGAAACTTCACCCGGTTTGCTGCCTGACGCCTGTGGAACAATGACAATTTCGGCCGCTAGCGCACGCATCATTCGGGCGCGTTCGACCGAGTTTCCTGCGCTCATGACTGCGACAAACGGATGCCCGAGAATTCCGCAAACAATCGCGAGGCCAGTGCCCATATTGCCCGAGGTCAGCTCAACAACGGTTTGCTCGGGCAGGAGTGAACCATTAGCCCGGGCGATTTCGATGATAGATCGCGCAGCCCGGTCTTTCTTGGAAAAACCTGGCATCAGATAATCCAGCTTGGCCAGAATGCGCCCCTCAAGCCCAAGCGAGCGTGTCACTCGCGAAAGCTCCACCAGCGGTGTGTTTCCGATAACGTCTATGACCGATGGCAGGATCAAGAGATAATCCCCAACTCTTTGCCGACTTTACCAAAGGCTGTAAGTGCCCGGTCCAGTTCATCCTTTGTCAGAGCCGCATTCATCTGCGTCCTGATACGGGCCTGCCCGCGCGGCACGACGGGGAAGAAGAAGCCCGAAACATAGACACCCTCATCGAACAGTCGCGACGCCATTTCTTGTGCCAAAGTGGCCTCACCCAGCATGACTGGAATGATTGGATGTTCTCCGGGCAGCAGATCAAACCCCAGTTTCTCCAGACCTGCACGCCAGTATTTCGCATTTCCGAACAGCTGAGCGCGCAACATGTCGCCCTCTTCGACCAGACGGATCGCCTCAAGCCCGGCGGCGACGATGGACGGCGGCAGCGAGTTTGAGAACAGATAGGGCCGCGCCCGCTGCCGTAGCAGATCGATCACTGGCTGCGGCCCGGCGATATAACCGCCGATTGCCCCCCCAAGTGCTTTGCCCAGAGTTCCCGTCAGAATGTCCACGTCGACGCCGAAATGATCCGGCGTCCCGGCGCCGTTCGGCCCCATAAAGCCAGTAGCGTGGCAATCATCGACCATGACGATAGCATCGTATTTGTCTGCCAGCTCCCGGATTTTCGGCAGGTTGGCCAGATAGCCGTCCATCGAAAATACGCCGTCGGTGGCGATCATGATGTGCCGTGCACCATCCTCGCGGGCCTGTTTGAGCCAGGCTTCGAGGTCGTTCATGTCGTTGTTCAGGTAGCGATAGCGCTTGGCTTTGCACAGCCGCACGCCGTCGATGATCGAGGCGTGGTTCAGACTGTCCGAGATGATAGCGTCTTCGGGCCCCAGCAGGGGCTCGAACAACCCGCCATTGGCGTCGAAACATGCAGCGAACAGGATCGAATCGTCCTTGTTCAGGAACTTTGCCAGTTTCTGCTCAAGCTCACGGTGTATGTCCTGCGTGCCGCAGATGAACCGGACCGAGGCCATGCCGAACCCCTTGGGCTCCATCGCGCCCTTGGCAGCGTCGATCAGCGCAGGGTGATCGGCCAGACCCAGATAATTGTTGGCGCACAGGTTGATCACCTGTTTGTCGCCCACCGTAATCTCACCGCCCTGAGGCGAGGTGATCATTCGCTCGCGTTTGTACAGACCTTCGGATTCGATCTGCGCGAGGGTGTCCGTGATATGGGACAGGAATGCGTCTGCCATGGCGATCTCCTTGTTCTGAGTCGCGTATCTAACATAACGGATGCATTTCCCAAATAGGGGAATGTCAAAATTGCGGAAAAGTTTCCGTGAAGGCGGATATTCGCCGGTGTCAGGCGTTTTTTACGATCAGGAAAACCCGGGCGGGACCATCAAGTGACGAAATCGAATGCAGTACATCAGCCGCATAACGCG
This sequence comes from Roseibium sp. RKSG952, assembly GCF_009711355.1. Classification (NCBI taxonomy): domain Bacteria; kingdom Pseudomonadati; phylum Pseudomonadota; class Alphaproteobacteria; order Hyphomicrobiales; family Stappiaceae; genus Roseibium; species Roseibium sp. RKSG952. The sequence continues at coordinate 39,375 of NZ_SMMF01000954.1, read as the reverse complement.
CAGTGTCACCCTGCCTCAGATCCATCGTGGCTGTTCCGGAGGTGACCCGGACGGACCCTTCCAGAACGGTCAGTTGTTCCTGTGCTCCCCGAGTATGGGGCTGGCTGTTCAATGCACCGTCCCGATCAAAGGAGATATCATAGACTTCATGCCCGCCGGCTTCTTCGGGTGGAGATAGGATGCGGATACGGCAGGCCTGTCCCATATTGTCGATGCTGGGGACTTCGGAGTTTCTTAGAACTTCGATCTGATCCGTACCGTCGGCCTCTTCCAGCAATCCGGCAAAATCCACCTGCAGTGCACGGGTGAGGTTCCACAGCGTCGAAATTGTCGGGCTGCTTTCGCCCCGTTCGATCTGGCTGACCATGGATCGTGATACGCCGCTGAGATTGGCTACAGCTTCCAGTGACAATCCTTTTGCCCGACGTGCCTCTTTCAGGCGGGCGGGCAGACGTGTCAGGATATCGTTTGAGTCTTCCGTCATGACGGAATTTCATGCGCGCTTGACGATCCGTTGTCAATTCCGACAGTGACGGAACGTCCTGTGGGACAGCTCAATGCTGCAGATGCATACTGCGCCCAAATCCAAGAGGAGAGAGACATGACCGACATTGTGATACTGGACGGAGCCCGCACGGCTATCGGCACATTCGGCGGGGCGCTTGCCTCGACTGCACCCATCGATCTGGCAACGGTCGTCACCGAAGCGGCGATGGAACGTTCGGGCGTCGAAGGTGGTCAAATCGGTCATGTGGTGTTTGGCAATGTGATCAGTACCGAACCACGCGACATGTATCTTTCGCGTGTCGCTGCGATGCAGGCGGGCATTCCGAATGAAACGCCGGCAATGAACGTAAACCGTCTATGTGGGTCCGGCGCGCAGGCTGTTGTATCTGCGGTCCAGTCCCTGATGCTGGGGGATGCAGAGTTCGCGGTTGCAGGCGGGGCCGAAAGCATGTCGCGCAGTCCGTATATCGTGCCGCAGGCCCGCTGGGGTGCAAAAATGGGCGATGTAACCTCGATGGACATGATGCTGGGTGCGCTGAACTGCCCGTTTGGAACCGGGCACATGGGGGTGACAGCTGAAAACGTTGCCGACGAACATCAGATCACGCGTGAACAGATGGATGAGTTTGCTCTGTCCAGTCAGACCCGCGCTGCCTCGGCCATTGATGCGGGATACTTCGACGACCAGATCACTCCGGTCCAGGTGAAGGTCAAGCGTGACATGGTGGATTTCAAGGTTGACGAACATCCCAAAGCCACAACCGCCGAGGCGCTCGCCGGATTGCGGCCAGTGTTCAAAAAAGATGGCCGTGTTACTGCAGGCAACGCATCGGGCATCAATGATGGTGCGGCAGCGATGGTTCTGGCCACGGCAGATGCTGCCGACAAAGCAGGCCTTAAGCCAAAGGCCCGCATTCTGGGATATGGACATGCAGGTGTTCGTCCCGAGGTTATGGGGATCGGGCCTGTACCGGCAGTGCAGAACCTGATGGCAAAGACCGGCCTGTCGGTTGAAGATTTCGATGTGATCGAAAGCAACGAAGCGTTTGCGTCTCAGGCACTCGCCGTCAATCAGGAACTGGGGCTGGACGCCGCCAAGGTGAATCCGAATGGTGGAGCGATCGCTCTGGGTCATCCGGTTGGGGCAACCGGTGCGATCATCACCCTGAAGACGCTGTATGAACTGGAGCGTACCGGGGGATCGAAAGGTCTGATCACCATGTGCATTGGCGGTGGTCAGGGGATCGCAATCGCAATCGAGCGTCTCTGATACGAAACGGGGGCAGATTGCCCCCAAAACCATCTTGAAAACTCTGGGCTCTTTGGGTGTGTTTAGCCCAGAGAGCTCATCAGCATTACGGCCGCCGCACCTGCAATGGCACCAATGGCCGCCGGCAGGAGCATAGGCAAAACACCTGAGCTCTTTGGCTCATCTTTGTGAGTCTGCGCAATCAAAGCGTTTTCGACCAGATCAGGCAGGCGCGGTCCAAAACGTGCGAGAACCAGTGCGGTCTTGCCAAAATCGCGCAGAGCCGCACGCGGACCGATCGACTTTTTGATGTAGTCTTCGACAACGGGGCGCGCGACTTCCCAGATATTGATGTGCGGATCCAGTGAACGTGCGACGCCTTCAACCACTACCATCGTGCGCTGCAAAAGGATCAGTTCAGTCCGTGTTTCCATGCCGAAACGTTCGGTGACTTCGAATAGATAGTTGAGTAGCCGACCCATCGAGATATGGGTGGCGTCCATGCCAAAGATGGGCTCACCCACCGCGCGCAGTGCGCGGGCGAACTCGTCTACATCCTGATTGGCAGGGACATATCCGGCTTCGAAATGAACCTCGGCCACGCGTTTGTAATCGCGACGGATGAAGCCGAACAGTATCTCGGCATACACCCGGCGCGTGTATTCATCGATATGGCCCATGATGCCAAAATCATAGGCAATGATGTCACCATTGGCGGCAACCTTCAGGTTGCCCTGATGCATGTCGGCATGAAAATATCCATCCCGCAACGCGTGCATCAGGAACAGGCGCAGGACGCGTTCCGCCAGCGAATGGCGATCATGATTGGCGGCATCCAGCGCGTCATTGTCGCCCAGCGGAATACCGTCTGCCCAGCTAAGTGTCATGACGCGGCGCGCGGACAATGACCACACAACAGGTGGCAACCAGAAGCCTTCATCATCTTTGGTGTTGGCTTGGTATTCCGATGCTGCAGCGCTTTCGAGCCTCAGGTCCAGCTCTCCACGGACCACACCATCAAAATGTTCGATGACATCCATCGGACGCAGGCGTCGCGCACCCGGGGCAAACAGCTGCACGATGCGAGCTGCGAAATAGAAGGCGTCCACGTCCTTGCGGAAGGCGCGTTCGATCCCTGGGCGCAGAACTTTGACAGCGACCTCTTCGCCAGTGCTGGCCCGTTTGGCCTTGTGAACCTGAGCGATCGAAGCCGCCGCAATGGGCTCGCTGAATTCGTTGAATAACTCGTCGACTGGTTGGCCCAGTTCTTTCTCCACTTCGGCCATCGCCTCGGCGCGAGAGAAGGGGGGCAGTTTATCCTGCAGAACACGCAGCTGCTCGGCCAGTTCATCACCGACCACGTCCGGGCGGGTCGACAGCACCTGACCAAATTTGATGTATGCCGGACCCAGCGCCGTCAGCGCGCGTGTGGCGGGCGGCATGTCCGGATCGCCCTTGTAGCCCAACCACTGGAATGGTTTGCCCAGAGTGTGCGCCACGATACGCAAAGCACGTGGTGCTTCGAAAGCGTCCAGCACCACGTTCATGGCACCGGTCCGCTCCAAAGTGGCGCCTGTCCGGATCAGGCGGATAATGTTATGAGGTCCGCGCATGTATCAGATCTTCCAGCCGGAATGCAGCGCGGCGATGCCCATGCTGAGATTGCGATACTTGGCATTCTCAAATCCTGCTGTTCGGACCATGCTCAGGAATGTCTCCTGATCGGGGAACTTGCGGATCGATTCCACGAGATACTGATAGCTGTCGTAATCATTGGCGATCAGTTTTCCCATCCGGGGGATGACGTTGAAACTGTAGAGGTCATAGAGCTTTTGCAGCCCGTCATTCGGCAACTGGCTGAACTCCAACACCATCAGCCGTCCACCGGGTTTGAGGACACGAAACGCCTCGTTTAGCGCCTCTTGCGGGCGGGTCACGTTTCGGATGCCGAATGAGATGGTGTAAACGTCGAAAGTGTTGTCGTCGAAAGGCAGGGCCATGGCATCGCCGACCACCCAACTCAGGCTGTCCGACATCTGGTCAGCCTCGGCGCGCTGGCGACCTTCGACCAACATCGGCTCCGTCAGGTCCAGCACTGTCGCTTGGCCGTGACCTGCACGTTTCAGGAACCTGAATGAGATATCGCCTGTCCCACCGGCCACATCCAGAAGATGCTGACCGGGCCGGGGGGCAAGCCAGTCCATCATCGCGTCTTTCCAAACCCGGTGAATGCCCATCGACATGACATCGTTCATCACGTCGTATTTCGAGGCAACCGAGTTGAAAACGCCCTGCACGCGGCCGGCCTTGTCGGCCTCGGGGACGGTTTCAAACCCGAAATGGGTGGTCTTGTCGTTGGTGTCGGACATGAATGGACGCCTCTGCCTGTGTTGCTCATCCTTATAGGCCTCAGCGCGGGGAAGACAATCGCGCGAAATGGTAGCAGGGGGGCGATCGGACAGGCGCGCCACAGATTTTCCTTAGTCGCTGCATAAGACGACAGGCAGGTATTTTGAACAAACGGAGTTTTCCCCGTTGGCAAACGTTCTGGCAGTCTTGTTGTCCATTCTTCTGGTGCTGATATTTTTGGGATGGCGGATCAGAGCGGTGTTTCGCACGATCCGGCGCGTGCATCGTGCCGAAGGGGTGGGTGACAAACTGGACGCCGTCGCCAGACATTTTCCCAATGACCCTGTGGACGAGGCAATCTCCCGCGCGGGCAGCGAACGGCCTGCTCAGCAATCGCTGACGCGGCTGACCTTTCGAACGACACCGGGTTTGCTGGTCCTGATCGCGATTGCGTTTTTCAATGTGCTCAACATCAGTTTTTTCCAACCCGAGCTGATGCCCGATGACAAGGTTTTCCCGGGTTTGGAGGCAGAAACAATACTGTGGATCAAGCTGTCGCTGGTCGGGTTGGTCATCTACACCCTAGTCTTTCATCTGGTGAATACGGTGACGATTGATGGGACCGAATTGGTCACAACGGGTTGGCTGTTTCAACGGCGCTACTTTGATTTGACCAAGCTGACCAAAATCAGCCTCAGGCATCACGGGACCTATGTGCTGCGTTTTTCTGATGGGAAGACGGCACGGATTCTGAAATATGTAACCGGACATGATGAAATGGTGCAGGCGCTGGAAAATGCTCTTGCGGCAAATCAGGAGAGCGCATGCCGGAACTTCCCGAAGTCGAAACGGTCCGCCGCGGGCTAAGCCCCGCGATGGAAGGCGTTGTCATTGAACGCGCCGACGTGAACCGTCCGGACCTGCGTTGGCCGTTCCCTGATCAGATGGCAGAGCGGCTGTCCGGTCAACGGGTGGATCGTTTACGTCGACGGTCGAAGTATATTCTGGCCGATTTAGACAGCGGTGAAACCTTGCTGATTCATTTGGGCATGTCAGGGCGGATGACGGTATCCGGCGATCCGCTGGGCCAGTTTGTTCACAATCACCCTGCACCGGAAAAGCATGACCACGTCGTGTTTCACATGGCCAATGGTGCACGGATCACCTTCAACGATCCCCGCCGGTTTGGGGCGATGGATTTGCTGCCGACAGATACTGCCCACGAACACAAGCTGTTGTCTGTTCTGGGGCCTGAACCTCTTGGGAATGATTTTCACGAGCAGCATTTGATCGACGCGTTTCGAAGTAAGAACACTCCGGTGAAGTCAGCGCTGCTGGATCAGAGAATCGTTGCCGGATTGGGTAATATCTATGTGTGTGAAGCGCTTTATCGCGGCGGAGTGTCGCCACGTCGCAAAGCAGGGCAGATTTCCGAGCAACGTGTAGCGGCATTGGTTCCGATCATCCGCCAGGTTCTGGAAGAGGCGATCAGGGCGGGGGGATCATCCTTGCGGGATTTCCGTCAAGCCGATGGAGAACTTGGATATTTTCAGCACAGTTTTGATGTGTATGGCCGTGAAGATGAGCCGTGCAGAACAGAAGGTTGTGACGCGAAAGTAAAGAGAATCACTCAGTCCGGTCGCTCATCATTCTATTGTGCGCAATGCCAAAGATAGCTTGATCCAAGTTTTTCGCGTGATAAGGAATCGTATCTGAACGGAACAACCGAAAGCTTAGACCTCATGGCTTTTGAGACGATCATCGTCGAAATTGAAGACCACGTCGCCCTAATCAAGCTCAACAGACCGGATGCGCTGAATGCTCTGAACACTCAACTTTTGAGTGAACTGTGCGATGCGCTGGAAGATGCGGACCAGAATGACAAGGTGCGTTGCATCGTCATCACCGGTTCTGACAAGGCCTTTGCCGCTGGCGCGGACATCAAGGAAATGTCCGAGAAGAGCTATGTTGAAGTTTACACTGAAAACCTGTTTGCCGATGTAAATGATCGGATTGCCGCGATCCGCAAACCGATCATCGCAGCTGTTGCCGGCTATGCGTTGGGCGGTGGCTGTGAGGTCGCGATGATGTGTGACTTCATCATTGCCGCGGACACTGCCAAGTTTGGCCAGCCCGAGATCAACCTTGGTGTTATTGCCGGAATGGGTGGCAGCCAGCGCCTGACTCGCTTTGTTGGCAAATCCAAGTCGATGGACATGAACCTGACAGGCCGTTTCATGGACGCGGAAGAGGCCGAACGCTCGGGTCTTGTCAGTCGGGTTGTCCCATCCAAGAAGCTGATCGAAGAGGCTGTGGGTGCAGCACAGAAGATCGCTGAGAAATCGCTGCTTAGCGCAATGGCGGCCAAAGAGGCGGTGAATCGCAGCTATGAATTGCCGCTGAGCGAGGGCATGCTGTTCGAACGCCGGGTCTTCCACTCGATGTTCGCGACCGAAGACCAGAAGGAAGGCATGGCAGCGTTTCTCGAAAAACGGGCAGCGCAGTTTCGGGACAAGTAAACGCCGAAATAGCTGATCGGATGAGGCGGGCAGGGCCCGCCTTTTTCATACCTGCTATGCACCGTTGAAGATTCGGCTTGGCAAATACAGCAAACTTGGATATGCAGCGCCGCTATACATGCGCGTGCGGCCCGCTTGGCCAGAATCACACTCGTGATCCCTGATCCGGTACGGAAATGTCCGTGGCGCGCAACCCTGAGACAATCGAACCGAACAAAGGTCAGAGATACACATGGCAAATTCGCCCCAGGCTAAGAAGCGCGCTCGTCAGAACGACAAGCGCTTCGCAATCAACAAAGCACGTCGTTCGCGCATCCGTACCTTCCTGCGTAAGGTAGAAGAAGCAATCGCATCCGGTGACAAGGAAGCAGCAACCGCAGCTCTGCGCGTCGCTCAGCCTGAACTGATGCGCGGCGTCACAAAAGGTGTTTTCCACAAGAACACAGCGGCACGTAAAATGTCGCGCCTGTCGGCTCGCGTGAAGGCGCTGGGTTGACCTTACGTCAACTATTGTTGACTTAGATCGTTCAAAGGGGCGTCGCGGATTGCGGCGCCTTTTTCATTGTTGCCTGAATGCCGCGTCTTCACAAATCTGAGAGATTCTTTCGGCCAAAGACCCGAGTCAATATCAGAGTTTCGTTGCCGCGACCCGCTGCCTCTTGTTACCACTGATTCAGCGATTCACTCGCTTGGGGGGACAGGCTGTCATTGCGATCATACTGACGGGCATCAGGACGATCCATTGACGAATGTCGGCAACCGGCTCGAACTGGTTTGACGATCTGCTACGGATCTCGGGATCACCGACGATCTTAGCCCTGTCTAAAAATTGAAAGGTAACGCGCAACCCTGTTTCTGGGGACGTGCCTGCTGTGGGACGTGGCCAAACTGCTGTTGTGCGGGCGAAGAAGAAATTATCCGCCGAATCCCTTGGTTCGGCGCAAGGATACCTTTGTGCGAGTGAACGCCAGAAGCCGGGAGACCGGACACATTAATAAGGCCGACAGGCCAATAAAGAATGGGATGCGTGAGGCGCTTAATGACACAAGAGAAATGGGGACAACTGCGTAGCAAGTTGCTGAAGGCCATCGGCCGGAACAATTTCACCACCTGGATCGAACCTCTGGAATTCCAGGAGTTGCAGGATGGTGTGGCTGTATTTTCGGTGCCGACCAACTTTATGGGCAACTATGTCAGTCAGAATTTTGCGGACCTCATTCTGTATGAGCTGAACACCTCGGGTGAATCGGTTCAGCGCCTTGCCTTTCGTGTAGCGGCCAATTCACCTGCGCGCCCCGTTGCTGCGCCAGTGGCAGAGCCAGCCCTCGCAGCGGTCTCCGAAACCGTCGCGCCGGTGCAACCCGAAGCATCTTATCCGTCAGATACTGCGAGTGATGCGCTGGAATCCCTGCAGGCCGCGCCACTTGACGCCCGTTTTACATTTGAGAGCTTTGTGGTCGGCAAGCCCAATGAATTGGCCCATGCCGCTGCGCGCCGCGTCTCCGAGGGTGGTCCCGTCACATTCAATCCGCTGGTCCTGTATGGGGGTGTCGGTCTGGGTAAAACCCACCTGATGCATGCCATCGCGTGGGAGCTGAAAACCAAACGCCCCGAACTCAATGTGCTCTACCTGTCGGCAGAACAGTTCATGTATCGCTTTGTGCAGGCCCTGCGCGAGCGTCGGATGATGGATTTCAAACATCTGTTCCGCTCGGTCGACGTGCTGATGGTTGATGACGTGCAATTTATCGCAGGCAAAGATTCGACTCAGGAAGAGTTCTTCCACACGTTTAACGCGTTGGTGGATCAGAACAAACAGATCATCATCTCTGCCGACCGCGCCCCGGGTGAAATCAAGGATCTTGAGGATCGTGTAAAGTCACGCCTGCAATGTGGTCTGGTTGTTGATCTGCACCCGACCGATTACGAACTGCGTCTGGGCATCCTGCAGAACAAAGTACAGCAATACAGCAGCACCTATCCGGATCTGACCATCGCCGATGGTGTGCTCGAGTTTCTCGCGCATCGCATTTCAACCAACGTACGCGTTTTGGAAGGCGCGTTGACCCGTCTGTTTGCATTCGCTTCGCTGGTGGGTCGCGAAATCGACATGGAACTGACGCAGGACTGCCTGGCAGATGTGCTGCGCGCATCAGAGCGCAAGATCACAGTCGAAGAGATCCAGCGCAAAGTTTCAGACTACTACAACATCCGCCTGTCCGACATCATCGGCCCTAAACGCCTGCGCTCCTATGCCCGTCCGCGTCAGGTGGCGATGTATCTTTGCAAGCAATTGACCAGCCGCTCGCTGCCGGAGATTGGACGCCGCTTTGGTGGCCGAGATCACACCACCGTAATGCACGGCGTAAAGCGCATCGAAGAGCTGAAGCTGACCGACGGTCAGATCGCCGAAGATGTCGAGATGCTGCGCCGGTCACTCGAAGCCTGAGTTCGTCCGGTAACTCGGAACACAACGCCTCGGATAAACGGGTTCGGGGCGTTTTCTTGTGCGGTATTGTCCACGGTCGCCGAGGAACTGTGCCAAATGCAACACGCGCCTCTTGACCGTTTGGTCATTCCGACCCAGAAATCCGTAAAAAATCCTTGTGCCTCAGGGCTGAACCGCTAACTTGCCAGTCCCGCCCATAACGGCACTCAAGTCAGAGGAATTGAGGGTATGAAGATCAGCATCGAACGCGGCACCCTTCTCAAGGCCGTCTCGCAGGCCCAATCCGTTGTGGAACGCCGAAACACAATTCCGATCCTGGCGAACGTATTGATCGAAGCCGAAGGTGATCAGGCTTTGTTCCGTGCCACCGATCTGGATATCGAGGTTGTCGACAAGGCGCCGGCGCAGGTCGAAAAGGCGGGCGCTACAACCGTCGCAGCGACGACCCTGCATGAGATCGTGCGGAAACTGCCCGACGGCGCATTGGTGACATTGACTGCTGATAGTGCGGCAGGCCGTCTGACCGTTGAAGCGGGGCGCTCGAACTTTTCGCTGGCAACGCTGCCAAAAGAAGATTTCCCGGTCATGGCGTCCTCGGAGTACCAGTCGAACTTTACCGCTTCGGCTGCCTTGCTGCGCCGGTTGTTCGACAAATCGAAATTTGCCATCTCAACCGAAGAGACGCGCTACTATCTGAACGGTGTCTATATGCATGTCGCTGATGGCTCCGAAGGTGGCAAAGTTCTGCGTTGTGTGGCAACCGATGGGCACCGTCTGGCCCGCATCGATGCAGACCTGCCTGATGGGGCTGCTGACATGCCCGGTGTAATCGTGCCGCGCAAAACCGTAGGTGAGTTGCGCAAGCTGCTGGACGACGATGAGATGGATATCGCGGTCTCGGTCAGCGAAACCAAAGTACGGTTCGCGACACCCGACATCACTCTGACTTCGAAAGTTATCGACGGAACCTTCCCCGACTACACACGCGTTATCCCTCAGGGCAACACGCGCAAGCTTGAGGTGGACGCCGCCGAATTCGCGCAAGCCGTGGATCGGGTCGCGACAGTTTCGTCAGAGCGTTCGCGCGCGGTAAAGTTGCAGCTGGATGGCGACAAGCTGGTCTTGTCCGTCAACGCCCCCGATAGCGGTGCGGCTGAGGAAGAGCTGGCCGTAGCCTACGGGGATGAGCGCCTCGAGATCGGCTTTAACGCCAAATATCTGCTCGAGATCGCATCTCAGGTCGACCGCGAGAACGCGGTATTCATGTTCAACTCGGCAGGTGATCCGACCCTGATGCGTGAAGGCAATGACCAGAGCGCAGTGTATGTTGTCATGCCGATGCGCGTCTGATCGCGTTGCTCCTGACAGACGTGAACTAACAGAAGGGAGGGGTCATGGCTTTGGCCCTGACCAAGCTTACGGTCTCGCATTTTCGGTCGCACAAGTTGGCGCGAATGTCGCTGGATGGGCGGCCGGTGGCCATACACGGGCCAAACGGGGCGGGTAAGACCAACATCCTTGAAGCGGTGTCCTTGTTTTCGCCCGGTCGCGGTATGCGACGGGCGAGTGCGGCCGAGATGACAAGACGACCCGAGGCTTTGGGCTGGAAGCTGTCGGGGCTATTGCAGGCGCAAGGACAACAATTTGAGATCGAAACCTGGTCCGAGGGCGGTGCCGCGCGCCAGGTTCGCATTGATGACAAGGCGTCCAGTCAGATCGAACTGGGTAAACTGGCACGAGTCGTCTGGTTGGTTCCTTCCATGGACAGGTTGTGGATCGAAGGCGCAGAAGGACGGCGACGATTTCTGGATCGGATCGCGTTGAGCTTCGATCCGGCACATGCCGAGGCTTCGCTGACCTATGAAAAATCCATGCGGGAGCGTAATCGCCTGTTGAAAGAGCAGGTGCGCGATGCCCACTGGTACGCAGCGTTGGAAGGTCAGATGGCCGAGACGGGGCACCGGATACAAACCGCACGCCTGTCAGCGTTGGATCATCTGCGAAGCGCACAGGATCAGGCTGAAACAGCCTTTCCATCTGCTGATCTGGAACTGGTTCAAACCGAAGGTGCGATGCCGGAAACAGCTGACGATCTGCGGGAAGCGCTGAATGAAAGCCGCTTTCGCGATCTGGCTGCGGGCAGGACTTTGGTGGGTCCGCATCGGTCGGATTTGTACGGTGTGTTTGCGGCCAAGGGTGTTCCGGCAAAGGATTGTTCGACCGGTGAGCAGAAGGCGCTGCTGGTTTCGCTGATCCTCTCCAACGCGCGGGCGCTGGCAGGGATGGTGGGTGCTCCACCGATTGTGTTGCTGGATGAGGTGGCCGCGCATCTGGACGCGGATCGCCGTGCGGCGCTGTATGACGAGATCTGTGCTTTGGGTGCTCAGGCCTGGATGACGGGCACCGGGCCTGAACTGTTTGCGGAATTGGGTGACCGAGCCCAGACGCTGATCGTTTCCGAAGGCGACGACGGCTCGGTCGTAAGCTCTTAGGCGGGTTCGCTGACCTTACGCTCCCACAGGAAACCACGCATAACTTCGTCGACAGGTGTCTTTGCCATGTGGTTGACGTAGTTCGACATGGTTTTCTGCGCGAGGCCCAGAACCACATCCAGAACCGCACGGTGCGAATAACCTGCGTCGAAGAACGCCTGCAGCTGCTCTTCGGTTGGGTTGCCGCGAGAGTCCATGACTTGCAGCGTAAATGTGCGCAGCGCTTCCAGTTTTGCGTTGGGCAGCGGGGTTTCATTGCGCAGGGCTTCGGTGATGTCGTCCGAAACCTTCATCATCTTGGCGATACCGGTGTGAGCAGGGACGCAGTAGTGGCATTCGTTTTCCACGTTGATGGTCTGCCAAACGACGGTTTTCTCATCGTTGTCGAAATCGGTCTGCAAGAACAGGCCGTGCAGCACCTGATAGCCTTCCAGGTGCTGGGGGCTTTCCGCCATCACCTTGTGCAGGCCAGGCAGGCGGCCAAATGCGGCCTGCGATTTTTCCAGCAGTGGTTTGGATCCCTCAGGGGCGGATTCGAGATCGTGGGACGGGAAGTTGGCCATTTGAAAACTCCTTTTCTGGCGCGTTGAGGCAGAAATAGTCTTTCTTGAGCGATCACTCAAGTATATATTTGAGCAACCGTTCAAGAATTGGTGAAGACAATGCCACGCAAACCCGAATATGACCGTGATGCTCTGATCGCCCAGGCCAGGGATATCTTTTGGCGTCAGGGTTGGGCCGGGACGTCGCTGAAGGATCTGGAGCGCGAACTGAAACTGAAACCCGGCAGTTTTTATGCGGCATTTGGGTCCAAGGATGCGCTGTATGGCTTGGCTTTGGAACGCTACGCGCAGGAAGGGATTGCGAGGCTAAAGGCGCTTGCTGACAAGCTGGGTCCGCTTGAGGCTTTGAAGGCGCAGCCACGGCTTGTTATTGAGGCCAGCGATGCCCCCGCAAAAGCTTGCATGCTGGCCAAAACATACGCGGAACTGCAGGCCAAAGATCACGCACTCGCCGAAGCAGCGGGCATTCATATGGCAGAGATGAAGGCGTGTTTTGCCGATCTGTTTCGCCGTGCGCAGGAGGCAGGGGATATCGCTTCGGATCATGATCCGAACCGGCTTGCAACGCGCTACCAATCTGATCTTCTGGGTCTTCGGTTGTCTGCTGAGCGAAAGGATGTAAACGCGCAGGAAATTGCTGCGGACATAGCGACCGATATCGATCAATTGTGAGGTTTCGGCGCACATCTGCTGTATCGAACGTAATCAACCTCGGCTGACACAAAATATTGGGGGAGCGCGTGACATTCCCCCCCAGAAAACGTATAAGTTACCAAAATAATATAGGTACTAACGGCATGTCCGAAGACGCACAGGCACCACAAGAATATGGCGCGGATTCCATCAAGGTTCTCAAGGGCTTGGAAGCCGTACGCAAGCGCCCCGGTATGTATATCGGCGACACCGACGATGGCTCGGGTCTGCACCACATGGTGTACGAGGTTGTCGACAACGGAATTGACGAAGCTTTGGCTGGTCACGCCGACCATGTGACGGTCAAGATTCATGCCGATTCCAGTGTCTCGGTCAGCGACAACGGGCGCGGGATTCCGGTCGATATTCACCCGGAAGAGGGCGTCTCGGCTGCCGAGGTTATCATGACCCAGCTGCACGCTGGCGGTAAGTTCGACAGCAACTCGTACAAAGTGTCTGGTGGTCTGCACGGCGTGGGCGTTTCGGTGGTGAATGCCCTGTCGAACTGGCTGGAGTTGCGTGTCTGGCGCAACGGAAAGGAACACGTTGCAAGGTTTGAAGGTGGCGAGACCACCGAGCATCTGAAAGTTGTCGCTGAATGCGGTGACCGGACGGGAACCGAGGTGCGTTTCCTTGCCTCGACGGATACGTTTTCGAACCTGGAGTACTCGTTCGAGACACTGGAAAAGCGCCTTCGCGAGCTTGCCTTCCTGAACTCGGGCGTACGGATCATACTGATCGACGAGCGCCCGGCTGAACGGCTTGAGACGGAACTGTTCTACGAAGGCGGTGTGAAAGAGTTCGTAAAGTATCTCGACCGTTCCAAGACGGCCGCGATGCCCGAACCGATTTACATCAAAGGCGAACGCGACGACATCGGCGTTGAAATCGCGATGTGGTGGAATGACAGCTATCACGAGACTGTTTTGCCATTCACCAACAACATCCCGCAGCGCGATGGCGGCACCCATGTGGCCGGTTTCCGGGGGGCGCTGACCCGGACGATCAACAACTATGCGCAGTCCAGCGGGATCGCGAAGAAGGAAAAGGTCAGCTTTACCGGCGATGACGCCCGCGAAGGTCTGACCTGCGTGTTGTCGGTCAAAGTGCCTGATCCGAAATTCTCGTCCCAGACCAAGGATAAGCTGGTATCGTCCGAAGTCCGCCCTGCGGTCGAAGGTCTGATGAACGAAAAACTGGCCGAGTGGTTCGAAGAGAACCCGAACGAGGCCAAGACCATTGTCGGCAAGATCATCGAAGCGGCTTTGGCCCGCGAAGCCGCCCGTAAGGCGCGCGAACTGACCCGCCGCAAAACGGCGATGGATGTGAACTATCTGGCCGGAAAGCTGAAAGATTGTTCCGAGAAGGATCCGTCCAAGACCGAGGTTTTCCTTGTCGAGGGTGACTCGGCTGGTGGTTCTGCTCAGACGGGCAGGGATCGCTTGACACAGGCCGTACTGCCCCTGCGCGGGAAAATCTTGAACGTTGAGCGCGCGCGATTTGATCGGATGCTGTCGTCTCAGGAAATCGGCAATCTTGTTATGGCGTTGGGCACCGGTATTGGCCGCGATGAGTTCAACATCGAAAAGCTTCGCTACCACAAGATCGTTATCATGACCGATGCCGACGTGGATGGCGCGCACATCCGGACACTGTTGTTGACCTTCTTCTACCGGCAAATGCCGGAGCTGATCGAGGGCGGTTACCTCTATATCGCGCAGCCGCCGCTCTACAAGGTTTCGCGCGGTAAATCAGAGGTTTACCTGAAGGATCAGGCGGCACTGGACGACTACCTGATCAACCAGGGCGTCGAAGGGGCGGTACTGAAACTGGGCTCGGGCGAAGAGATCGTCGGTCAGGACCTGACCCGTGTTGTGGACGAAGCGCGCCAACTGAAACGCGTTCTGGATGCCTTCCCGACGCATTATCCGCGGCATATCCTGGAACAGGCCGCTGTCGCCGGAGCTTTCGTGCCCGGCGCGGTCGATGCCGACCTGCAAGGTGTGGCCGACAAAGTTGCCGCGCGTCTCGACCTGATCGCACTGGAATACGAGCGCGGTTGGCAAGGTCGGATCACTCAGGACCACGGCATCCGTCTGGCACGTATCCTGCGTGGCGTCGAAGAAGTTCGCACCTTGGACGGACCCATGCTGCGTTCGGGCGAGGCACGCAAAACCGGCAGCTTCACCCAGAGCTTGCAAGAGATCTACAACACTCCGGCGACACTGATCCGCCGCGACCGGTCTCAGGTTATCCACGGGCCGCTGGACCTGTTGCGCGCCATTCTGGAAGAGGGCGAAAAAGGCCTGTCGCTGCAACGCTATAAAGGTCTGGGTGAGATGAACCCAGATCAGCTTTGGGAGACCACACTGGACCCGGATGCGCGGACGCTTCTGCAGGTACGAGTGGACGATATGGTCGAGGCTGATGACCTGTTCACCAAGCTGATGGGTGATGTGGTCGAACCACGCCGTGAGTTTATTCAGAAAAATGCGCTGAGCGTCGAAAATCTGGATTTCTGACAATATGCAGGTGTGCGGATAACACTTCGCACACACCATATTTTAGCGTGGTACGCGCATAGTTTTGCGTTGCACGACTGTCTGCCGCACCGATAAGTTCAATCAGTTTTTGGCGTAGTCGTTGCGGTTATAGACCTTTGCGGCGCTCAACCCGCATAGGGCCTCCCTAAGGAGCCTTGGATTCCATGCGGCCTTTTCGCTTGGAATCTCGCGAAGATCTGCGATGCGCAGAAAACAGGCTTTGCAAACGTTGGAGGACGTTCCTTTGCCGCCGCGTTAGTCCAGCCTCAAACGGTAATTTCTGCAAGCAGTGAGAAACAAGGGAACCAACCGGCGTCTTGAGGTGCGACTAAGTGCGCCTCGGGTATTTCTATCGACCTAGAAAATTCCTTTCGTCAGCTGGAATTCGGACTGACTAATCCAAAATCCTCGAATGGCCACTTGAAATTCTGGACTGATCATTCCACATCCAAGACATGAGCGAAAGTACTCTTATAGTTGGCGGCAACAAGTCGCCCGCAGGTCCGGGTCGGCCTCGTAGCTTTGACGAAGCCGAGGCTTTGGAAAAAGCCTTGTGCGTTTTTTGGCACAAGGGCTACGAGACAGCATCTGTGGATGATCTGACCGAGGCCATGGGTTTGAGCCGGTCCAGCTTCTATGGAACGTTCGGTAACAAACAGGCTTTGTTTCACAAAGCCCTCAGCCACTATTCCAGGCGTGGTTTGAAGACTTTGCGTGACGTCGCGAACGCGGGCGGGGATGACCCCGTTGGTGCGATAATGGAAGCTTTGGCGAACCCGCAAGGTGGTCGTGACGGCTGCATGCTGATCAACTGCCTTACGGAGCTTGCTCCTCATGATGAGGAAGTGGCGGCTCTCGGACGGCATCATTTGGAGAGCATTGACGAGATTATTGCGAGAGCGCTTAAACCTTCGGATCCGGGACAGGCACTCGTCAAGGCGCGCGCCTTTGCCTCCCTTGCAATCGGCACACTGGCCTTGCGGAAGGCAGGTGTTCCCCCCGATCAGATATCGCAAACTCTGAAACAAGCTCGGTCGGTGATTACACCTTAAGTCTCCCTAACAATAAGAACGTGAAACGTAACAAAACCCCAACAATAACCGCGACTTTAATTTTGGACCAGATAGTCCATAAACATCTGAACGAAGTAACCCAAAGAAGGAAGTAGCAATGGCTGATGAAAAACTTTTCTCCGGTATCAAGGCTGGTGCAATCGAGCTGAAAAACCGCGTTGTTATGGCGCCATTGACCCGCAACCGGGCAAGAGCCGAGGATGACAGCGTCCATGAATTGCAGGCCAAATACTATGCGCAGCGCGCGGGTGCTGGACTGATCATTACGGAAGCTTCGCAAATCTCGCCCCAAGGCAAAGGCTATGCCTGGACGCCCGGCATCTATTCCGATGCGCAGATCGACGGCTGGAGAAAAGTGACTGAGGCTGTCCATGCCGAGGGTGGTAAGATTGTGATCCAACTTTGGCATGTGGGCCGGATTTCACACTATAGCTTGCAACAGGATGGCGGCGCCCCTGTCGCGCCATCCGCAATTGGCGCTAAAGCCATGACTTTTGATGGCGAGCAGTTTGTCGAAACATCCGAACCTCGTGCTCTGAGTATCGAAGAAATTGCAAGCGTTGTCGCCGACTACCGCCAGGCCGCAGAAAACGCCAAGAAGGCTGGATTTGACGGTGTCGAAGTCCATGCAGCCAACGGATATCTTATTGATCAGTTTCTGCGGAACGAGTCCAACAAGCGTGAAGACGAATACGGCGGTCCTGTCGAGAACAGAGCACGGTTCCTGAAAGAGGTCATGGACGCAGTAGTCGACGTGTGGGGTGCCGACCGTGTTGGTGTCCGCCTCAGCCCCTTCTCCGACGCCAACAACATTTCCGACAGTGATCCACAGGCGACGTTCTCGCATGCGATCAAGTTGTTGAATAGCTTTGGGTTGGCCTATCTCCATCTCGTAGAAGGACAGACCGGCGGCCCGCGCGATATTCCTGAAGGTGGTGATCTAAAGGCGCTATATGATTTGTTTGACGGTGCGAAAATGGGCAACAACGCCTATGATCGCGAAATGGCGATTGAATCGGTTGATACCGGCACCGTCGATCTGGTGGCCTTTGGCAGACCGTTCATTTCAAACCCGGATCTTGTCAGTCGGTTGGAGAAAGACGCCCCTCTGAATGAGCTGGATGCAACTACCCTCTACGGCGGTAATGAAAAGGGATACACTGACTACCCGACACTGGAGCAGGAAGCTGTTGCCGCAGAGTGATGCATCACTCTTAGCTCCTTAGTGACAAGCAATAAAAAGTATAGTGAGCGCGCCGGTTTGGACGCGCTCATTTTGCAGGTACGGCAATATCTATTCTGGAAGCGGGATTTATCACAACTCTGCGAATGGACTGCTTCCCTCCGATTGCAGTGATTAAGAGAGGCTTTTGAGTTTATCATCAGCGTCTCTTTTGAGTTGGCGAAACCCAGGTTTCAGCAGATACCACGTTCGAGAAAACGAGCCGCGTGAGACGGTTTGAAGGATTTTGGCCTTATCTGCGGCGCAGAGTTGGTCCTTCGTATTTGCTGCTGGTTAGGTAACGTTAGGTTGGGAGTACGATATGGAATTACCAACACTGACGTACGAAATGATAACCGTACTGAGTCTATTGTCTTTTACCGTCTTACTTTTTGTTACCGAGATCATACGGATTGATGTTGCAGCAATTCTTGTAATGGTTCTGCTTGGTGCACTCAGCTATCTCCCGGGGCTAGGTAATCTTGCAGATGTATCCAAGCTCTTTGAAGGTTTTTCCTCGAACGCTGTGATGTCCATCATCGCAGTTATGGTAATTGGGGCGGGGCTTGATAAGACGGGGCTCATGTCAAAGGTTGCGGCCCTGATCCTCAAGAATGGAGGCACGACAGAGGCCCGGATAATCCCGATTATTTCAACTACGGTTGGTGTGATCAGCTCTTTCATGCAGAACGTGGGAGCTGCTGCGCTTTTTCTACCTGTTGTGAGCCGCATCTCAGCACGTACGGAAATCCCAATGAGTAGGTTGCTGATGCCCATGGGGTTTTGCGCAATACTGGGTGGTACCATCACATTGGTTGGGTCGTCGCCCCTCATCCTGTTGAATGACCTGATTGTTTCGGCAAATTCATCCCTACCGGCTAACCAACAAATGGAGACATTTGGGTTGTTTTCAGTCACGCCTATCGGAGTGATGCTGGTGCTGACAGGGGTGCTTTACTTTGTACTCTTTGGTCGTTGGGTTCTCCCTGCGCAGCGGGAGCGTGGCGAGGACGCAAGCTCAGCCCGATCCATGCAGACCTATGTCGAAAACACCTATGGGCTTAGGGCCGATATGTTCGAGATACGAGTTCCAGAGGGCTCGATCTTGATTGGACAAACGCTCGCAGATGTCATGGTCGCCCACAACTTATACATTCTTGGCACATCCTATCGCGGACACAAGGTCATCGCGCCGATGGCTGATACAAAGATCGAAGCGCCAGCGCGGCTTGCAGTGCTTGGCCTGCGCCGTGTTGTCGAGCATCAGTTTGCTGAACCTTACGGATTAGAGATCCTGCCCCAACTAGATGTCTTTGCAGATGATTTCGCCGCGACCCAATCGGGGGTTGCAGAGGTTGTTATTCCGCCCGGCTCTTCAGTGATCGGCCAGACTCCGATTGATTTGCGCCTCCGTCAGACACATGGTTTGTCTCTGTTGGCCATTCAGCGCGGCGAAGAAACGCTGAGCCATGTAGAAACCGAAGATCATTCAGCCACGCATATCGGGCAAGTCCCTTTGCAGGCCGGTGATACGTGTGTGGTGCACGTGCAGTGGGACCGTCTGACACGACTGAAGTCAGACAGGGATTTTGTCGTCGTAACTTCGGACTTTCCCCAGGAGGAGTTGCGGCCGCACAAGGTCGGATGGGCGCTCGCCTTCTTCCTAATAGCGCTGATCTTAATTCTGTTTTCTGATCTGCGCTTGTCGTTGTGCCTATTAATTGGCGCTGTTGGCATGGTTTTGAGCCGGGTGTTGTCGATTGATGAGGCCTACGAGTCGATAAGTTGGAGCACAGTTTTTCTACTCGCTTCACTGATCCCGTTGGGTCAGGCAGTTCAAAACACCGGCACTGCGGATTGGATTGCAGCACATGTATTGGCTCTACTGAAGGGTTGGCCGATATGGTCGTTGCAAGCAGGAATAGCCGTTTTGGCTACGGTATTCACGTTGGTCATGTCCAACGTAGGTGCAACTGTTCTGCTGGTACCGTTAGCCGTTTCTATTGCGGTATCTTCGGGTGGAAACCCGGCTGTATTTGCTCTTACCGTCGCAATTTCGACGTCTAACTCATTTTTGATCCCAACCCACCAGGTGAACGCGTTGATCATGGGGCCCGCAGGTTATCGGGTGGTCGATTTTGTTCGCTCAGGCGGGATCATGACGCTACTTTTCTTAGTTGTCTCAATGACCGGGCTTGCGCTTTTCTTCTGAGCCGCTTCTCGGCGAGCCGTACAAATGTACTCCGCTTCAGCTCAGAAGAACTCATAAGGTGAGGTTCTTGTGACCAAACTTTAGTGTCTTCCCCTGCTGCCTCAACTCACACCAAATTTGCGACGCAAATGCTCTGCTAAGGCCGTTATGCGACGTGGTTGGGCGCGGCTAGGCGGAAACATCATTTGCAGAGGTTTCGGCGGTGGCAGGAAGTCGCGCAAGACAGAAACAAGTCTGCCAGATCGAACATCGTCGCCAACATCCAGCTCCGACTTTAATACGATCCCATGGCCTGCAATCGCCCAATCGCGGATGAGTGAACCATCATTGACTATTCGATTTCCCTTTACCGACACGCGCTGGGCATTTGGTCCCGATCCAAACTCCCAAACGTTGTCGATCATGTCGCCAAACCTCATGACCAAGCAGTTGTGGTTTAATAGATCTTCTGGTTTTTCAGGCGTTCCGAATGAGGTTAGGTAACTTGGGGACGCACATACGAACCGTTGGTAGCTTCCCAGATTTCGCAATCTGAGCGAGCTGTCTGTGATGTTGCCAAAGCGAACGGCGAGGTCAAAACCCTGGCCTACAAGGTCGACATAGCCGTCCGAGAGGGACAGTTCGATTGAGACGGCGGGGTTCTCTTCGGTGAATTCGGCAATAACTTCGGAGACAAAGCTCCGTCCCAAATCGATAGGCGCGCTTATGCGAATTGGACCAGATAGAGTTTCGGCACCATGCCGAACAAGTGTATCCAAGTCTGCAACCTCACTGAGTACGCTTTTTGCACCGTCGGCTAGTAACCGGCCTTCTTCAGTCAGGCTGATGGAACGGGTGGTTCGGTTGAATAAAACCACTCCGTAGTGTGCTTCTAGGGCCGCGAGGCGCTCGGATACTGTTGTGCTCGACATCCCTGTCTCCCGCGCCGCGGCCACAAGACTGCCTTTCTCGGCTATAGTCAGAAACAAGCGAAGATTGTCTAATAGCATTAAACGGAATTTCCGGATTATATGTTCGATCTTGCCCTGTTTATCCCGAAAGGACTGCGGCGTAAATCTGGCACATCTCTCAAGGACACAAGGGACCTATTCCAATGGCCAAGCTGACAATCGTCGCCAACATCAAAGCCAACCCCGACAAGATTGACCTCGTAAAAGCCGAGCTCATCAAGCTCATCGACATAACTCGTGCCGAAGAGGGTTGCATTAATTACGACCTGCATCAAGACAACGATAATCCGGCTCATTTCGTGTTCTACGAAAATTGGGAAAGCCGAGAGCTTTGGCAAACCCACATGAGTGCTCAGCACCTTGCGGCTTATCTGGAAGCAACAGAGGGCGCCGTTGCAGAATTCACGCTGAATGAGATGACAGTCATCGGCTGACAAAGAACCGGACAAAGGAGCACGTTATGAAAGCCGTGGGATACCGTGAGACAGGGTCGATTGATCGCGTGGACGCCTTAATCGACTTCGAGGCCGACAAACCGACGCCAAAGGGGCACGACTTGTTGGTCAAGGTGCAGGCCGTGTCAGTAAATCCAGTCGATACGAAAATTCGTCAAAAACGTGCCCCTGTAGGTCCGGCACCAGATATTCTGGGGTGGGACGCAGTAGGGATCGTCGAAGCCGTTGGCGAAGCGGTTGAGACTTTCAATCCGGGAGATACAGTTTGGTACGCCGGGGCGATCAACCGGCCGGGAACCAATGCCGAGTTTCATCTGGTAGATGAACGTATTGTCGGAGCCGTGCCAAAATCCATACCAGCGACAGCGGCTGCGGCGATGCCGCTTACGACGCTAACTGCTTATGAGATGCTGTTCGACCGCTTGCGAGTCCAGGATGTCGTTCCCGGCGGAACCAATACATTGCTGATTATAGGCGGCGCAGGCGGTGTCGGGTCAATTACCATTCAATTGGCCCGAGCTCTCACTGACTTGACGGTGATTGCCACCGCTTCTCGACCCGAGACACAAGACTGGGTTCGAGAGTTGGGCGCGCACCATGTCATCAACCATGCTGAACCTCTGGGACCGCAGCTCGATGCGCTCGGTATGGAATGCGTGGATTTCATCTATTCAACGAACCATTCCCAGCTTTATGCGTCTCAAGCTGGAGAGGTGATGACACCCCAAGGTCGCTTTGGGTTGATAGACGATCCTGAAACCTTCGACATCGCGCCGTTCAAACCCAAGTCGATCTCAATACATTGGGAGTTCATGTACACCCGTTCGCTTTTTGGGACTGGCGATATGAACCGTCAAAGCGAAATCCTGAATCAGGTCGCCGGCTTGATAGACGATGGAAAGGTCAGATCCACAGCAACCGAAACACTTGGTACAATCAATGCCAGCAACTTAATGAAAGCGCATGCTATCCTTGAAAGCGGCAAGGCCAAAGGAAAGCTGGTGCTTGAGGGCTTCTAGATGAGAATTGAACGGCTGGATCACGTGAACATAGTAACGACAAGGTTGCCTGACATGGTCGCCTGGTATGCAGAGGTCCTGGGTTTAAAGCCCGGGGCCCGTCCTGATTTCCCGTTTCCCGGAGCGTGGTTGTATGCCGGTGACCATGCCGTGGTCCACCTTGTGGGTAATGAAGGAACGCCCAATGTCGGCTCCGAAGTGAAGCTCAAGCTCGAGCATTTTGCGCTCTCAGCCACGGGGTTGAGTGCATTCGAAGAAAAACTGATCTCGAGTCAGATCCAGTATCGCAAAACTGAAGTCCCGGGGGCTCGAATGGTCCAAGTCCATGTGGCCGATCCTGATGGAAATCATATTCATATTGACTTCGAAGAAACCGAATAGGTGGCTAACCCGCGAAATAGTCGGAATGCAAAATCAAGCTCGCAACTTTTTGCCAATCAGTGATCGAGATCCTTGCCAGATTGCCTCCAAGTACTTCACGGGCCAACAGTTTTAGTAAACGTCGATCTGGAGATCAGCATGCCGGACCTCGGAACAAACAAGAAAAACGTCATCGCTTTCTACGAAATGATGTTCAATGATTGTCTACCTGCCGAGGCCATAGCGACCTTTGTTGGTGAAACCTATACGCAGCACAACCCGCATGTTGGCGACGGCAAGCAAGCTTTTGTCGAGTATTTCGAACGCATGGCTGCTGAATACCCGGGAAAGCGTGTGGACATAAAACGTGCCTTTGCTGAAGACGACCACGTTGTTCTGCATTGCCACCAAATCTGGCCCGATGGTCTCGAGTACGCAGGGATCGATATTTTTCGCCTGGATGCCGAAGGTAAGGTTGTTGAACATTGGGATGTTCTTCAGGAAGTTCCAGCAAACAGCGCGAATGACAATGGCATGTTTTGACTTAATCGATCTGAATGCGGTGCATGGAACCCGCGAAAGTACCTGTCGGCTGAACCACGATAATTAAAAGTCATAAGTCTGATCCAAGAAACCCGCCGAAACGTATCTATCGAGAACCCTTTAGCAAGGAGATAGATATGCTCCCGACCAGCATTCTTGCGGCGACCTTTGGATTACTCGTAGCGTCTTCGCTTCAAGCCGGAGTACAAATTCGCTTCATAGAAGGCGCACCCAAGGACCGTTTCGTTCTGACAAATGTAGGAACGTGCCAAGTTGAAGCCTCGAACGTCAAAATTGATCTGTCGCAATCTGCCGGACGATTGATTTTTGACGTGACCGAAATAGGTGCGGGCGTAGAGGTCTTCCAGCCTCTCGAATTCGTTGAGGGTGCAGATTCACTGCGTCAACTTCCTTCGGTTGTGGACGGGCAAAATACAATTGAACTTGAGATCGCCTCCCTCGCAGCCGGAGACACCCTAGCCTTTACCATCGATGTAGATGACACCATCGGGCAACGCGAAATCACCGTAACAGGGTCGGAGATCGAAGGTGCTACGGTGTCTTATTCCGACGCGGATGAGACCAGTACTGCGACCTTCTCTTCGGACGCGCTTGTCCACGTCACGACCAAGGACTGTTGAAAGCTATCCTACAATGGCGAATTGGTTGATCCGCATAACATTTCTTGCGCTCGTGTTGGGAGGTGGCATCCTGATCGGTACACTGACTGCACCTGGCGATTGGTATGCGCAGCTTTCTAAACCTGCTTTCAATCCACCGAATTGGATATTTGGCCCGGTCTGGACGGTGCTTTATGTGTTGATCGCCATGGCGGGGTGGCGTCAGTTCGAAGCAGACCGAAGCTCCACCAAAATGAAGTTGTGGTGGGCGCAGATGGGTCTGAACTTCTTTTGGTCCCCAACCTTTTTCGTATTGCAAATGCCGTGGGTGGCCCTTGTGGTCATTGTCGCGTTGCTGGCTGTCATCGTCGTGTTCATCGCTGAAGTCAGGCACACTGATCGAGTCTCTGCATTGGCCTTCCTGCCGTATTTAGCATGGGTCGCATTTGCCACGGCGCTTAACCTTTCCATTGCGATATTGAACTGAGGAAGGACAATATGCGTGGCAACTTCGTTGGGCTTGTTTCAGGTCTATTTATCATCGGATCTACAATGGCGCAGGCTGATGGAAATCTTACTGAGGACTTCTCCGAGTCTCCGGAGACGCGTTGGGACTACGTTGCCGACACTGTCATGGGAGGGGTCTCATCAGGGCAGGTGCAGTTTCGTTCGGAAAGTGAAGTTGCATTCGCGCGGTTGACCGGAACCGTCAGTACAGAAAACAACGGTGGCTTCATCCAGTTTCGACGCAAGTTGCCTGATCGGCCAGATGCGAGTGTTTCGGGCGTCAGGCTCTTGGTCCGGGGTAACGGCGAGCAATACTTCGTCCACCTCAGGACACGTGGCACGGTGCTTCCGTGGCTATACTATCAGGCCGGGTTTGCAACTTCTGAAGAATGGACCGAAGTCACTTTGCCTCTGTCAGACTTCAAGGCTTCAGGTTCCATGTTACGCGCTATTCCCGTCGCTGACGAAATCACCTCAGTTGGAGTTGTAGCCTTCGGGCGCGACCACGAGGTCCTCGTAGATGTCAGCGGGATTGGTTTCTATTGATGGTCGCCCGAGCGAAGGGCTGCAATCTTCAGTTAGGCCGGTTTGGAACCGCGCGAAATCGAAATGTACCAAACTATCTTTCCGATGGATTACAATCCAAAGATCACCCTAGCATCAACTTGGATCAGTCAGATCAGTTTGCTCAGTAAAAGCAAGCGACATTGCAAGTCCAATAGTCTTTGCTCATCGTTTCCGAGCGACTAAATTGGGCCCATGGAACAAGTCGCTCGACTAACCGAATGGATGATCACAGAAGGTCGGCGCTCCGGCGATCCCGTAAAGGTGGTGTCACAGTTTTGTTCCTCCTTGACCGAAGCCGGAGTTCCGCTTTGGCGAGCAAACATCGGCCAGCGCTTTGCCAACCCATTGCTTATTGCCTGGGGGGTAGTTTGGACGCCTGAAGGTACCGACAGCTACGACGTCACCCATGAGACGATGTTGACAGATGGTTATGTTGGGAGCTCATTCGAGTATATTCTTGCGAACAGAAAGCCACTTCACAAAAGTCTCCGGCAACTGGACTTAGAGACAGAGCATTCATCCTATCTGGAATTTGCAGAGCAAGGCGGTACCGACTACTATGCTACCTTGCTCTATTACGGTGATGGATCGTTGCATGGTTGCACCTTTGTTACGCAGTCGCCGGACGGATTTTCGCAGGATCATCTAAGACTGATTGAAGCGGCATTACCGGCCCTTTCTTCCGCTCTTGAGCCTGTTACGATGCGCAAATCGTCTAAAGGTTTACTTCGAACTTATTTAGGAGATGGACCTTCCGAGGCAGTCTGGAGCGGCAATATAAAGCGCGGTGAGCGAACAACTCTGGATGCCGTGGTGATGTTCTCTGATCTGCGAGGCTTTACGGCACTTTCCGAGACCTCTCCGGAAGAAGAAATCTTTGACACGCTTAGCGACTATTTTGATCTGGTGGTCAAAGCCGTAGAAGACAACGGTGGAGACGTCCTCAAGTTTATGGGCGACGGCATCCTGTCAATCTTTACTATTGAAACTCAAAATGACCACGCCGACCGATGCCGCATGGCAGCGCTCGCAGCCCAAAGCATATTGAGTGGTTTGAATTCTCTCAATTCACGACGAGAAGGTATTCAAAAACCGCCATTGGACATTGGTGTTGGAATCAACGTGGGGCAGGTCAGTTATGGTAATATCGGCAGCCCCGGCAGGCTTGATTTTACAGTTCTGGGCGGTGCGGTAAACGTCGCAAGCCGAATTGAAGGTTTAACAAAATCAATCGGTCGGAGAGTTTTGGCGACGTCAGTTGTTGCAAGTGCTGCACCGAACATGTTCGTCAGCTGTGGGGATCACGAAATACGTGGCCTTGCCCAACCCATTGAGCTGTTCTTTCTCTCTGAGCGCGCGCAATAACAAGGTGTGTGCCTCTGATGGTTGTGACATTTGCCTACACGTCCACATTGCCAAAAGGATCACTGCCGCTTCCCCGGGCGGAGATTGCATGATGTTCTGAGAATTTTACTGCTTTCTTGAGCTGACGCAGGTTGCGTCTAGTCCCGCTCACGGTCCAATGTTTCGCGAATGAGGGTCAGATTAGGTAAAGACCTGTGAAACGGTTCAGGCCCCAGTTCGAACAAAACTGGACCAAGAGCTTCCGACATCCGCTCCATACAAGCTTTCAAAAACTCCGCGCCTTCCGGTGTGGACCGAGCAATTTTTGAACGCCTATCATTGGGGTTGGCTTCAAGGGTAATCAGGGCATGGTTTTCAAGGCTGGCGAGCATGTGTGTCATCGAAGTCTTGGGCACTTGAAACGCGTTCGAAAGTTGCAGCGGAGTTTCCCCCTCAGGACGACGAACTAGATGCCCTAGTATCCCAAATTGAGTGGCAGTCATTCGGCCGGGTAAAAACGTTTCCAGCTTGGTCGAGATCAACTGATTGATGATCCCGACCTCGGTGAAGAACCGGTAGACTTCGTTGGTCTCATATTCAGGCTTCATTCAGAATTCGTGTCTCCAGAGGCCAACGGGGCGTGGCAATTGGTTCAGGCCCATACCCCAAACGCAACAACATTTGCACCGTGTGGCCTGGTGACGCAAGAAGCTCATGCGCGAGAGCGTATTCATCGGCCATCTCAGGATATTCCTGAAGGGCCTGACTGACCGGATGAACGCCCAGACCCATTTCGGTTGTCTTCAGGTAGAAACGCATCAACCGACGCCCGGCATCGAGTTGATCGCTTCGCGTATTTGTGGCTGTCGTAAGGACTGCGTATTGCGGCGTCGCGTCTAGCATGGCGAAGTAGCCTCGCATGTGTGACTGAGTGCCTGGGTGGTCAACGTTCATCAGGGTCTCATTGTCCAATAGGCCGGTAAGTCGCAGTGTTTCCAGCATGGGATCGCGCAATTCAATCCCGTCTGGGTTGGCGTTGATTTCTGCTTTCCCGATCCGCATCAGGTTGACGGATTCTTTCAGGGTCTGCGGCGTTCGCATTTCGATTTCAAAGGCGCGCTTCGTGAGGTCTCGAATACGGGTCACTAGATCCTCATCGGAAATCAGAGTGGCATAGTTTTCAAGGACCGACATTTCCGCCTCGGACAGCCGCTGTTCAGTGTACGGTTCTTTGTTGGAATGTCGGTTTAGGATTTGATCTGATAGTGGATCGGATGCCCCGCCCGGCACAAACACTGCTTCTGCGACGGGTCCGTCATCCCCATCAGGCAGTAATTTGACCTTGGCATCAAATCCTTGTGCATCTGCTGCCAAGACCATCGTCTCAACAAAGGCGCCGAGGCCAATATAGAGCTGGCGGTGGTAAGGATCGGTTTCCGGAAGCTCGCGATCAGGATCACGGTGGATGCGCACCTTGTCTTGTCCAACCAACTCGACCAGCCAAGGTTGCAAGTTGTGCGGATTGGGGGCGAGAATTGCGTAGGACAAAGCGGCTTTGCGTGGGTCATCATACGATTTTGGCGTCCACGGAGCCAGCGCGTCATGCGGCGTGCGTGTAGCGAGGAACCCAACCGCACCCGTTGCCGCCAGTATTGTGCCTCCGCCTAGAATTTTGAGTAAACGTCTTCGATTTGGCATCTTGACTCTCCGGTAGTACGATATCGAACTAATATAATACGAATTCGTACTACATCAATCCCAATCGATGCAGTGATTGGTTGAGTGATTTGAAAAAAGAAAATCCGAACAGCCGGACGCTACTGTGGACTGCTGTGGCAGACAATTATTCGGAGCGCCTTTAGTGCCGAAAATAGGCAGCTATTTTAGCCGATTAACGATCGAATACGCGCAGATCAGAGGCTGTTGAGCCGATGTTTTTCGAGTATCCTGCAAAGCATAGCCTTGGCCTGTAGCCTGTGCTCACGATGACGTTCACGGGCAACATCCGGTCGACCTTCACTAATCGCTTGGAAAACGACTCGGTGATCTTCATTGGATTTGACGGGCAGGGGCCTGATGAACAACGTCGTTGCACGCGCGCGACGTACCTGGTCGCTCATCATGGCGACAATCGCTTCGACCCGTTTGTTGCCGCCCAACCGAACGAGTTCCTGATGAAACAACTCGTCGGCCTCGGCCCAGGCTTCAAGGTCTTCAGCTTCGATGGCTTGGTCCATCTTTGCAATTGAGCCAGCAAGTACCGCCAGTTCATCTTCTGAATAACCCGCTTCGGCAGCGCGCTGTGCCGCGAGACTCTCAAGTTCCGTCAGTATGTCGTAAATCTCACGCATATCATCTGATGAAACAGGCAGTATCCGAACGCCCTTTCGGGGCCGCATTTCCAGCAACCCCTTACTTTCCAACATCAGCGCAGCTTCCCGTATCGGGGTGCGGGACATGCCAAGGGTCTCGGCGAGTTCCGATTCCAGATGGTCAGTCCCGGCTGCAAGTTCGCCGGACAGGATCATCTGTCGCAAATCCCTGACAGCGCGTTGCGTATTGGAAAGAGTTTTTGCGTCCTGATCCTTCACGGCGTCTCCAGGTTGATTTTTCGTCCTTCCGCAGCTGAGAGATAGATATTCTCTTCAATGCGGATCACATCCAAATAGTCTCGGGCCGTGTTTTCTAACGGCGTGCCCAGTAGAAGGCCCGAAATGACGTGACTTTGCAAGGCGTGGACGCAGTCTCCTCCAAATCCATCATGATCGCTTGGAGGCAGAATCTGCTGTCGCTCCTGTTTTCCAAAACCGCGGAGTTCTACTGAACCGTCGCCGTTAAGAACCAGTGATCCTTCGGTTCCTTCGATGAGCGCTTCGCCCATGGTCTGACGCAGGTTTTCGGCACTGTGGTCAAGGCATCTGTTGCCATCGAACAGAGCTTTCAAACCGTTGGGGTGGTCAAATAGGATGTAACCTGCGTCCTCGCCCGCGATAACCGGGTTAACTTGGCGCAAGTCTGCGTAAACTGCGCTGGGCGTATCGAATAAAAACCGGAATGTGTCTACCCAGTGAACCGCTGTTTCATGAACCAGGAAACGTGGCATGTCCTGAAAGTACGGCTGCCGGTCTAGGTAGGCGCGTGGTCCCTGTCCGTCACCGGACCGAAGCCGGAAAGTCGCTTGGAGAGGTGTACCAATTCGACCTTCGGTCATCGCCTCTTTGATTGCGCGATACCAAGGCTGGAAGCGAAAGTTCTCGTGCACAACAATAGTTGCCCTAACTGCTTCAGCCTCGGAGACGATCTTCTCCGCTTCATCCAAAGACATGCAAAATGGCTTTTGGCAGATCAACCACTTTATTCCAGAGCGCAGTGCCGTTCGGATGGCGTCGGCCTGCGCCACAGGTGGAAGGATGATGTCCACGAGATCTGGTTTTTCCACCTCCAGCATTTTTGACAGATCATCGTAAGCGGCCAGTCCTGTTTCTTTCGCCTTGTTGATATCACGGTTGCAGGATGCAATCGGAACCGCTCCGGGCATTCGAGACCAGCTTTCGTAGTGGAACCTGCTGAAATACCCCGCGCCCACACAAGCGACCCTGATAGCTTGTTTAGTATTCATAACCGCAATGCTTCCAATACCGATGTACCTGCGTCCTGCGTTCCGGCGGTGCCACCAAGGTCACGCGTCAGGTTCTGTCCGTTTGCAGTCACCTTTTCCACGGCTTCACGCAATCGTTCGCCGTCGCTGGACAGGTTTGGATGATTATGGTTCAACCCTAACCATTCAAGCATCATTGCTGCGGACAGGATCATCGCAAAAGGGTTGGCAATACCCTGTCCCGCAATGTCCGGAGCGGAACCATGGCAGGGTTGGAATACAGCGTGATTCAACCCGATATCCGCTGATGGCGCCAGTCCTAGACCACCCATGAGACCCGCGCCAAGGTCGGAGAGGATGTCTCCGAACATGTTCTCAGTCACCAATACATCGAATTCCCAAGGCTTTTGAACCATCCACAGAGCGGTCGCATCGACATAGGCATGATCAGCCTGCAAATCCGGATGGTTGGCGGCTTCGGCGTCAAACATTGATCTGAAGAACGCAAAGGCGCGGAACACATTGGCTTTGTCGACACATGTAACTCGACCCCGACCGCGCCCGGTTCTTTTGCGGTTCTGGGCGAGTTCAAACGCGAAACGGAACAGTTTTTCGGAAACCTCACGAGTGATCAGCAGAGTTTCACGTGCTTCGTGTTCGGTAACTTCGCCAGCGCCTTGGGTGAAGAACAATCCTTCTGTGCTTTCGCGTATCAAGACAAAGTCGATCTCTTTTCCAGAGGGCAGCGCCAAGGGGGTCATTTGTCCGCTGCATACCTTCACCGGTCGCACACCAGCGAAAAGTCCCAGTTGCTTTCGCAGATCGATCTGCGGTGAAATCTCGGTTCCGTCAGGGTAGCGAACATCCGGCAAACCCATTGCAGATAGCAGAATCGCGTCGGCGTTGCGTGCAGTTTCGAGTGACCCGGCCGGAAACGAATCTCCAGTTTTGGCGTAATGGCCTGCGCCCGCCGGAGCGTCTGTAAACACCAGTTCGTAGGAAGGACTGCTGCGCGAGAGCTGACGCAGGATTTCAAGCGTAGGGGCCATAATTTCAGGGCCGATTCCGTCCCCGTGGAACACTGCCACATCATAACTCTTCTTCATCTTAGCCCGCTTCCTTCCCGTTTCGCATTCATAGCGCGATAGCAGCTTCCACTACAGTCCGTTGACAACGCATTCTTTAATGTATACGCAAATAAATGCAATAATAAACGCAAAGATGTTTGGGAGGACTTGGAAATGAAACTAAAGCTAGGGCGGTTGGCGGCCGCAGCCGTGATGGCGACCGGCATTGCAGGGGCAGCTGTTGCGCAGGATTATCCCTATCGTGATATCACTACAGCTGTGGTCTGGGGGGCCGGAGGTGGCACGGATACGATCAACCGAATGATCATGGCCGAGATGGAAAAACACCTTCCGGTCTCGATCAATGTGATCAATCAAACAGGTGGGGTCGCAGGTTCTAACGGTATGGTCTACGTCATGAACCAACCAGACGATGGCTACACATTGGTTGGTCTTTCTGAATCGAACGTCACCGCTGCTGTGCAGGGTGGTTGGGATAAGAAATTTGACTTTTGGTATCCGTTTATTGTTGGCGGATCACCTGATCTGATCTCGGTGCCGGCGGACAGCCCTTACAATACTCTGGAAGAACTGGTTGATGCTGCAAAAGCTGCTCCTGGCACTATTCCAGCCGCGGCTTCCGGCGCGGGTTCGATCCACCATTTGAATCTTCTGGCCATCGAAAAAGGGTCAGGGACTGAGTTCAAGTTTGTTCCCTACAAAGGCTCAGCGCCCGGGCAGGAGGCAGCGATAGCGGGCGAAGTTGCGTTGGTTGTGACCTCACTGGCTGAACAAGCTCCGCTAATCGAAGGCGGTCAGTTGAAACCGCTCGCGATG